>JBDTLB010000039.1:0-17852 GCA_039934955.1 Devosia sp.
CGGGATTGGTCGGGCAGAGCGCAGGAACGAGGCGAGCTTCATGCCCGCCCGGCTTGACCAAAAATCCCGCCGCGGAGAGTCGTCGGGTGTCTCATAAACACCCACTCATCTCGGAGGCGCCCGGTGCGAGGAGCGGGGATAAGCCTGCGTGCAGATTGTTGGGATGTGTCTGGCGGGGCTGAGGAATTTAGCCGTGGATTCGGGGATAGATGTGTCGGTTCCTCGGTTTCCCTCCCCTGCGTGGGGAGGGCGGCGCGCTTGCGAACGCAGCGAGCTAGCCCGTCTTATTCATGAGGGCCGCTCGTTGCAGCTGGCGGATGTAGCCTAAGCGATTGATATAGCGTAGGATTTGGTTGTCAAAGCCAACCCTGTCCACGTCATCGAACGAGCCACACCCGCCATGACCGACGATATGTTGCTGCCGTTTTCTTTTCCAGCCATTGCCCGCAAGAAGATCACAGCCGCGTTCGATGGCGGACGGATCACCTCGGATGGCGGCGTCATGCTGCTGGCTGCGGCCGAGCGGCGCCTGGGACTGGCCGACAGGCTCGCCGCAGTGATCTGCGATCCGCGTGATCCGGCCCGGGTCACGCACGGTATGGCCGACATTGTTCGCGCCCGCATCCTGGCGATCGCCTGTGGCTACGAGGACGCCAACGATCTTGACCGGCTGCGTCACGATCCGGCCTTCAAGCTTGCCTGCGGGCGGCTGCCCGATACCGGCATGGACCTGTGTTCACAGCCAACCTTGTCGCGGGCCGAGAACCTGCCGGACCTCAGGACCGTCATCGGGCTTGGCACTGTGCTGGTCGATCTCTGGCTGCAAAGCTACAAGGCGCCGCCCGCCAGCGTGACGCTCGACATCGATGACACGCTCGATGTTGTTCACGGACACCAGCAACTGTCGCTGTTCAACGCCCATTACGACGAGCGCTGCTTCCTGCCGATCCATATTTACGACACCGCGACGGGGCGCCCGGTGGCGATGATCCTGCGTCCGGGCAAGACCCCGGCGGGCCGGGAGATCCGCGGCCACATCCGGCGTCTGGTGCGGCGCATCCGCGCCCGCTGGCCGAAAACCTGCATCCTGATCCGTGGCGATGGCCATTATGGCCGGCCCGAGATCATGGACTGGTGCGACGACAACGGCGTCGACTATGTCTTCGGACAACCCGGCAATCGCGTCCTCGACCGGCTTGTCGATGACGCCGCCGATGATATCGGGACCCGTCGAGCCCTCGGCCAGAAGCCGGCACTGCGCGGCTATGCCGAAACACGATACAAGGCCAGATCCTGGACCGTCGAGCGCCGCGTCTGCGCCCGCATCGAGGCGACCACCCTGGGCCTCGACATCCGCTTCGTCGTCACCAATCTCATGCAAGGATCGGCCGAGCACATCTATGATGTGATCTACTGCGCCCGCGGCCAGGCGGAAAACCTGATCAAGATGCACAAGAGCCAACTGGCCTGCGACCGCACGAGTTGCAGGTCACCGATCGCCAACCAGGTCCGTCTCGTGCTCCACACCGCCGCCTATTGGCTCATGCTCACCGTTCGCGACACCATCCCCAAGACCCATGCCCTGGCCACGGCCGAGTTCGTCACCTTGCGCCTGCGCCTGCTCAAGCTCGGCGTCCGCGTCATCGAGACCGCCTCGCGCGTCCGTCTGGCCTTCGCTGCCGCTTGCCCCGAAGCCGATCTCTTCCGCACCATTGCCGTCGCGCTGCAACCCGCCGGACCATAGTCGATGGGGCCAGGACGCCCCGTCGAACCCAGAAACTTCAACCCCAAACGCGTTCCACAAGTTCAGACCACGTAGCGGTGAAAAACACGCCACAAACCAGCTCACCCGGCGTCGATCAATCACCCCAAAGCCCAGCCCTCATGAATAAGACGGGTTAGCAAGCCGGGGTGTGGGGAGTGTCGGCCATACTCTGACTCCCCCCACCCAGCTTCGCTAGGCCGTGCGGCCAAGCTTCGCTTCCCTCCCCACGCTGGGGAGGGAAACCGCTGAGGGTGAAGCGATGGTGGAGGATCCGGCAGAGTTCCTGGGTCAAGACCGGGGGATGCTGGTTACCGGCAGCGCCGCTGGGGCGTCGCTAGGTCGGCGGCGGTCGCGCCGGGCGGTGGTGGCGATGGCTTTGGCGGTGTTGGCGGTCTGATCGATCCAGGCGATGAGGTCGGCGCCTGCGAGGCTCATGTGCTCGCCGGTCATCAGTACGGCCATCGAGAGCACGGCTTGCGCGCGAGGCGCGGTGACGCCGTCGAGGGCGCGCATCACGGCGACGTAAAGGTCGGCGAGCTCGTCGGGCTGGGTTTCCCCGTGCAGGTGCATCAACGTCCCTGTTTATTGGTGGTTCTGCGAATTCGGCTAAATCGTCCACGCATGCTAAGGTGCTGTTGCGTCGAGGCAATTCGACGCCCATAAAATATGGCAAAGATGCAGTTACTGGGTTGCCACAATGCCAACAGAATTGTGCGTCGGCAACGAATTTGCCGTGATATGCCAGAATTAATTGGCGTAAATGACGCTGCCCTGTCACAGGACGAACGAATCGCGCGGCTGGTGAGCGCTGTGGGCGGCCCGGTGAAAGCTGCGGCGATCGTCGGCAAAACCCGGACCCATATCGACAACATGCGAAAGGCTGGGGCGCCGTTGCGGCTGGACGATGTGCTTGCACTGGCGAACGAAGCCGGTGTGTCGCTCGAGTGGGTGGCGACCGGTCGGGAGAACGGGTCGGGCCAATTCGCCGATGCCGGCGCCGCCGGGTTTGCCGGATTGCCGGGTTTTACGCGGCTGCAGCCACTGCGCCCGCAGGTCAAAGTGCAAGACGGTCGCTCGCTGGAGCTTTGGGCGCCGTCCGATATCGCGGTCAGCGAGCAATGGCTCGACAGCATGTTCGGCCTCACCGGCCCGCTACGCCAATGCCGGCGATGGCGGCATGGAGCCGGCGATCGGGAAGGGCGCGTTCGTGATTGTCGATATGCGGGCGACGACGTTGCGGACGGGGATTTATCTGGTGGGCGTCGGCGATGAGCTGCTGGTGCGGCGGCTGTCGCGTCTCCCAGGCGGAAGTTCGGAGTTGATCGCCGATGCCGATCCGCGCTGGCGCTACGCGCTGCCGGCCGAGCCGCCGGCCGACCTTGAGCTCTATCGCGTGGTGTGGAGCGGGCAGAAGCTCTGATCAGGCCCGCGACGCGAGCGCTCGCTCGAGGTTGGGCGTCGCGGCGATCAGTTCCTGCGTGTAGGGATGCTGGGGGTTGGCGAAGATTTCGGCGGTGTTGCCACTCTCGACGATCTTGCCATTCTTCATCACCAGCACGCGGTCGGTGATCGAGCGGACGACGCTGAGGTCGTGCGAGATGAAGAGGTAGGACAGGTTCAGCCGGTCGCTGAGGTCGGCGAGCAGATCGAGGATTTGTGCGCGGATCGAGACGTCGAGTGCCGAGACAGCTTCGTCGAGAATAATCAGCGACGGCTCGATGATCAGGGCGCGGGCGATGGCAATGCGCTGGCGCTGGCCGCCCGAGAATTCGTGGATGTATTTCTCGGCGTCTGCGGGTTCGAGGCCGACATTGGTTAATGCGGTGGCGATGCGCTGTTGCCGCTCGGCGCCGCGCGGCGCTTCGGCGCCGAGCAGATGGAACGGTTCGGTGACCAGCGTGTCGACGCGCTGGCGCGGATCGAACGAGCCATAGGGGTCCTGAAACACCACCTGCAGCTTGCGGCGGGTGCTCAGGCTGCGGCCGTCGAGCGGCGTACCGTCGATGGCGATGCTGCCAGACTGGATGGCTTCGAGGGCCATGATGGCGCGGGCGAGGGTCGACTTGCCGCTGCCGCTTTCGCCCACCAGCCCGACATTCTCGCCGCGCTCGATGCGGAAGCTGACGCGGTCGACGGCGCGGAAGGCGCCGGGGGCCGCGAACAAGCGCCGGGCGGGCAGCCGATAGTCGCGCACCAGCCCGTCGACGATGAGCACCGGGGTGCCGCCGGGGAGCGCAGGATCGCGCGCCGGCACATGCGAGGAGGCGGCGAAAAGCTGGCGCGTGTAGGGATGCGACAGCGCGCGGAAGATTTCGCCGGTCGGGCCGGATTCGACGATCTCGCCTTGGCGCATCACCGCGACTTTGTCGCCAAGGCGAGCCACGACCGCCAGATCGTGGGTGATGAAGATCAGCCCCATGCCGTCTTCGTCGACTAGGCGGCGCAGCAATTCGAGGATGCGAGCCTGGGTGGTGACATCGAGCGCGGTGGTGGGCTCATCGGCGATCAGGAGTTTCGGCCTGAGTGCAATAGCCGAGGCGATGACGACGCGCTGGCGCTGGCCGCCACTGAGTTCATGCGGGAAGCGGTCGCGCGGGTAGAGATCGCGCGGCAGGCCGGCACGCTCGAGGGCGTGGTCGGCCTCACTCAGCGCCTCGCGTCGGCTGATCCTGGTGTGGGTCGAGATAGTCTCGGCCACTTGCGCGCCGATGGTCTTGAGCGGATCGAGCGCGGTCATCGGCTCCTGGAACACCATTCCGATGTCCTTGCCGCGAATGGCGCACATCTGCTTCTCGGTGCGGGTCAGCAGGTCAACCCCCTCGAGGGTGATGCTGCCGCCGGTGCGCGATTCGGGCGGCAGCAGGCTCATAATCGACAGCGCGGTCATCGACTTGCCGGACCCGGATTCACCAATGATACCGAGGACCTCGCCAGCATCGACGCTAAGATCGATGCCGTGGAGGATAGGGATGGGACCGATGTCGAGGGTCAGCCGCTTGATGTCGAGGAGGCTCATCGGCGGCTCCGCTGCAGGCGCGGATCGAAGATGTCGCGGAGGCCGTCGCCCATCAGATTGAGGCCGAGCACGGTGAAGACGATGCAGAAGCCGGGGATCAGCGCGAGGTGCGGCGCCAGCGAAATCAGCGTCTGGCTGTCGGCCAGCATCTTGCCCCAACTAGGGGTCGGCGGTTGCGCGCCGAGACCGACATAGGCGAGGGCGGCTTCGGCCAGGATGCCGAGCGAGAACTGGATGGTGATCTGCACCACCAGCGTGTTGAGGATGTTGGGCAGGATGTGCTCGACCGAGATGCGGGCGGCGCCTTTGCCGGCGACGCGGGCGGCAAGGATGAAGTCGCGGGTCCACAGGCTCAGGGCCGCGGCGCGGGTGAGGCGGGCGAACACCGGGATGTTGAAGATGCCGATGGCGATCATGGCGTTGGTGGCACTGGGGCCGAAGACGGCCGTGATCAGGATGGCGATCAGCAGTGCCGGGAAGGCGAAGACCAGATCGTTGGCGCGCATGATGAGTTCGTCGAACAGGTTCCCGCGTTGCGCCGCGGCGGTCAGGCCGAGCGGCACGCCGATGCCGATGCCGACGCCGACGGCGATCAACGACACGGCGATTGAGGTGCGGGCGCCGACGAGGATCATCGAGAACACGTCGCGGCCATACTGGTCGGTGCCGAACCAGTGGTCGGCACTGAGGCCGTGCAGTTTGTTGGGGATGTCCTGAACGGCGTAGGAATAGGGCGTCCAGACGAAGCTGATAATGGCGAGAGCGACGAAGATCAGCGTGATGAACGTGCCGGCGAGAAAACTCGGCGAACGCAGAGCGGCGCGGAGCCAGGTGCCGCGGGGTAGGTTGATGGCGGCGATGCCGGAACTGGCCATCAGCGCCTCCGCAATCGCGGATCGACCGCGATGTAGCTGAGGTCGACGAGGAAGTTCACGAAGATCACCGCGAAGACCAGCAGCATGATCACCGATTTCACCACGATCAAATCGCGCTGACCGATGGCCTGGAAGATCAGCCGGCCGAGGCCGGGCAGAAAGAAGACATTCTCGATGATGATGCCACCGGCGAGCAGGAACGCGAATTGCAGTCCGACGATGGTCAGCACCGGGATCAGCGCGTTGCGCACGGCGTGACGCCACAGTGTCTGCGCACGGGTGAGGCCGTGGGCGCGAGCGGTGCGGATGTAATCCTCATCGAGGGTGTCGAGCAGTGCCGAGCGCATGACGCGAGCGAGGATCGAGGCCTGCGGTAGAGCCAGTGCGATGGCGGGCAAGGTGAGGCCCCGCATGCCGAGCCAGAAGCCCTTGTCCCAGCCGGGGAAGCCGCCGGCCGAGAACCAGTGCAGCGTCACGGCGAAGACATAGACCAGAACGATGGCGAACCAGAAATTGGGCACTGCGACGCCGAGCTGAGTGACGCCCATGATGGTTGCATCGCTGATGGTGTTGCGGCGCGCTGCGGCGAGGAGACCGGCTGGAAACGCGACGATTAGGGTCAGCGTCAGGGCGTAGATGGCGAGCGGCAGGGAGACGCCGATGCGCTGGCCGATCAGTTCGGCGACCGGCACACGATAGGTGTAGCTGATGCCGAAATCGCCGTGCAGCATGCCCAGCATCCAGCCGAAATAGCGCATTACAGGCGGCGCATCGAGACCGAGCTGGGTGCGCAAGGCGGCCAGCGTGTCGGGGCGCGCATTCATGCCGAGGATAAACTGGGCGGGATCGCCGGGCAGCACTTCCATGATCAGGAAGATGACGACGCTGGCGACGAGAAGGCTGAGCAGCACCGAAGCGACGCGGCCGGCGATATAGGTGGACATCAGGCTATAATGCCAAGTCGGAAGCACTGCGCAAGCGGCTCACCCCGTCTCGGCCGTTGACCGAGCCACCTTCTCCCGCAAGGGGAGAAGGGAGTCCCGACTGCATGGGCGGTCAATGCGGCCGCTCCCTTCCTCGCTCTGCGACACCCTCCCCCGCTTGCGCTGGGGAAGGTGACCTGACTGATGGTCTTTGTTTTCGCTCTGTCCGAACGAGCCCAAGAGGGTTCGTTCGTCCAACCGCTGGTATCACTGTGCCCAGGAGAGGGCCGAGAGGTCGGTGGTGGGTTGCGGGGCGTTGAGCCAGAGGCCCTGGACGTCCTTGTTGGCGACGGTGATGTTGGGCAGTTCGAACAGGTAAAGCGCCACGAAATCGTTGGCGAGGAGCTTTTGGATGTCCTGCTTGATCGAGATTCGCTTGGCGGCGTCGGTCGTCGCAGCAAGCTCGGCAACGAGCTTGTTGAGGTTGTCGGCCTTGTAGTTGAGGTAATAGCCCGGCTTGCCGAAGGCGGCAAAGTCGTTGGCCTCGACGTGGCTGACCATCGTTAGATCGTAGTCGTAGGCACCCTGGAAGACGTTGGCGATCCAGTCAGCCCATTCGACGTTGGTGATGACGACCTTGACGCCGACATCGGCCAATTCCTGCTGGATGATCGGCGCTGCGGAGCGGGCATAGGCGGCCGGTGGCACCTTGAACTGCAGGGTCAGATCCTTGACGCCGGCGTCGGCGAGCATCTGCCTGGACTTGGCCGGATCGAAGTTGGAGATGCCGGTCAGATCGATATAGGCCGGATCGCCTGGCGGGAAGAAGCTGCCGATCGGTGTGCCATAGCCGAACTGCGAGCCGTCGATGATCGCCTTGCGGTCGATGGCGTGGGAGATGGCCTCGCGCACCTTGACGTTGTCGAGCGGCGGGTGGGCGTTATTCATGGCCGCTATGGTCTCGCCCTGCGTGCTACCGACGAGCACCTGGAACTGCGGGTTGGATTTGAACTGCTCAAGCAGTTCGGGCGCCGGGAAGGCGGAGAAGACGTCGACGTCGCCGGCGAGCACGGCGCTCGAGGCGGCGGTCGGGTCGGAGATGAACTTGAAGGTCACTTTGTCGAGCGCCGGTTTGGTGCCGGTGAAGTTGGGATTGGGGACCAGAGTGATATGGTCAGCCTTGACCCATTCGCCGGCGATGTAGGGACCGGTGCCGACCGGGTTGGTGACGTTGGTTTCGGCAGTCTTGGGCGAGACGATCACGGCATCGCCCCAGCCCATGTCATAGAGGAAATCGCCCTGCGGCTGCGTCAGCGTCACCTTGACGGTGGCAGGGTCGACGACATCGATCGAGGCGATGTTGGCGAAGAGCTGCTTCTGGGCGCTCTTGGAATCAGCGGCGCGGTCGCGGTCGAGCGTCCATTTGACGTCGTCGGCGGAGAAGGGGGCACCGTCGGAGAACTTGATGCCGGTCTTGAGGTGGAAGGTATAGGTCAGGCCGTCGGGCGAAATGTCCCAACTGGTCGCGAGGTCGGGCTGCACGGCGCCGTCCTTGTCGATCAAGGTGAGACCGTTGAAGACGTTGAGATCGGTCACGGTGCGAATGGCGGCCGCAGCGCCGCCGGTGGTGGGATCGAGGTTCGTGGGCTCGAGCTGGATGCCGATCACCAGATCGGTGCGTGCCGCGGCGTAGGCCGTCGTGGACATGAGTGCGCCGGCAATTGCCAGCAATATCAGTGATTTGCGCATGAGCGTCCCTTCCTGAAGCGGCCCAGTTCTCGAGGCCTTGCGGCTAGCTTAGGACGATTTTGCGCGTACACAAATGGCCTTTTAACGGAGAAAAAGGCGCTCTAAACGCCGTTCAGCAGATCATTCATGGTGAGTGCCATCACCTTGGCGGAATCGAGCATGTCGGTGATGCCGACATATTCGTCCGGCTGGTGCGCGAGATCGAGGATGCCCGGCCCGTAGGCGATGCAGTTGTGCAGGCGGCCGATGCGGTCGATATGCTTCTGGTCGTAGGTGCCGGGCGAGACGACGTAGTCGGGGGCGAGGCCGAGGACTTCGCCGATGGCCTTGTCGACGGCGCGCACGATTGGCGCATTTTTTTCGGTCATGGTCGGCGGGATGGTCCAGAGGTCGCGCAATTCGTAGCTGAAGCCGGGGCGGGTGGCCTTCAATTTTTCGAGCAGGTCGACCATTTCCTGGCGGACCGCGGCGGGTTGTTCCTCGATGAGGTAGCGGCGGTCGATGACGATGCGGGCCGAGTGGGCAACGATCGGCGCGGGGAAACCGGTGTAGCCTTCCTCGGGTTCGGGCTGGCCGCCGTGGATCGAGTTGATATTAAGCGTCGACTGTCGGGCCAGCGGCGGGACGACCGGCATGGCGGTCGTGCGGGTGGCGAGCGCCGGGTAGAGGGTCGCCTCGATCTCGCCGAGCAGCGCCGCCATGTGGCGGATGGCGCTGTCGCCGAGGAAGGGCATTGAGCCGTGCGCGATGCGCCCGTGCGTTTCGATCTCCGCCCACCAGACGCCGCGATGACCGAGGCAGATGCGGTTCTTGTTGAGCGGCTCCGGGATGATGACGTGCTGCACGCGCTCGGGCGAAAAATATCCGTGTTCGGCGAGGTAGGCGACGCCGCCAAAGCCGCCGGTTTCTTCGTCGGCAGTGGCGGAAATTTCGACCGCGCCGCTGAAATCGGGATGGGTATCGATGAAGGATTCTGCGGCGACGATCGAAGTAGCGAGGCCGCCCTTCATGTCACACGCGCCGCGGCCATAGATTTTGTCGTCCTTCACCTCGCCGCCGAACGGATCGACGGTCCATCCGCTGCCGGTCTCGACGACGTCGTGGTGCGAGTTGAAATGGATGGTGTCGCCGGGATGGGCGCCGGGGCGGCGGGCGACGAGGTTCCAGCGCGGGTGCTTGTCGACATCGCCGATGGCGCCCTCGGCGCGGATCAGTTCGATCTGCGGGAAGCGCGGGTTCAGGCGCTGCTCCAGATATTCGCAGATCTCGCGATAGTGGTCGCCCGGTGGATTGACGGTCGGGATGCGGATGAGGTCGGCCGTGAGCGCGACGAGGTCGTCACGGCGCCGGTCGATTTCGTCGGAGAGGGTGGTCATGTTGCTATCGTGGCGGCAGCGCGCGGCGAAATCAACCGCGTGGCGTGATCTGGGTCAGCACGCGCTCGAGATCGGCGAGAAAGAACGGCTTGTTGAGCCGTGGGATGGTCTGGTCGGCGCCGGCGGGGAGTTCGGCGTAGCCGGTAGCGAGGATCACCGGCAAATGGGGCAGGGTGGCGCGGGCAGCCCCGACCAGCTGGATGCCGGTCATCTGCGGCATGGCCTGATCGGTGATCATCAGGTCGAAATCGCTGGCGCGCTCCAGAGCTTCGAGGGCGTGAGCCCCCGAATGGACCTCGACGACTTCGTGCCCGAGGCCCTCGAGCATGGCCGAGGTGTTCATGGCGACAAGAAAATCGTCGTCGACGACGAGAACTTTGAGAGCGCGCCGGGCGGTTGACGGCTCAGGTAAGGTTTCGATTTCAATGGCTGGCTCGATGATCATGCTATCGGCGACGGGCATCCAGAGGGTTACGGTCGTGCCGGCACCGGGCGAACTTTCGATGGTGACCGTGCCGCCCGATTGTTCGGTCAGGCCGCGCACCATGGCAAGGCCGAGGCCGGTGCCCTTGCCGACGCCTTTGGTGGTGAAGAACGGCTCGGTCGCGTGCGCCAGTGTCTCGGCGTCCATGCCGGTCCCGTTATCGAAAAGCGCGAGGCACACATATTGCCCTGCCGCGAGTGGGGCGGGCGGTGGGCCAGCAGGCTGGCTGGCGGTCACGATGAGCTTGCCGCCTTCGGGCATGGCGTCCTTGGCGTTCACCGCAAGATTGAGGAGCGCGAGTTCGAGCTGGTTGGCGTCGATGAGCACAGGGCGCAACGGGCCAGCGACGTGAGTCTCGATCTCGATGCTCGGTCCGAGCGAGCGGGCGAGCAGGTCGGTCATGCTGCCGACCAGCGCGCCGATATCGATGAGATCGGGTCGAAGCTCCTGCCGGCGAGCAAAGGCCAGCATGCGTTGGGTCAGCGAGGCGCCGCGCTGCACGCCCTGCATGGCGTTGTCGATCAACTTGGTCAGCCGAGGATCGTCGGGAATGCGTTTGCGGAGCAGTTCGAGGCTGCCTGTGATGGCCATCAGCAGATTGTTGAAGTCGTGGGCGACGCCGCCAGTGAGGCGGCCGATGGCCTCCATTTTCTGGCTCTGCGACAATTGTTCCCTGGCTTCGGCAAGGGCTTGTGCCGCCTCGCGGCGTTCGGTCAGGTCGCGGGTGACCTTGGCGAAGCCGATGACTTCGCCATCCGGGCTGCGGATGGGATCAATGACGACATGGGCCCAGAATTGCGTGCCGTCCTTGCGGACGCGCCAACCCTCGGCTTCGAAGCGCCCCTCGGTCGAGGCAATCCCCAGCGCCCGCGCCGGCAGGCCGGTGGCCCGGTCTTCGGCGGTGTAGAAGCGCGAGAAATGCTGGCCGATGATCTCGTCGGGCCGGTAGCCCTTGAAGCGCTGCGCGCCCGGATTCCAACTCACAACGTGACCGGTTCCGTCGAGCATGTAGATGGCATAATCGGCGATCGCGTCGACGAGCAGGCGATAGCGATCACTGTCGCTGATCGACGAAATGAATGTCGGATCGTTCAAGGGCAACCCCCGCCGCGCACGGAACGCAGCGGAAGACTAACACGCTGCCAGGGTGAAAGTTCCAGAGGGGGCTTAGCGGATTCTCTCGCCGGTGGCGCCGAACAGCAGTGCCCGGGATGGGTCAAAATGGGCCGAGAGCGCGTCGCCCACCTTGAGGTCGCGATCGTTCTGGGTGGCGACAGTCAGCAGGTCACCACGACCGAAGCGCGCGTAGGCATAGGTCTCGGCGCCAAGATGTTCGATCATATCGACCTTGAGGTCGAGCTTCGCGTCGCCGCCAGATTTGAAGTGCTCAGGGCGAATGCCGACCGTAACCTTGCTGCCGGCTGCCAGAGCGGACTTGATGCCGGCGAGCGAGATCTGCTGATTGCCGTGATCGGGCAGTCGCACGGAGCCGTCCTCCACGACGCCCTTGAGGAAGTTCATCTTGGGCGAACCAATGAAGCCGGCGACGAACAGATTGTCTGGGTCGTCGTAGAGAGTAAGCGGGCTGCCCACCTGCGCGATGGCGCCGTCGCGGAGCACCACGATCTTGTCGGCCAGCGTCATCGCTTCGACCTGGTCATGCGTGACGTAGATGATAGTGGTGGAGAGTTCCTGGTGCAGGCGGGCGATCTCGATGCGCATGTGGACGCGCAGTTCGGCGTCGAGGTTGCTCAACGGCTCGTCGAACAGGAAGACCTCTGGGTGGCGCACGATGGCGCGGCCGATGGCGACGCGCTGGCGCTGGCCGCCGGATAGCTCTTTGGGGCGTCGGTTCATCAGCGGCGCGAGCTCGAGGATGCGAGCCGCCTCATCGACCTGCTTTTGGATATCGGGTTTGGGGACACCGGCGAAGCGCAACGCGAAGCCCATATTCTCGCGCACGGTCATATGCGGGTAGAGCGCGTAGGACTGGAACACCATGGCAATGCCGCGCTTGGATGGATCGAGGTCGTTGACTCGCTTGCCGCCGATTTCGAGGTCACCGCTGGTCGCAGATTCGAGTCCGGCGATCATGCGCAGCAGAGTGGACTTGCCGCATCCCGACGGTCCGACGAAGACCACGAATTCCTTGTCCTCGATGTCGAGGTTGACGCCCTTGATGACTTCGACAGCGCCGAAGGATTTTCGAACATCGCGCAGCTTCAATCCGCTCATGATCTGGTCCTCATCGGGCGCTCAAGGTGATGGTGGTGGTGCCGAACCGCGGGCTGGTTACGTTGATTTCGATCGGTCCCGGGGTGCCAGTCGATTCAAGCCAGAAGCCGGTGGAGCCACCGCGCAGCGGCACGAGGCTCGGGCCGACGAGCCGGGCGCTACCGTTGACATTGATCTCGACCGGATCGAGCAGGAAGGGGAGTTTGTTGCCGGCCTGATCGAGCGCACGGACCATGACGCGCACGCTGTCCTTGGCGGCGGCCGCGATGGTGTCGCGATCGGCGACGACCTGCAGCGTGGTGGCGACGGGGCCCGCGACGTAGTGGATCTGCTTGGCCGGCTTGCCGCCGACAAAGCCGGTGATGCGCGCATCCTCCCACTTCATGCCCCACAGGCCAAGTTCCTCGGCGCTGAAATGGCGGCGGTCGATGACGACCGGTGGGTGCGGGAGATGCGGAAAATTCTCGTGGTCCGGCCCGATCCGCTTGGGCGGATTGTTGCCGTAGCGCAGCTCGACCTCGTCGCAATTGGTGAGGATGATCAGTGGCAGCGTGCCGCCGATGTTGCGCTCGCCGCGGGCCCATAAGGTGACGGGCTGGAGGATGACTTCCTCCGAGGGCTCGCACTGGCTGGAATAGACATAGGCGGCGAATTTGGGCTCGCGGAACATGTCCATGACGCCGTGGTGGCAGATACGGTCGCCGGCGCCGAAATCCTGATGCGTATTGTAGTCGAAGGCGCACCAGCCGATGGCGCCGGAAATGCCGGGGTCGCCATAGGTGGCGTTGAGCACTTCGAGGTGACGGCGGACGTGTTCGGCCTGGCGCTGCTCCTGATCGAAGCTCTTGGTCGGGTACATGTGCCCGCCATACTCGGTGATCATGTACGGCACAGGCTGGCTAAGGCCGGTGGTCTCGGCGATCGGACGGAGCGCGGTGCGCGGCCGGTTGCCGCCGAGCTCCTCGTTGCCGAGGATGAAGTCGTTCATGGTGTAAACGTCTTCGAGCATCTCGCTGTCGGTGATGTAGCGGACGCCACCGGTCTGGCGGGTGGAATCGAGTTCGTGAGCCAGGCGATTGGTCTCCGCGTAAAAATCATGATTGTCCGCGGACTCGTTGATACGGACGCCCCAGATGATGATCGAGGGGTGGTTCCAGTCGCGGGTGATCATGCGGCGGACGTTCTCGATCGACTCGGCCTGCCAGGCCTTGTCACCGATGTGCTGCCAGCCGGGGATTTCTTCGAACACCAGCAGCCCGAGCTGATCGCAGCGATCGAGGAACCACGGCGATTGCGGGTAGTGCGAGGTGCGCACGATGTTGACGTGCAACTCGTTCTTCAGGATCTCGGCGTCGCGCTCCTGCGCGGCGCGACCCAGCGCATAGCCGGAATAGGGGAACGCCTGATGGCGATTGAGGCCGCGCAGCTTGAGCAACTTACCGTTGAGACGGAAACCGTCGGTGGCGAAAGCGATGCTGCGGAAGCCGAATGAGGTGGTGAGGCTGTCGTCGCCGAGCGTCAGCTCGAGCGCGTAGAGGTGGGGTGTCGCCAGATCCCAGAGTTCGATGTCGTGGAGGTTGTCGAGCTTGATGATGGCGTGGGCGGCAGCCGGGAAGGATGCCGTGACGATCGACTTGCCCGCCGGGTCGCGCAGGGTCGCGGTGATTGTCCCGGTGACCGGCTGGTTATGGGGATTGGCGAGTTCGATTCGGGCGTGGACGGACTTCTGGACCGCTAGTGCGTCGGGGGTTTCGATTTTGACGCTGGCGATCGAGACCGGCGGCGTCAGCTTCAGCCAGACGTCGCGATAGATGCCGGCATAGGTCAGGTAGTCGATGCGACCGCCGAAGGGCGGGATGCCGGGGTTCTCGGAACCGTCGATGGTGACCGAGAGGATGTTGTCACCGGCTTTCAGCTTGCCAGTGAGGCGCGCCTCGAACGGCGTGTAGCCGTCCTTGTGGGCAGCGATCTGTTCGCCGTTCAGCGACACGATGGCATTGGCCATGGCGCCTTCGAAATGTATCGCGACTTCCTTGCCGGCCCAGGCGGGGTCGGCGCGGAAGGTCTTGACGTAGGTGAAGGGGCGCTGGTAGCTGGCTTCGTCGAAATAGGCGAACGGTAGCTCAACGGCCGTATGGGGTAGGGTGACCGCGTCGTTGCCCTCGAACAGCCAGCCGTCATTGAAGCTCGTCACCGCACGCATAGTCATAGAACCTTACTTTACGGAACCGGTCAGCCCTTCGACGAACTGCCGCTGGAGAAGGAAGAAGATGATGAGAGTCGGCAGTGTCGCCAGCACGGTGCCGACGAGAATCATGCCGTAGTCGGGGGTATAGGCCGAGGTGAGCGCCGAGATAACCAGCGTCGCGGTCCGGTTCTCGGCGGTCTGCAGCACGATCAGCGGCCAGAGGTAATTGTTCCAGTTGGCGAGGAACACGATGATGATCGCCGCGGCGTAGGTCGAGCGCATCACCGGCAAATAGATGAAGAGAAAGATCTGCCATTCCTTGAGGCCGTCGACACGCGCCGCGTCGCGCAATTCGGACGGGAACGCCTTGGTCGCCTGGCGGAAGTAGAAAATGATGAAGATCGAGGCGATGCCGGGCAAGATCACCGCCAGGACGGTGTTCGTGATGTGCGCCGACGAGACCATCACGAACAGCGGCACCATCAGCGCTGCGAACGGGATGGAGAGCAGCAGCAGCATGAAGGCGAAGATGCGGTCGCGGAAGCGCGAGCGGAACATCTCGAAGCCGTAACCGGCGAGCGAGGACACCAACAGCGTGAAGATCGTGCCGAGCACCGCGATATAGCCGGAGTTCCAGAAGACACGCGGCACGTCGATGGTCGCAAAGAAGGTCGCGATGTTGGCGAACAAATAGCCGCCGGGCGTCGGTTTACCGGTGACGACATCGGCCGATCGGTTCGTGGCGCCAACGATCATCCAGTAGAACGGGAAGATCGACACGAACGCGGCGAGGCTCAGCAGCACGTAGACGATGCCGCGGCGGATGAGGGCTACGGCGCTCATGCGGCGGACCTCCGATCGCGGGCGATGATGAACTGCAGGAAGGTCAGGATGGCGACGACGATGACGATGACCCAAGAGACGGTCGCCGAATAACCGAAGCTTGGCATGAATTTGAAGGTCAGATTGTAGATGTAGAGCGACAGGGTCACCGTCGAGTCGGACGGGCCGCCAGTGCCGGCAGTGAAATTGTATACCTCATCGAACAACTGCAGCGTGCCGATGGTCGAGATTACGGTGGTGAACAGGATCACCGGTTTCAGCATCGGGATGGTGAGGTAGCGGAAGCGCGCCCAGGCGGGGACGCCGTCGATGCGGGCAGCCTCGTAGATCGAGCGATCAATGTTCTGCAGCGCCGCGAGATAGAAGATCATGTTGTAGCCGGTCCAGCGCCAGGTGATGGCGAGGATGATCACGACCTTGGCCCAGAACGGATCACCGAGCCAGGCGATGGGCGCGTCGAGAATGTGGACGGCGATCAGGGCCTTGTTGATGACGCCGTCGGCCGCGAACATCGATTTGAACAGCGTCGAATAGGCGATCAGCGAGGTGACGCAGGGCAGGAAGATGGCGGTGCGGAAAAGGCCGCGGAAGCGCAGCGTCGGATCGTTGAGTGCGTTGGCAAACAGCAGCGCGAGAACGATCATGATGGGGACCTGCACGACAAGGAAGATGCAGGTGTTGGTGAGGGCGCGGATGAAGACGGGGTCTTTGGTCAGCCGGATGATGTTGGTGAAGCCACCGAAGCTGAAATTCATGCCCTTGCCGACCTGGAAACTCATCCAGAGCGACCAGATGATCGGGTAGATCATGAAGATGCCGAGCAGCACCAGCGCCGGGGCGATGAACACCCATCCCGCCAGTTGCTCGCTGCGGCCCGATCTGGTTTGTGCCACGCGATCCCCTAATTCAGTCGAGAGCAGGTTAGCCCGATCCGAGCGATCGCACATCCGTCACGGAGCACGACCGCCGGGAGGACGGAGGCAGGAGTGTCCTGCCTCCGGAGCGGTTACTGCATCTGCTGAGTGGCCTGGGCGTCGATCGCCTTGATGGCATCGTCAACACTGCCGCCCTTGGCGATCGTGGGAAGCTGAGCGACCACGGCGGAGTCAACTTCGGCCGTGAACGTGCCGTAGTCGACCGACGGGATCTTTGCCTGCCAGTCGGAGAAGTTCTGCCAGACCGGCTGGCCGCCGAAGAAAGCGTCAGACGATTTGTAGGCGTCGCCGGTGCTCGCAGGGAGCCAGGTGCTGAAGGCGCCCTGACCCACAAGGATCTTCTGGTAGAAGTCCTTGTCGCCACCCCAGATGGTCTTTAGGAAATCGATCGCGGCGTCCTTGGCCGGAGCCGAGGACAGAACGTACCAGCTCGAACCGCCTTCGTTGGAGTAGTGCGTGGCGCCGTCGACGCCATCGAGCTTCGGAATGGGTGCAATGGCCCACATGCCGGACTGCTCTGGCTTCGATTTGACGGTGGCGGTCATCCAGACACCATCAAGCGCAATAGCAGTGTCGCCTGAGGTGAAGGCACCGGTGAAATCGGTCCAGCCGGACACGGGCTTGACGATATCGGCCTGCCAGATCTTGGCGTAGGTCTCGAGTGCGGCCTTGAGCGGAGCGTTGTTGAGGACGTCCAGCTTGCCATCTGGCGTGAAGTACCACTTGCCAGCCGACTGCATCATGATGCGGATAAGGCCGTCGCCGTTGAGATCGAGTGCGATAAGGTTGTGACCAGTCTTGGCCTTTACGGCCTTACCGATGTCGATGAACTGATCCCAGGTGACGTCCTGGAGGTCGGCAGCCTTGTAGCCGGCCTGGTCGAGATAGTCGCTGCGATAGAAGACGCCGGTGACGCCTGAGTCGAAGGGCAACGAGTAGGACTTGCCGTCATGGGTGGCAGCCGCGACCTTGTAGGGTGCGAAGTCCTTCATATCGATCGAGTCCGACAGCGGCACGAAGGCGCCGGGGAACGATTGCAGGTATTTCTGCGCCACGTCGTCCTGGATCAGCACGATGTCGGGCAGACCGTCGGTATTGCCGGCAAGCAATTGCGTTTGCAGTTTAGCGCGGATGTCGTCCTGCGAAGCGCTGTCGTCGACCTTAATGGTCACGTCGGGATGCAACTTGGCGTACCGGGCGGCGGCTTCCTTCATGGCGGCGCCGTTGAAGTTGGTGTCCCAGCACCAGACGTTGACGGTGGTGGCGGCGAGTGCCGCGGATGCGGTGATCATGCTGATACCGGCGACGGCAATGCCAAGCGCGCGGCGCCAGCTGGCGAAGCGATTCATGTGGTTTCCTCCCAGATGTCGAGGCGCAGGTTCCTCCCTGCCTCGTCCCGCATTGTTAGCGGGCGAATTTCTGGGGCGCAAGAATTTCAGTAAATATTTATCACGAAGTTTTCA
>JBDTLB010000040.1:0-17161 GCA_039934955.1 Devosia sp.
TTGCGAACGCAGCGAGCTAGCAAGCCGGGGTGGGGGGACTCACGGTTAACTCTGACTCCCCCCACCCAGCTTCGCTAGGCCGTTCGGCCAAGCTGCGCTGCCCTCCCCACACGGGGGAGGGAAACCGGTGGGCGGGCCACTCAGACGCTAGAACGTCATTTCCGCGGGTTCAGTGGGCGCACCAGGCTCTGTTTGCCTTTGCCGTCGTTGAACGCCTTGATGGCGTCGTACTGGACGCAGTTGGGGGCCATTTCCATCAGTTCGATGCGGTTGCCGTCGGGATCTTCGACCCAGGCGCCGCGATTGTCGTCGAGGCCCTTGGTGAGCTTCAGCGAGTTCATCAGTTTGAGGCCGTTGGCTTCGAGCTCGCGCGCCGCCGCTTCGATGTCGGAGACCGTGATGCACATATGGTTGAAGCCCGTCGGCTCGGGGCCTGGCGAGCGCTCTTTGCCACCGCCGGTGAGCTCGAGATAGAGATTGTCGTCGAAGCGCAGATAGACGATCCACGGCGTGTGGTCCTCGTCGGTGAGCTCGAGAAACGTCTTGAAGCCCAGCGTCTCGTAGAACTTGATCGACGCCTGCAAGTCGCGCGTCTTGAAGTTGATGTGCCCCAGAGTGAGGAATGCGCCCATGATCTGCCTCCATTGGCCGTACCGACGGCTCTTGCGACGTTTCTAACTGATATTAGCGATAATACGAATAGACTCGCGGAGGATTATTCCAGATTATCAATGTCCCGCGACCGGGCAGTTGCGTGAGACGGCATTGATCGGCGGGTGGTGGAGGCGTATGTGTCCATCGTCGCTTCACGATGAAGCGGCTGAATTGAACGTTCTCAGGGCGGGGTGCGATTCCCCACCGGCGGTAATGGCGGAAACGCCTAGCCCGCGAGCGCTGTCTCCCCAAAGGGACAGGTCAGCAGATTTGGGTGGGATCCCCAAGCCGACGGTATAGTCCGGATGAAAGAGAACGGGTTTGATGGGCCGGATGGCTCGGATCGGCCTTATGGCCGGCCGGGACTTCGTCCCCGATCCCGTCCGTAACCCTGAGGAAACTGGTTACGAAAGGATTGACCATGAACCAGCTTTCCTCGCCTTCCCGCAACGGCTCCATCACTGGGCCCGTCTTGATGCTTGTCGCGAGCCTGGCGCTTGCCGCCAGCAATATTCCGCAGTCCCTGCTCCCAACGCCCGTACAGTATGGTGGCTTCGGCATGGCCTCGACCGGAATGGCGTTCTGGCAATATCTGATTGCCACGATCGTTGCCCTGCCGCTGATCATGCGTATCGGCCTCAAGAACCTCCGCACCACCCATCCCGGGCTGCACGAGATCCGCGCCTTTGTGTCGGCGCTCGGCGTTCATGTCTTCGTTTATGGCTTCGCCTCGGGTGTGCCGATCTGGCAGATGGTGACGCTGCTCTCGACCGGGCCGCTGTTCATCCTGCTTGGCTCGACGCTGTTCCTGCACGAGCGGGCGTCGCTGGCGCGCATCGTCGCCTCGCTTGTCGCCTTTACCGGCGCCATCATCGTGTCGGGCGTCGGCACGGATGGCTTCAGCGTGATGACAGTGGTGCCGATCGCCGCAGCGGCGCTGTGGGCCACCACGGACGTGCTGACAAAATATCTGTCGCGCGAGGAATCGCCCGAGACGCTGACGCTGTCGCTGCTCGTCCTCATCACCCCCAACCATCTGCTGATCCTCTTGGTCGCGACGCTCGCGGCGTGGCTGGTGCCATCGCTGGTGCCGGCCGGGCTGGCAACGGGCTTTCCGTTCCAGCTGCCGACCGGGGCGGGATTGTGGATCCTGTTGCTGCTCGGCGTGCTTACAGCGGTGGCGCAATATCTGCTGAGCGCCGCCTACAAGGTGGCCGACGCCACCTATCTGCAGCCCTTCGGCGATCTGAAGGTGCCGCTGAGCGCGCTGCTCGGCTGGATCTTGCTCGGCCAGGTGCCGTCGGCGTGGTTCTGGCTCGGTGCAGCGCTGATCGTCGGCGCGTCGGTTTTCCTGTTCTACGTCGAGGCGGGCCGTTCACGGCCGCTCCGCGGCGAGGTCTCGGGGATCGCCTAGTCGCGTGTGGCGGGGGCGATCTGTTCGGTCGCCCCCAGCACCACCTGATCGAAATCGATGACCGCGCCCGTCATAAGCCCGGACTCGTCACTGGCGAGAAACGCGATGGCGCGTGCCACCTCATCGGGCTTGATCAGCCGGCCCCAGGGCTGGCGCTCTTCCGCCTCCGCGAGCCAGCCTTCGCCCATGCCGTGGAAGCGCTTGACCGTGGCGTGTTCGCCCGGGGTGTCGACCCAGCCCAGATTGAGTCCATTGACCTTGATGCGGCGGCCGGCGACCGAATGCGCAAAATTCTTGGTAAGCGTCACCAGGGCGCCCTTGCTGGCGCTGTAGGCGGTCAGAAAGCTCGCGCCGCGATGCGCGTTGACCGAGATGATGTTGACTATCGCGCCCGCGATGCGCTCGCGATCCATCACCTTGAGCGCCGCCTGCATCAGAAAGAACGGCGCCTTGACGTTGACGGCAAACATCCGGTCCCAGAACTCCGGCGTGGTGTCGGCGACGCCGCCGCGATCAGTGAGCGCTGCGACATTGACGAGGACATCGACTCGGCCGAAGCGTGCATCGGTAGCCGGCACGATGGTCTGCACCTGAACGATGTCGGCAAGATCGGCGGCGATGAATTCGGCCGGCGTCCCCAACGCGGTAATCGCCGCAGCGACGGCCCTGCCCTGTTCGACATTGCGGTCGGTGAGCATCAGGCCAGCGGCGCCGCGCTGGGCCAGCAGCCGCGCCGTTGCCTCACCGATCCCCTGCGCGGCGCCGGTGACGATCGCGATCTTGCCGGCGAACCCGGCGTGGGCGAAGGATTGTGTCATTTTGCTGTGCTCCCGGCGCGACTTAACGCCCGTCGACAGGTCGCCTCAAGCCCCTTTCCCTCGCGCGCTGTTGCGCTATGCTGCGCCCATGAACGAGAGAGATACAAAATTCTTCCGGCCGCTATGGATTCGTGTGCTGGTGACCGCACTCTTGGCGGTGTGGTTTGTGCTTGAAGCGGTGTACACCCACGAGCAGATGTGGTTGGCGATCACCGGCCTCGGCTTCGCCTACTGCATCTGGCACTTCTTCATAAAATTCCCGAAAGACCTGCCGACGACGACGGCTGGCGACGATTCCGCGCCACCGCCCCCGGCTACGCCGCAGTAAATCCATTATCGACGAACAGTTGCGTGCCGTTGACGAAGCTCGCTTCGTCGCTGGCGAGGAACAACGCTGCCGCCGCGACCTCTTCGGGCTCGCCGATCCGCCCCTGCTGCACGGCGAGCGCCGCCTCGGATACATCGATGCCGAGCTTTTGCAGTTCAGCCACTTCGCGCAACCCGTGCGGCGTGCGGATGAAGCCAGGACACACGGCGTTGCAGCGGATGTTGCGGTCGCGGAACTCGACTGCGATGGCACGAGCGAACATATGCACGGCGCCCTTCGTCGTGTCGTAGAGCACTTCCATCGGTGTGCCTGCGACGGCCGAGATCGACGAGGTGCAGACGATCGATCCACCACCCGCGGCGATCATTCCCGGTAGCACCGAGCGGGTGACCAGAAACATCGAACGGACATTGACGGCATGCAGCCAGTCCCATTCGGTGAGTGTGGTTGCGAGGAACGGTTTGATCACGATGGTGCCGGCGTGATTGAACAGCACCCGCACGGCGCCGAACTTTGCCTCGACGGCTTTGACCGCGTCGATCACCTGCGCCTCTTCACTGACGTCGGCAGGGAAGCTGTCAGCGACCCCACCCTCGGCGCGGATTTCACTCACGGTCGCGGCAGCGGCCTCGGCATTGCGGTCGATGATGGCGACTATCGCGCCCTCCCGGGCGAACAGCTTTGACGCCGCACCGCCCATCCCCGTCGCGCCGCCTGAGATAATCGCAATTTTGCCCTTGAGCCTGCCCATGAACCGCCCTCCGTTCAGCCTGCGTGCAGCGTAGCAGGGTCTTAATCGTGCCGCGAGGCGGCGCTTGACCCTGACGTTGCCGCCCGCGATAAGCCGCGAACCGAACCGGAAGCGTCCCCATGCCTGCCAATTTCGTCCTGACGCTGAGCTGTGCCGATCGCCCCGGGATCGTTGCCGCTGTGACCACCGAGCTGGCCGCGCTCAGCGCCAACATCGCCGAGTCCAACCAGTTCTGGGACAAGGAAACCGGCACCTTCTTCATGCGCCTCGCCTTCACGGCGCCCGACGGCGTGGCCCACGAAACGATCGAGCGCGCACTGCGTCCGGCGACCGAGCGCTTCGGCATGCGCACCGTGCTCGTCGATGAGGGCCGCAAGAAGCGCATCGTGGTGATGGTGTCGAAGTTCGACCACGCGCTGCTGCATCTGCTCTACCAGATCCGCGTCGGCTGGCTCGACGCGGAGGTGACCGCGATCGTTTCCAACCACGAAGAATCGCGCGGCACCGCCGACTATGAGGGCATCCCCTATTACGTGCTGCCGGTCGACCCCGCCAACAAGCTGGCGCAGGAGCAGGAAGTGCTGCGGCTGGTTAAGGAGACCGATGCCGAACTGGTCGTCCTCGCCCGCTATATGCAGATCCTCAGCGACACATTTGCGACGCGGCTGTTCGGGCAGATCATCAACATTCACCACTCGTTCCTGCCCAGCTTCAAGGGCGCCAAGCCCTATCACCAGGCGCACGAGCGCGGCGTCAAGATTATCGGCGCCACCGCGCACTATGTGACGCCGGCGCTCGACGAGGGTCCGATCATCGAGCAGGAGACGGCGCGGGTGAACCACGCCATGAGCCCCGACGATCTGATCGCCGCCGGCCGCGACATCGAAAGCCGCGTGCTCGCCCGAGCCGTGAAGCTGCACCTCGAATCGCGGGTGATGCTCAACGGCAAGAAGACCGTGGTGTTCGGCTAAGCGGTCGGGAACAATTTCCAGCGCTTCGGCTTGAACGCGATTCTGGATTTCTCACCAGCCGGATGATCGAACGGCAGATCGATCTCGACGCGTTGCGCATTGCCACCGATTTCGAGTTCGACGCGCCGCGTGCCACCGACCCGGCGTGACGCCGCGACGACGCCCGCCAGCGCTGCGCCTTCCGGCACCAACTCGACATCGTGCGGACGGAAATAGAGCTGCGCATTGCCTTTGGGGGTGTCGCCGGCGGTGAGCCCGATGGCCCGGCCGCCGACCCACAGCTCGCCATTGTCGATCTCGACCGGCAGTGAACTGGACTCGCCGATGAAGCCGAAAACGAACGGATTGGACGGCAAATCGTAGACATCGTCGGGCGAGCCGACCTGCTCGATCTTGCCCCGGCTCATCACCACCAGCCGGTCGGAAAGCTCCAGCGCCTCTTCCTGATCGTGGGTGACGAACACCGTGGTGTGGCCGGTCTTGTCGTGGATCTCCCGCAGCCATTTGCGCAGCTCCTTGCGGACCTGCGCATCGAGTGCGCCGAACGGCTCGTCGAGCAGCAGCACGCGCGGTTCGATGGCGAGCGCCCGGGCCAGCGCCACGCGCTGCCGCTGGCCGCCCGACAGCTGCTGCGGGAAGCGGTCGTGGAGGCCCGAGAGCTGCACCAGATCGAGCAGCTCCATGGCGCGCTTCTTGATGTCGGCGCCACTCGGACGTGTCGCGCGTGGCCGGACCTTGAGGCCGAACGAGATGTTCTCCAGCACTGTCATGTTGCGGAACAGCGCATAAGCCTGGAACACGAAGCCGACATTGCGCTCTTGCACGCTCTTGCCCGAGGCATCCTCGTCGCCGAAATAGATCCGGCCGGCGGTCGGTCGCTCAAGCCCGGCGATCAGGCGAAGCAGCGTCGTCTTGCCCGAGCCCGACGGGCCCAGCAACGCGATCAGCTCGCCCGACTTGATCTCGAGCGAAACATCGTCGAGCGCCGGGTAGCGCGAAAATTCCTTGAGGACGTGGTCGACGCGAATATCCAAGTGCTCGTTTCCTAGTGCTTCCGTGTACCGGCCAGTTCATCGCCGAAACGCCATTCCAGCAGCGTTTTGACGACCAGCGTCACCAGCGCCAGCATCGCCAGCAGCGATGCAATGGCGAAGGCGCCGGCGAAATTGTACTCGTTGTAGAGGATTTCGATATGCAGCGGCATGGTGTTGGTTTTGCCGCGAATATGGCCCGACACCACCGACACCGCGCCGAACTCACCCATGGCGCGCGCATTGCACAGCAACACGCCGTAGAGCAGGCCCCATTTGATATTGGGCAGCGTCACCCGCCAGAAGGTCTGCCAGCCGGTGGCGCCGAGCGACAGCGCCGCCTCCTCGTCCTGCGAGCCCTGATCCTGCATCAGCGGGATCAACTCGCGGGCGATGAACGGGAAGGTGACGAACACCGTCGCCAGCACGATCCCGGGCACCGCGAAAATGATCTGGATGCGGGCATCCTGCAGATACGCACCGAACCAGCCCTGCGCGCCAAACAGCAGCACATAGACCATGCCGGAGACGACCGGCGAGATCGAGAATGGCAGATCGATCAGCGTGGTAAGGAACGCCTTGCCCTTGAACTCGTATTTCGCCACCGCCCACGCGGCCGCGACACCGAAGACGAGGTTGAGCGGCACCGCGATGACTGCGACCAGCAGCGTCAGCTGGATCGCCGCGATGGCATTGCGGTCGGAGAACGCCTTGAAGAAAACATCGGCGCCTTTGCGAAAGGCCTCGATGAAAACCACCAGCATCGGCAGCACGATCACCAGCACCATGAAGGCGACGCCGACGCCGATCAGCGTCCACTTGACGAAACGTGGCTCGGTGGTCGGGCGGGTGTGCTGATAGGGCGGCTCGGGCGGCCGCCGGCTGTCATAGACTGCGACGTCTTCCTCATACATCGCCATAACGCCTCCGGGCCCAAGCCTGAATGAGGTTGATGACGAGCAGCATCGCAAACGCAATGAGCAGCATGATGGTGGCGATCACGGCCGCGCCGGGGATGTCGAATTCTTCGAGCTTGATGATGATCAACAGCGGCGCGATCTCGGACTTGTTGGGCAGGTTCGAGGCGATGAAGATCACCGAACCGTATTCGCCGACGGCG
Source organism: Devosia sp. (assembly GCA_039934955.1). GTDB lineage: Bacteria > Pseudomonadota > Alphaproteobacteria > Rhizobiales > Devosiaceae > Devosia_A. The sequence continues at coordinate 7,088 of JBDTLB010000040.1, forward strand.
CGCGCGAAGGCGAGCGCGAAGCCGGTGAGAATCGCCGGCGTCAGCCGCGGCAGGATGACCCGCGTGATGGTCTGCCAACGATTGGCGCCAAGCGTTGCCGCAGCTTCCTCAAGCTCCTGCTCGAATTCTTCGAGTACCGGCTGCACCGTGCGAACGACGAACGGCAGGCCAACAAATACCAGCGCGATGACGATGCCGGCAGGCGTGTAGGCAATCTTCCAGCCAAGGTGCAGCGGCCCCTTGGCGCTCACCAGCCAGCCGATCCAGCCATTCTCGGCATAGATGGTCGAGAGCGCGATGCCGGCGACCGCCGTCGGCAGCGCGAAGGGCAGATCGACAATGGCGTCGAGCACCCGCTTGCCTGGAAATTTGTATCGCACCAGCACCCACGCGACGATCAGTCCGAAGACGACGTTGACGAAAGCGGCGATCAGCGACGAGCCGAAGCTGACCGACAGCGCCTGCACCGTGCGGCGCGCCGTGGCGATAGCGACGATCTGGTCGAACGACAGCGTCGCCGACTCAATGAACAACGCCGCCAGCGGGATCAGGACGATCAGGCTAAGGTACGCGATGGTGTAGCCAAGGGTCAGCCCGAACCCGGGAATGACGCTGGGCTTAACAAAACTCCACCCCGCTCTCGCGGGGTGGATAGCGGTCTGCTCAGGACCGGCCGTGATCGGTTGAGGGGCCAATCGCGGGCTATTGGGCGGAGTAGATTTGATCAAAAGTGCCGCCGTCTCCGAAGTGTGTGGGTTGCGCTTTGGCCCAGCCCCCGAACTCGGGATCATCAATAGTAACCAGATCAAGTTTTGGGAAGCTTTGGAGCAGCGCCTGGTCGGTCACGAGGTCCGGTTTGCTTGGCCGATAATGGTGTTTGGCAGCGATCGTCTGGCCTTCCGGCGAATACAAATATTCGAGGTACGCCTTGGCGAGATCGGTGGTGCCATGGGCCGCCGCGTTCGTGTCCACCACCGCAACCGGCGGCTCGGCACGGATCGAGGTGGGCGGATAGACGATATCGAAATTGTCGGCGCCGAATTCGTCGACCACCAGGTACGCCTCGTTCTCCCAGGCAAGATAGACATCGCCGAGACCCTTCTGCGCGAAGGTCACGGTCGAGTCACGGGCGCCGGTGCCCAGCACCGGGACATGGGCATAGACCTGCCTGACGAAATCCTGGGCCTTGGCCTGATCGCCATTGTTGCTCTTGAAGCCGTAGTTCCACGCCGCGAGGTAAGCCCAGCGCGCACCGCCCGAAGTCTTGGGATTCGGCGTGATGACCTCGACGTCATCCTTGATCAGATCGCCCCAGTCGTTGATGCCCTTCGGGTTGCCCTTGCGCACGAGGAAGACGACCGTCGAACTGTACGGCGTATTGTTGTTCTCAAGCGTACCGCGCCATTTGGCGTCGATCTTGCCCGAGCGCGTCACGATGGCGTCGATATCGCCCTGTACTGCCAGCGTCACAACGTCGGCGTCGAGGCCGTCGATGACCGCCTGCGCCTGCTTGCCCGAGCCGCCATGGCTCTGGTCGATGGTGACCTTGTCGCCGGTCTTCGTGTTCCAATAAGTCGCGAATGCCTGATCGTAGTCCTCGTAGAACTCACGCGTTGGGTCGTAGCTGACGTTCAGCAGATGCAGATCAGCGGCGCGGGCGGTTACTACTCCCGCAAGGGCGACGGACGCGATCAGCGCGCCGTAAGCCAAAACTCTGGCAGTCGTCTTCATCAGAACCTCCGTGGTGAAGAGTAACCGTCATAACTCTACCGTCTTGGTCGGCTTTCTCAAGGTTCGGCAGGTTTATAGATTTTGCCCGGGGCAGAAAACCGTTCTCAGACGGGAAGGTTCCCGGAGAAGAATCGTTTGGTTTGTTCCAAAAACTGCCTGTCGGCGGAATCGCTTGCTAAGAAGCGCCGGCTGCGGCGGCGCTTTAGAGCATCAACTCCGCCAGTCTACCCTTGCGGAGCGCATCAGCAAAACTCGTATGGTCGAGCACCTCACGCTGGGCTTTGACGACCCCGGCAAAGACATGCCGGATTTCGCAACTCGCCTCGTCCTGGCAGTCGGCACAGCGGCGATAGGCGGTCTTACTGAGGCAGGGCAGCGGCGCGATCGGCCCGTCGATAAGGCGCAGCACCTCACCGAACGTAATCTTGTCGGCCGGACGGACCAGCAAATAACCGCCCAGGCGCCCGCGGCGGCTCATCACAATCCCGGCGCGCTTCAACTCGAGCAGGATCTGCTCGAGGAATTTCTTCGGGATCGCCTGGGCTTTGGAGATTTCCGCTATCATCAGCGACGTCTCGGGCGGCGCCTTGCACAGCGCCAGCAGCGCCCGAAGCGCGTATTTTGCCCTTTGCGAGATCATCGAAAAGCCGATCAGTTTAGGCGAGATATAGCGAAATTGGGGGGGATTGCGAGGGTCCGGGTGAACGGTTCGCAGGTGGTGCAGTCGGGAATCCTCTCCCGTTTACGGGGGGCCAGCAAAGCTGGTGGAGGGGGCGAGACTGGACTCGGTGCGAGTGGCAGCCCCCTTTTCCGTCGCTCCGCGCCACCTTCCCCCGCACGCAGGGGAAGGGACCGACTGCGCTATTCGTCGACGACTTCAGGGTTGAACGCTGCGCCCGGGGTCGACGCGGGGGCCGTCGGCTTGGGTCGGGGCGGGGTGACTGGAACGACCGGTTCGCGGGCGGCGGGCTCTGGTATCGGGGGCGCTTCGATCGGCATTTCGCCCATCGCCGGGACGGCCGCGAGCGGCTCGGCCGGGCCGGTAATCTCGTGCTCTGGGTGGGCGGCCTCGATCGCGGCCTCCAGCACCTCGGGCGCAACCACCGGCACGGCGTCACTTGGCTCAGCGACACCTGGCTCGGCGAAACTCGGCTCGGCGAGCGCAGCAGCATCGAAATTGAGTTGCAGCGCCGCGGCGACCGCATCGAGCCCGGCGCGACTACGCTCGGCGCTCACCTCGCGATTGGACTCGCCATTGGTCCAGCCCACCATGCCGAGGCCGATCTCTCGCTCGCCCATGATAACTTCGTTGGCGCCCAGATCGTGGAGGTAGGTCACTTCCTCATCCGAATGCGCCCGCGCGATGATTTGCAGATTCGGGTTCAGCTTGCGCGCCTGCTCTACCGCCTGCCCGGCCTCGAAGGCGTTGGGGATGGCGATGAGCAGCATCGCGGCGGCGGCGACATTGGCGAGCGCCAGCGCCTGCCCGCTGGCGGCATTGCCGATCACCACCTCGATGCCCGCGGTATGGGCGGCGGCGACGCGCTTCTCGGAATCCTCAATGAGAACGAACGGCGTGCCTTGCCGCATCAGGCCATCAGCCACCACGACGCCGACGCGGCCATAGCCGATGAGCACCGCGTGATGGGTCAGTGCACTCGGCGTTCGCTCGTCGGCAGCAGCGGCGGCAGCCGGCGCCGCGGTAGTGAGGTCTGGCTCGACCCGCTGCGGCACGACAATCGGTGCGTTGGCGGCGAGACGCGCTTCGAGCTGTGGCCGGATATGCTCGGCCACATACATCAGCAGCGGATTGAGTACAATCGAGATGATCGCACCGGCGAGGATGTAACTCTGGCCTTCGGGCGGCATCAGGCCAAGCCCGACGCCAAGCGCCGCGAGGATGAACGAGAATTCGCCGATCTGCGCCAACGACGCCGAAATGCTGAGTGCCGCGCTGAGCGGACGGCGGAGAGCGACCACGACGAGGACGCCGATCGCTGATTTGCCGATCAGTACAATGAACAGCGTCGCCAGCACCTGCCAGGGGTGCGTGATGAGAATAGTCGGATCGAACAGCATGCCGACGGCGACGAAAAACAGCACCGAGAAGGCGTCGCGGAACGGCAGGCTCTCCTGCGCAGCGCGGTTGCTCAGTTCACTCTCGCTGAGGATCATACCGGCGAAGAAGGCACCGAGCGCCAGGCTGACGCCGAACAGATAGGCGGCTCCTGCGGCGACGCCGAGCGCAATGGCCAGCACCGCGAGACGGAACAATTCGCGGCTGCCGGTGTGGGCGGTGCGATGCAGGATCCACGGGATCACCCGGCGGCCGACCACCAGCATGAAGCCGACAAACGCCGCGAGCTTCACCAGCGTGATGGCGACGATGCCCCAGATGTTGAGATCGACGCCCGCTGACCGCTCGACGAGATCGACGAACGGATCGTGGATTTCCGTCGCGGTGCCGCCCAGCATCCCGGCGAAAGCCGGGATCAGCACCAGCGCGAGGACCAGCGCAATGTCCTCCACGATAACCCAGCCGATGGCGATGCGGCCACGGTCGGAATCGACGAGACGGCGGTCCTGCAGCGCCTTGAGCAGCACGACGGTTGAGGCGACCGACAGCGCCAAGCCGAAGATCAGCCCGCCACCGATGGACCAGCCCATCATCCAGCCGAGTCCGATGCCCATCGCGGTGCCACCGGCAATCCGGAGCAGCGCGCCCGGAATGGCGACGGCTTGCACCGACAACAGATCCTTAAGGGAGAAATGCAGACCCACGCCGAACATCAGCAGGATCACACCGATCTCGCTGAGCTCGCTGGCGAGTTCAGCGTTGGCGACAAAACCGGGAGTGAACGGCCCGACGACAACCCCCGCAACGAGATAGCCGACGAGCGGCGGCATCTTGAACCGGTTGGCGATTGCCCCGAAGATGAATGCCAGCACCAGACCCGCAACGATCGTCGAGATCAGCGGTGTGTCATGCGGCATACTCTACCCTCCGGCGACGAAACCTTGATCCAGATTGCGGATGTTCCGTCCGCAACATGAGGGCGTTCGGCGGTCGGCGCAACCCGAAGGTCCGGTAAAAATGCAGCGAAAAGATGAGGGGAGGCCTTGGCGGCCTCCCCTCATCCGGCCTGACGGCCCGTGTCTTGCTTATTCGGTCGTGGTGACCGGCAGTACCGTCGCGGTGATGCGGCCGGCGTCACCCGCGAGGACGGCCTTACGCAGATCGCTGAGGAAGGAACGGTTGGATTCGCTGTCCGGCATCGCCTTGTCGAACAGCGGCTTTTCGGAAGCCACAACCAGCAGCATTTCGTCGCCGACCGGCTTCTGCACCGTCAATGAAATGGCATTCTGCTGTGCATCGCCGAACTTGATCTGCGTATGGGCGGTCTTGGCCTTGAGATCGGTCGAACCCGGCTGAGCCAGATTGATCACCGTGCCGTCGGCCGAGAAATAGGCCGCATACACATAGCTGGCAAAACCCGGCGACTGGACGCCGATCTGCACGCTATCGCCAACCTTTGGGCCAACCGGATCGATCACCGCCAGCGGCGAGTCGGTGTCGGCAAGCTGACTTGCCAGCGTCATGCGAACCTCACAGGCCGGCCACGGCGCCAACGCCACCTGATTGTCGTCGACCTTGCCCTTGAGGGCCTCGTCGACCTGGTCGAGTTCCTTCTGCGTGCCAACGAACCCGACAGCGACAGAACTGCCGCTGGCATCGGTGGTGATATCGACGCGGCCGCACGACAGCGACCCCACATCGATCGGCTCGGCCGCTGCCGCGAAGTCACGGCTGGCTTCGGTCGGCCGCACATTGAGCGGCGGCACGAAGATGGCGGGGGTGTTCTGCGGCAAGTCGGGCGTCGCATTGGGAGTGAAGTCGGCATCCTGCAACGTCACTTCCGGATCGCCCGGCAGGTGCATCACATAGCCTTCGTAGACACGCGCCGCGAAGGTGTCGTAGGTCATCCGGCCATAGCCGGCATCGCCCCACTGCGTCGTCCACTGGTTGATGAACTTGAAGGTCTGCGTGGCGTCGTCATAGCCGACAAGCGTCACGGCATGACCGCCCTCGTCCTTCTTCTTGGCATCCGACTTCCAAACCTTGTTCTTGGGGCTGAGATCGAAGAACGCCTTATCGAGAGAGGCGAGGATCACCACGGGATTGCCCTTGGCGAGAGCGCCCTTGACCTTATCGAGATCGGGGTCCTTGGACTGATCCCAGACCTGCTCGAAACTCTCGATCTTGAAGTCGACCGCCTTGGCGCGGGCCGGCGGCAGCGGCCGCGGGCACTTGGTGTCGTCATAGGGGAACTCGGTCATCGAATAGGCACCCGACAACAGCACCTTCATGGCATCCGGAATATAGGCGCCCTCATCGCAGGTCTTGCCGATATGGATGATGTTGAACAGCCAGGCCGGGCTAGGGATGTTCTGCTTCTGCGTGATGTCGCGGTGCTCGACCTGCTCGGCGTAATAGGCACGCGCCGCATAGGCGGTGGCCCAGCCGACGCAGGAGCCCTGATTGCCCTGGTCGCCGACCTCCGGCATGTATTTGGAAAGATCCACCGCGGCCGGCAGGAAATCGCGGAACACCGGCGCTTGCGCGATGTCCTGCTTCTGGTCCGCCGGAGTGGGCGAACCACCGGTCGAATATTGCTGGGCCATCGCGCCCGAGGCGCTCATGGCAACGAAAAGGGCGGCCGCGGCGATGGCGCCCAGCCCGAAGAATTTGTTGTTATGCATCGGCATTCCCTCGATGTGTCGACCAAGCCCGGTCGTTGCCCGAAACGCTAGCATGGGGAAGCGGGCAGGAGAAAGGCCGAGTCGTGGCGAGGCGACGGGCGTCTCGTGACATTCAGTCGAATGTGACGGCGTCCTTGAACGACGGCGCCACCGCGTCCTTGTCGGAGAGCATCGCCGCGATGTCCTTCGGCCAGGCGATGGCGAGGTCCGGATCGTCCCAGCGGATCGCGTGCTCGGCGGCGTGATGGTAGAAATCATCGGTCTTGTAGAGCACCTCGGTGCCCTCGCTCAGCGCCATGAAGCCATGGGCGAAGCCGCGCGGAATCCACAGCTGCCGGTGGTTGTCCGCGCTGAGGATTTCGCCAACCCAGCGGCCGTAGTTAGGCGAGGAGCGGCGGATATCGACGGAGACGTCAAACACCTCGCCGGCCCCGACGCGGACCAGCTTGCCCTGCGGCGCGGGCGCCAGCTGATAGTGCAGGCCGCGGATCACACCGCGCTTGGACAGCGAATGATTGTCCTGCACGAACTCGACATGGCGCCCGACCGCCTCGGCGAAGGTGCGGGCATTGTGGCTCTCGTAGAAATGGCCGCGCGCATCGTCATAGATCCTGGGCTCGATCAGCAGCACTTCGGGGAGTGCCAGCGGCGTGACCTTCATCGCGTCTTCTCCGCCACGAGCCCCTGCAGATATCGCCCATAGCCCGAGGCGCTGAGCGGGGCGGCAAGTTTCAGCACCGCCGTGTCATCGATCCATCCATTGCGCCAAGCGATCTCTTCCGGGCAGGCGATCTTCAGACCCTGACGCTTTTCGATGGTGGCAACGAACTGGCCGGCATCGAGCAGCGAATCATGCGTGCCAGTGTCAAGCCAGGCATAGCCGCGGCCGAGAAGTTCGACCGTGAGCGCGCTGCGCTCGAGGTAAAGCCGGTTGAGATCCGTGATCTCGAGCTCCCCGCGCGGCGAGGGCTTTAGCGAGCGGGCCAGCGACACCACCTCGGCATCGTAGAAATAGAGGCCGGTCACCGCGTAGTTGGACTTTGGAGCCTTCGGCTTTTCTTCGAGCGAAGTCGCCTTGCCAGCCGCATCGAACCCGACGACGCCATAGCGCTCCGGATCGGTAACGTGATGCGCGAAAACCGTGGCACCATGCTTTTGTGCGTCGGCCCGCTTCAGTATCGCCGGCAGATCGTGGCCGAAGAACAGATTGTCGCCGAGCACCAGCGCCGAGCGAGCGCCATCGAGAAATTTTGCGCCGATCAGGAACGCCTGCGCCAGCCCGTCGGGGCTCGGCTGCTCGGCAAAACTGAGATTGAGGCCCCAGTCCTTCGCATTGGCGAAGAGCCGGCGGAACAGCGGCAGGTCGTCGGGCGTCGAGATCAGCAGGATCTCACGGATGCCACCGAGCATGAGGGTCGTCAGCGGGTAATAGATCATCGGCTTGTCGTAGATGGGCAGCAATTGCTTGCTGATCGGCGCGGTCGCGGGCAGCAGACGTGTCCCCGCCCCACCCGCCAGAATGATGCCCTTGCGCGTCACAGCCGCCCCTCCGTCCGAAGATTTGTTATCAACTGCCTGATGCCGTCTTGCCAAGCCGGCAGGGTGACTCCGAATGTCGCCCGCAGGCGCTCCGTATCGAGCCGGGAGTTGCCGGGACGCCTGGCCTTGACCGGATACTCCCGCGCCAGGATCGGCAGGATGGCTGCGGGCGTGAGCTTGAAGCCGGCGCCGGCGTCAAGCGCTTCGCCGATAAGAAACTGCGCGAGACTGTGCCAGCTTGTCTCACCCGCTGGGGCAAGGTGATAGAGGCCGAGTTTCATCGCGTCGGCGTTCGCCTGCAGGATCGCCACCGCGGTCATTTCGGCAACCAACGCGGCGGGGGTTGGCGCGCCGATCTGGTCGGCGACGACATTTAGGGTGTCGCGCTCCTCGGCGAGGCGCAAAATGGTGAGCGGAAAATTCTTGCCGATGGGGGCATAGACCCAGCTCGTCCGGAAAATAACGTGGCGGGCGCCGGACTCGCGCAGCAGCGCTTCGCCGGCCAGTTTGCTCGCGCCATAGACCGACTCCGGACTTGTCGGAGCGGTCTCCTCATAGGGGGCCAAGGACAACCCGTCGAACACGTAGTCGGTTGAATAGTGGACGACCAGAGCGCCGCTCCGGCGCGCCGCCTCCCCGATTGCGCCGACAGCGCCGGCATTGATCGTCCAGGCACGCTCGCGGTCGTCCTCGGCCGCATCTACCGCCGTGTAGGCCGCAGCGTTAACGACCACATCCGGGCGCTGCGCATGGATGATCGCTGCCAATGATTCGGGCTGGGAAAAGTCCGCGTCGGCACGACCAAGCGCGACAACCTCGCCGAGCGGCGCCAGCGCCGACTGCAAAGCGCGGCCGACCTGCCCGTCCTTGCCGAACAGCAGGATCTTCACAAATATTGTTCCGCAACCCAGTCGCGATAGGCGCCTGAGGTGACGTCGCCGACCCACTCGCCATGCGCGAGATACCACAGCACCGTGCGCTCGATCCCGGCATCGAAACTGAGCGCCGACGACCAGCCAAGATCGCGCTGCAGTTTGCCCGCATCGATGGCGTAACGCCGATCATGCCCGGGCCGGTCAGTGACGAACGCGATCTGGTCGCGATAGGAGCCGGCATTGCGCGGCCGGTGCGTGTCGAGCAGATCGCAGATGGCGCCCACGACATCGAGATTGGTGCGTTCCGAATTGCCGCCGACCGCATAGGTCTCACCCGGCGCACCACGTTCGAGGATGGTCGCGAGCGCCGCACAATGATCGCCGACATAGAGCCAGTCGCGCACTTGCCGGCCATCGCCATAGATCGGCAGCGGCCTGCCGGCGATGGCATTGTGAATCACCAGCGGGATCAGCTTTTCGGGGAACTGCAACGGCCCGTAATTGTTCGAGCAGTTCGAGATCAGCGTGTTGAGCCCATAGGTCTCGCGCCAGGCGCGGACCAGATGATCGGCCGCCGCCTTGCTCGCCGCATAGGGGCTGTTGGGGGCGTAGGGCGTCGTTTCGCAGAATTTCGGATCGGTTGGCCCCAGCGTGCCGAACACCTCATCGGTCGAGACCTGCAGATAGCGAAAGCCATCGCGTTGCGCCGGATGCCGGTCGAGATGCGCCCGCATGGCCTCAAGCAGTCGCAGCGTCCCGGTCACATTGGTTTCGACAAACGCCTCAGGGCCTCGGATCGAGCGGTCGACGTGACTCTCTGCGGCGAGATTGGCGATGGCATCGATCTGCTCTGCCTCAAGCAGGCTCTCGACCAGGTTCTGATCAAGGATCGAGCCTTTGACGAAGCGGTAGCGCGGATCGGCCTGCACTGGCGCGAGGTTCTGCAGATTGCCGGCATAGGTCAGCGCATCAAGCACCACCACCCGCTCGGCGCCCTGCGCCAACAAATGCGCAACGAGATTGGCGCCGATGAAGCCGGCGCCGCCGGTAACCAGGAGACGCATGAATAGCCCTTTCGCGGCGCGACCCTACCGGCGGCGGGCGGTTCTGCCTAGCCGCGCAAGTGGCCACCGCGCATACATATGCCTAAATAATCAGCAGTCGATCA
>JBDTLB010000041.1:0-48675 GCA_039934955.1 Devosia sp.
GCTGGACCGGCTCCATCGACATCGAAGGCTGGCACGACCCGGTCTATCGCGATGCGCTCGAAATGACCGGCCAGGTTCGGGCGCTCAATCATCTCAAGGACGCACGCGGCGGAGAGTTCGTCGACGCCGCCTAGGCGCAAGACCAGCAGCCGGATGATCGCGGACCAACCGCCGGCTATGGGGAGGACAAAACGGTCCGCATCACGAGGAGAACGCATCTATGATGTCTCTACCCAAACTGGCGCTGGTTGCCGCCACGTCGCTCGCACTGATGAGCGGCACGGCACTGGCGCAACAGAAAACCTTCAATATCTGGCATTTCGAAGCTGCCGACAGCTCGAACGGCATCACCTTCAACAAAGCCCTGGAAGAGTTCAAGACGACCCATCCGGACGTCACCGTCAACTTCCAGCTCAAGACCTTCCAGCAGCTGCAGGCGTCGGGCAGCATGATCCTCAACTCGGATCAGGCTCCGGACGTGCTCGAGTATAACAAGGGCAACGCCGCGGCCGGTCTCGTCGCCAGCCAGGGCCTGCTGCTCCCGCTCGACGATTACTACAAGTCACAGGGTTGGGACAAAATCCTCAATGACGGCGACCTGGTCCTCAGCAAGTACGACGACAAGGGCATCTACGGCTCGGGTCACATCTATGGCATCTCGGTCTATGGCGAGTACGTGTCGTGCTTCTACAACATCGACATGTTCGACAAGGCCGGTCTCAAGCCCCCCAAGACCATTGACGAGTGGGTCGCCGACATGGAGGTGTTCAAAAAGCAGGGCATAACGCCGCTCGCTCTGGGCGCCGTCGATACCAGCGGCCAGCATCTGCTCGCTTCGCTCGCCTACACCAAGGCCGATGACACCTGGATCCAGAACTACCAGGGCCTCAAAGAGCCGCTCGACGGAGCGCCCTACCTGTACGCCGCGCAGACCCTCGTCGACTGGGTCAGCAAGGGCTACATCAGCAAGGACTCGACCGGCATGAAGGATCCGGACGCGGCGTTGCTGTTCACCTCGGGCAAGGCCCCGATGTACGTTTCGGGCACCTGGAACCTCGGCAGCTTCTCCTCGACCATCAAGGACTTCAAGTGGGGCCAGTTCGTGATCCCGACGCCGAAGTACTCGGTCGGTTCCACCGGGAACCTCTGGGTCGTGCCGAAGGGTTCCAAGAACCCCGACCTGGCCGCCGAGTGGATCAGCCTGACGCTGTCGCCGAAGTACCAGACCGAGCTCGCCAACAATGGCGGCATCGCTATCGCCGCCGATCCGGCGACGATTACCAACCCGGTGGGCAAGAACGCGATCGCGGTTTTCAACCAGATTGCGGACAAGAATGGTCTTGGCTTCTATCCGGACTGGCCGGTCCCCGGTTACTATGATGTCCTCAATCAGAAGGACACGGGACTGTTCCAGGGCACGCTGACGCCGGAGCAGTTCGTCGAGCAGATCAAGAAAGTCTACGACGACGTACAGTCGAGCCAGTAAGGTCGAATAAATCCCCGGACCGCGCCACTCGTGCGGTCCGGACGAATGAGGAGGGGAAGATGGCGGCGGCTGACGGCACCTACGCGAAACATCGGCGGGGGTATTATTTCTACCTCGTGCCCGGCGTGATCGGCTTTACGGTGATCGTCCTCATCCCGCAGATCGCCAATTTCGTGCTCAGCTTCACCGCCTGGAAAGGCGTCGGCACGCCGCGCTGGATCGGTATCCAGAACTACCAGAAATTACTCGCCGACGATCAGTTCTGGGGATCGATGATCCACACGCTGATGTTCATCATCTCGATGACGATCATTCCAGTGGCGATCGGCGTGGTGCTGGCGTCGCTGCTGTTCGACTATGTCCGCGACCAATTCGGCGAGCGTGTCGCAAACATCTTTCGCGCCGGGTTCTACCTGCCGCAGATTCTTCCGATTACGACCGCCGGCGTCCTCTGGGGCTGGATCCTGAGCCCGGTCGGCGTCGCCAACATCGTGCTCAAGGCAATTGGCCTCGGAGCGCTGGCGCAGAACTGGATCGGCGATGCTACCTACGCCCTGCCGGCCGTGTCGCTCATGATCGTGTGGATCCAGGTGGGCTATTGCCTGGTAGTATTCATGGCGGGCCTGTCGCGCATCGACCCCTCGCTCTACGAGGCGGCGCAGCTCGATGGCGCAGGCTGGTGGCAGCGGCTGCTCTCGATCACCATTCCAATGCTCGCGCCCGAGATTTTCGTGGTCATCCTCACTACCCTTATCGCCGCGTTGAAGCTGTTCGCGCCGGTCTTCGTGCTGACGGCAGGCGGACCGGACAACGCCACGATGGTGCCGTCGTACCTCACCTATTATCACTTCTTCACCACGCAGCGCGTTGGCTACGCGGCTGCGATCGCGGTGGTGCAGATGATCCTCACGGTGGGACTTGCGGTGATCTTCCTGCGCTTGCAAGCGCGTCAGCAGGCGACGGAGTAGGCGATGGCAGACGCAGTGCTCGACGGCGCCGTCACTCCGGCAAGCAAGTCTGCTGCCGCCCATGGCCGCAGGCACGGCGCGGGCCGCTGGTTGATCCTGGGCCTCGTGACGCTGGGGCTGCTGGCAACGCTGTTCCCGTTCTTCCTGACGGTCATCAACGCAATCAAGACCAGCGCCGAGTACGCATCGAATGGTCCGCTCGCGCTGCCTCGCGGCATCGACCTGGTGCAGATCCTGAAGTTCTGGGACCTTTCTGACTACAGCCGCAAGCTGCTCAACAGCGTCATCATCAGCGGCTGCGTTGCGGTGTTCGGAGTGATCCTCAGCACGCTCAATGCCTATGCCATCGGCATCGGTAAGGTGAAGGGGTCGCGCGCGATCCTGGTGATCCTGCTCCTGGGCATCATGGTGCCGCAGGAATCGATCGTATATCCGCTCTACTACATGGCCAAGTCCGTCGGCATTTACGATACCCAACTCGCCGTCATCATCGTGTTCGCCGTGATCCAGAGCGCGTTTGGCACCTATCTGCTGTCGTCGGTGCTGGCCAGTTTCCCGCGCGAGATCATCGAGGCGGCCGATATCGACGGGGCGAACCGGTGGCAGGTGCTGTGGTTTGTCGTCATTCCGGTGCTGCGGCCGACGCTGATGGTGATCGGCACGTTCTTCTTCATCTGGACGTGGAACGAGTTCCTGATCCCGCTGGTGCTGCTGGTCTCTAACAACAACCAGACCGTGTCACTGGCCATGGGCCTGACGCGCGGACAGAACCTGTCCGATCCGGTGCTGCAGGCGGCGGCGTCGCTGCTCGGCATAGCGCCGACGATCATCTTCTTCCTGATCTTCCAGCGCACGCTGACCCGCGGCGTGGCGGTTGGCTCGGTCAAGTAGAGGCCAGCGAGCAGTCGATCATCGACGTTGGCCGCGGCTTTCTGCCTGCAGTTTCCGCCAGCGCGCCAAGCGCTGAGGGTCCAGCGTTCCCGCCTCGACAGCTGCTCTGACAGAGCACCTCGGTTCGTGGTCGTGGGTGCAATTGCGGAACTTGCATCCCGGTGCGAGTTCGGTGATCTCGGCGAACAGGACATCAAGGCCTTGCGCCACATCGCTGACATGCAGGCTGCGGATGCCCGGTGTGTCGATCACCCAGCCGCCAGCCAAAATCGGATGCAGCGACCGCGAGGTCGTGACATGACGTCCCTTGGAATCATGCTCCCGGATGCCGCCGGTCTCCTGCGGCCGGGACCGGCCGGGGCCCACAAGCGCATTGACCAGCGTCGACTTACCAACGCCGGAGGAGCCGACGAGCGCCACGGTCAGCCCTGCACCACACCAGCCGATCAAGGCCTCGGCGGCGTCCGAAGCGCGGCCATCGACGAGGACGACGGGGAGTTCACGCTGCAGTGCCGTGACCTGTCGCACCAGATCCGCCGCGTCGGCCGCGAGATCCACTTTGGTCAGCACAACCACGGGCGTGGTTCCCGCATCGTTCGCAAGGGCGAGATAGCGTTCCAGCCGGGCAACATTGAAGTCTGCGTTGCACGAGCTGACGATGAACAGGGTGTCGATGTTGGCGGCGGCCAGTTGGGCCTGACGCCTGCCCTCGCCGTTTCGTTGCAGCAGTGTTTTTCGTTCCAGCCGGCGGTGCAACAGGTTCGTCAGTGGATCAGCCAAGACCCAGTCACCGACCGCGTACTTCGCCGTGTCGTCGTGCGCCGACAGCACGATGTCGACCTGGCCGGTTTCGGTAAGCGCCGTCAGCCGGCTGCGGTGGATGGCGTCGACGCGTGCCTTCGCGAAATTCTGTTCGTCAATTGCAAGTTGCTCGTCAAAAAATGCCGACCAGCCAAGGCTCTCCAAAAATCTGGATTGACCCGCCGGCGGGCGATCCTTCACGCTGCCGCCCGACGGTCAGGCATCCGGCCGCCGCACGGCAAACCGAGGGACGTAGTGGTCGTCAATCCTTGCTCTCGGTATCCTCAGGAGCAGGGGCCGCGGCATCATCAGCATCAGCATCAGCCTGGGGCTTGAGCTTGGCTTCCGCCCGGGCGGCGTTCTTCAGGGCCTTTAGCCGCTCACGCTCTTTGCGTTCGAAGTCGTAATTCGGTTTGCGCGCCATAGGCACCTCCTGTCTGTTGGCACCGCCCTCCACCGCTGCCAAAGGGGCTGCGTGAGGAACTGGTGTCGTCTGCGCCTACTCGGCTGCCCGCGAACTGTAAATGATTTTGTCGCTGCTTCGCGTCGTCGCCCTGATCGAGCGGACCTCGTAGAAGCTTGGTCGCTTCCAACTATCGATCCGCTTGCACTCGGCGAGCGCTTCGTCGTCGTCGGCCGCCTCGATGCGCAGCGCCTCACGACGGAATCCCTCCGGGCCCCCGTCATCGGGGAAATATAGGTCCATCACGTAATGCGAATGCGCCATCTTAACTTTCTCGACTTTTAACCGGAGTGAACGTGTTGATCTGGACTAGAGCCCGCCCCGCAGAAGCAGGTCGCGCTGCAGCCAGGCTTTGATGAATTGATAGCGGTCGCCGCTGGTGGAGAACACGATGTCGTCCATCAGTGAGCGCGCAAATAACGCGGCCTGATCGTTGGTCGCGCGCTCGGCCTTGGGCAGCGCTCTCCACCTTTGGATCGCCTCCCGCTCGGCATCGGTCTTCGACATAGGAGTTTCAGGCTGAGGCATTTTCAGCCTCAGAGCTTTAGTTCACGCCAGCCCCAGACGACAAGAGCAGCACCAATTGCCGCGCCCAGAAGCAGCACCGGATCACCACCGCTCACCAGCGCCGCGACGTGAAAGCCGATGAAGGCCCCGGCAACGCCGACCAGCGCACTGGTCACTTCGCCACGGCGCCCCCCGGCGATTTGCCGCGACAGCCAGCCAGGCTTGGCCAGCCGCAGGGCCGCTACACCGATGACGATGCCGATTAGCAGGACGAGGATCAGAATGATGATCGGGCTCATTGGGCTCACCTTTTGCGAGGAAGAATGTGGAACCGCGGTATTCTTGGAACAACAGCGCGGCAGGCTGCCTTGATGATTCGACGGCATGGCCGCCAACGACAGTCTATCTCAACCAGACCTGATGTGCGATGCCGGTTAAAAGCAGCAGGAGCGCGAGGGTCGCGGCAGCCCCCAGACCAAGGGGATAAGCCGGTAATGCGGGATCGCAACGACCGGCGGGGTCGGCGGCAGATCGGTGGGCATGACGCGCTTTCGGTTCAGCGGCGCACCGGCGCACCTCAGCCACCCTATACCGTGCGGCAGGGCGATCCTAAGCAAATCGCGCGAGCCAACCTTGGCCGCTAAGCAAGCCCTGGGAAGAAGTCCGTCTTAATGTGGCGCCGGGGCACACCCATCAGGCCCAGGGTTCGACGGCTCGCATCGACCATAGTCTGAGGCCCGGAGACATAGAAATGCCGCTCGAGAAAATCGGGGACGCAACTACGGATCATGGCTTCGTCGATGAAACCCACCGTCATGTCTGGCGAAGCGCCGGCGGCATCGCGTACCGCATAATAGGTGGGAATGCCGAGTTCTTCGCGCGCACGCTTCAGCACAGCCGCGTAGGCGATTTCGTCGATCCGGTTGTTGCCGTAGAGAACGGCAATCGGGCGCGCTTCGCCCCGCTCGAGCAGGTCGCCGAGCATGCTGCGAAACGGCGTGATGCCGATCCCTCCAGCGAGGAAGGCAAGCTTGCGTCGCGGGTTCCGCGGCAGAGTGAAGCCACCAGCCAACTGCGAAGCGACAATTTGGTCGCCGGGCTGCAGTTGGGAGAGGCCGCGTTTGAAGGCGCTGCCGCTCGGAGCGAACTTCACACCCAGCCGCACCGTCGGTTCGGCTGGCGAAGAGGCAATGGTGAAGTAGCGGCGATTGCCGCGGCCATCGGACGCTTGCAGCGGCAGGGTCCACTCCAGATATTGGCCGGCGGCGAAACTGAGCGCCCGATCGGGGCTGAAGACAAAATCATAGACGCCGATGGCGGCTTGCTCGATCCGCTGGAGCGTCAGTACGACGCGTCCCTTGGGGCTGACCGCGAGGGTCAGCAGATTGCCGGCAAGCAGCGCCACCTCGGGCGTGAAATAATAGCCCGCAAGTGCGATATTTGGCGAAGCGATCGCGCCGACGAATGCGCCGTAGATGATCCGCCAGAACTTGGTTTGCGGGGCAGTGAGCGGCTCGGTCAGCATGACAAACGCAAAGAAGAAGAATGGCGAGTTGAGCAGCGCGAACTGGATTGATGTAGGTGCGTCAGCAAGGTTCCCGGTTAGAATGGTGGCTACGAGGTTGGCTGCCGCGAACGCCAGAACAAGGTCGAAGCGGCGCAACTTGCGTATGATCAGCAGTCCGCCGATCACGACCAGGGGCATCAGGTATATCTGGCCGGATACCCACCATGTCGCGGGATGGTCGAGCAGCAGCGCCGGCAGGACCACACCCAAGGCCGCAGGATTGAAGATGTGGCGCCGCCGCAATGAGAAGATGAACTTCGAGGCCATCGCCCATACGGAGGCAAAGGCGATAGCGCCAGCCGCCGGCAGATCGCCCAGCGGGGCCGGGTCCATGATCAGAACGATGATCAGGCCCGTGATGTAGACGCTTTCGATATTGGGGATGGCGCCGAAGACGCGAGCGAAAATCTGGTTCGCGATCCAGCCGCCGGCGAGCACCAGCACTGTCGATAGTCCAAGCGCGACGGGATCCAGATTGATTGCGTGAACGGCACCGAGCGCCATTGCCGCTGCGAGCAACGCCACCAGGTACCACAGGACGAGGCGGTACATGGTGATGCGGTCAATGAACCAATCGACCAACGACATCATGGCGATGCGATCCTGCTGAACCCCGAGGTCATGGTGGCAATGCCATTGCGGTCGATGGCGTAACCTTCGAGCCCGGGCGTTGTTTCGATGAGCCCGATACCGTCCCGCCCCATGGCAAAGGCTGCAGTGGCGAACCGGTCGGCGTCGTAGATGTCCGAAGCGACTACGGTAATGCTCGCGATATCTTCGGGCACAGCAGCGCGAGTGTGGGGGTCGTAGACATGGCGCCCTCGAACATACCCACCGGAGGTGGCAACCCCAGCATCTCCCGGCACCAGCACCTTCACGATTTGAGTCTGGTCGAACGGATTGCGAATGCCGACACGCCAGCGCTGGCCCTGGTCATTGTGGCCGCTGCACTGAATGTCGCCCCCGGCCTCCACGAAATAGTTGCGATGTCCAGCCGCTTCAATCAGACGGGCCGCGTTTCGGATGGCCCAACCCTTGACTAGACCCGACGGGTCGATCTTTCCGTCAGGGCGCCGGATGTCGAAATAGCCCATCGTCTCGTGCCGGGTCAGTTCGGCAAGACTCAAAACTTCCTGCATCTCGCAGCTCAGCGCTTCGAGCGCCAGTTCGCCGCGATTGATTGCCGACACCTCGCTATCGGACTTGTATGGACTGAAACGCGCGTCGACCTCCTCAAAGTACCGAAAGGTGGCTTCGCATGCGGTGCCACCCACGTCACCGACGATCTCGATGGAAATCGGCATCCCCATGATGAGGCGCGTCTCAGGCATTGCTACCGCCCGCTTGCCCAAGCGCTGTGCCGAGCGAGCGGATGTATGCATTGCTGGTCAGCGTCGCACCCGACACCGTATCGACGTTGGCGCTGTTGGCTGCGATCACCTCATGCGTCAGCAGCGGCAGGGCCTGGCTGTTGATATAGCGTGAGGTGCGGCGATCCTGCGGGTAGTCGAGCACCCTCACGTTCGCGATCTGGTGGTTGGTCACCGTAACCCGCACCTGAACGCGGCCGTAATAGGCGTTCTCGCTGCTGCCAGTGTAGGTGCCATCACGATAGCCGGTGGCAATCGCAGCGGCAGTGTCTGTTGACGCTGCGGGCTGGATGACAACAGGCCTCGGCGGCGCTGCCGGTCGCGGACGCGGCAATGGCGGGAGCGACGGCGGGGCGACGCGAGCCACAATTTGGGGCACCTCGATGATCGCCCGCTGGGGCGCCCTTACGGCGGGCACGGTCGCGACCGACGGCTTGATCGACGGCAGTGGCTCCGCAGGAGTGGTGGTCGTGGTCGCCACCGCCGGTACGTCGACTTCGGACGGGCTGAACATATGGTTCGCGGCGGCGACATAGACACCAGAGGCGGCGACGAAAGCGAGTGAGAAGAGAGTCTTTTTCACGGGGACGGTGCTCTTGCTGACTGGAACGTTCCCATAATTTGCCCCATGAAACTGACACCAACCTGACACCGCCAGTCTGACCTCGTCAGGTTCGCGTAAGCGGACCCGGCGACAAATGGTCAGCAGCTCACTATGACGGAGCATGCGGACGACCATCACCATCAAAGGCTCGAATTCTATCTTCGGGCTGGAAAGACGGCGTAGCTTGGACCAGGAGTTGCCGTGCGAATTTTGCTGGTTGAGGACGACAGTATGTTGGGCAGTGCAGTGCGCGATCATCTCGACGCGCACGGGCATGCAATCGATTGGCTGACCCGCCTCGCTGACGGTTCGGATGCTCGCGCGACAACCGACTACGACCTCGTGCTGCTCGATCTCAACCTGCCCGACGGCAACGGGCTGAGCTTTCTGCGGACGCTCCGCAAGGCGGGGGATACCGTCCCGGTGATCATTCTAACGGCGATGGACCAACTGACGACGCGCATCGATGGACTCAATGCCGGCGCCGACGACTATCTGGTCAAGCCGTTCGACCTCGGCGAACTGATCGCCAGAGTCGCCGCAGTCGCACGCCGCTATGCGGGCAATCCAAATCCGCTTATGGAGATAGGACCACTCAGCATTGACCATGCGAGGCGTGTGGCGAGGGTTGATGGGCATGCCCTCGATTTGACGTCCCGTGAGTGGGCCATCCTCGACCGACTATCCCGGCATCCCGGCGTCGTCGTGTCCAAGGCACAAATCGAGGATATGCTGTTCGAATTCGGTGCTGAAGTCGAAAGCAACGCGGTTGAAGTCTATATCAGCAGGCTGCGAAAGAAGATCGGCTACGCTTTGATCCATACGTCTCGCGGCCTGGGCTATCGGCTGGCCACATCGTGACAGCACCGAGCCTCACTCGGCGATTGATCTGGATGCTCACCCTCGGAGCGGTGGTGTTGTGGCTGCTCTCGGCACTGCTGGCGGCAAGCACGCTGCGTTCCCGGCTCACCGACGCGTTTGATGGTGGTCTCAGGGAGACGGCCGAACGAATACTGTCGTTGGCGGCCGACAGCTTTGGCGACGATGGGGGCGAGTCTGGCGAACATCGGGAAGCACACGAGGTTCCCCTGCTGGAGGGTGGCGGCGGGGAATTCATCGTCTATCAGATCCGTTCGGCCTCCGGCGCCATTCTGCTGCGGTCGCACGATGCACCGTCCGACGCGTTTGATGTGCCTCTGGCGGAGGGATTCGCGGATTCCGGGCCGTGGCGGGTCTACACCGTCGGGGACCCGAGCGGCCCGATCTTTGCGCAGGTCGCGGAGGCAAACCAACGTCGCTCGGAATCGCTATGGGACAGTGTTCTGGCCCTCGTCTGGCCAATCGCATTTCTTGTGCCGCTCTCGACCGTTGGAATTTTTCTCGCTGTACGCTCGGGGCTCCGGCCCGTGGTGCTGTTCAGCGCACAGATCCGGCAGCGGCACGCGACCAACCTTTCGCCCGTCAGCGACGAAGGCCTGCCGACCGAACTGCGACCCATTGCCGGTGCGGTCAATGGTTTCATTGGGCGGATCGGCGCTGCCCTAGACGCTGAGCGCTCCTTTGCGGCCAACAGTGCCCACGAACTCCGGACGCCGATCGCCGGAAGCCTGGCGCAGACACAGCGGCTGCTCGCCGAGCTGGGCGACGGGCCTGGAAAGGACCGCGCCTTACAGATCGAATCGTCGCTGCTGCGTCTGCGCCATTTGTCTGAAAAGCTGCTGCAACTGTCGCGGGCCGAAGCAGGGATCGGCTCGTCCGCCGAGGCGGTCGATCTTCTCCCGGCGCTTCGCCTCCTGATCGATGACGTGGCCCGCGCTGCCGCGGCGCCGCGTCAGATCGAGCTATCGATCGATCCGGCGGTAAGTCTTGTTGCTCCCATGGATGTTGATGCATTCGGCATTGCCGTCCGCAATTTGCTTGAAAATGCCAGGCTGTACGGTCCGGCAGACGAACCGATCCGTGTCGACGTCAAACAAGGTGTGATCGACATCAGCAACGGCGGCCCGGCGGTTCCTGCCGCGCACCTCGCCGGCCTCACCGGGCGTTTCGTACGCGCCAGCTCTGATACGTCCGGTTCAGGCCTCGGTCTCGCCATCGTCGAGACGCTTCTGCGGCAGGCCGGCGGTAGCTTGGAGCTTGCCTCGCCGATACCAGGCCTGGCAGGCGGCTTTCAGGCTCGCATTGTCCTGCCAACATCTCCTGCTGGCGCCCAAGAACAAAGGTAGTGGTCCATGTCCATCCAATCCCCAAGCATCCACACAGAGGCGCATTTCGTCCACCGCATCGGCTGGCTTCGCGCCGCCGTCCTCGGCGCCAATGATGGCATTGTGTCCGTGGCCTCGATCCTGGTCGGCGTTGCCAGCGCCGGGTCGGGACATCAATCGGTCGTTCTTTCCGGCCTCGCCGGGCTTGTTGCCGGAGCGATGTCGATGGCTGCCGGAGAATATGTTTCAGTCAGCTCGCAAGCCGACACCGAAGCGGCCGATATCGCACGCGAAAAAGCTGAACTTGCGACCAATTGGGACGACGAGTTGGAAGAGCTTGTGCTGATCTACCAGGGTCGCGGCCTCGATCCACAACTTGCGCATCAGGTTGCCAGACAATTGATGGAGAAAGACGCCCTCGGAACCCACATCCGCGATGAACTCGGGATCACGGAGGTATCCAGCGCCAATCCAATTCAAGCGGCGTTGACCTCGGCGCTCACCTTCGTTGCTGGAGCGGCGCTGCCCCTGATCGCGGCCGCGCTCACCATGGGCGCACTGACCATATACGCGGTGTCGGTCGTATCACTGGCCGTTATGGCGATCCTCGGCGCGCTGGGCGCATATACGGGTGGCGCACCGCTCTGGAAAGGCACTCTGCGGGTGACTTTCTGGGGGGCTCTCGCCATGATTGTCACAGCGGCGGTAGGTGCACTTTTCGGACAGGTCGTGGGTTGACCGGTCGCGCTGCGTTCCCAACGCAGGCAGGGACCATCACGGCGTCTACTGCGCGACGTAGCCACCGTCGACCAGATGGTAGCTTCCAGTGATGAAGGAGGCACGGTCGGAGAGCAGGAAACACACCAGCGCCGAGACTTCCTCGGCCCGCCCCAATCTCTGGATCGGATGCAAACCCGCGATATACTTCAACGTGTTGGCATCAAGATTTTTGGACAACAAGGGCGTGTCGATAAATCCAGGACCGACGGCGTTAATACGCACGCCCTTGGCGGAATATTCCATGGCGGCGACTTTGGTCATGCCCAGCAGCGCGTGCTTGGCGGACGTGTAAGCGACAGCATTGGCAAAGCCGACGCTGCCCAGGATTGACGCCATGTTGACCACTGCCCCACCACCGGCGCGAAGCATCGCCGGGATCTCGGCGCGCAACCCATAGAAGACACCGCTGAGATTGACGTCGATGACGGTCTTCCAGCCATCGAGTGGATATTCGGCGGTAGGCGCCGACGGCCCGCCGACGCCAGCATTGTTCACCGCCAGATGCAACGCACCATAGGTTTTCTCGGCAAAAGCCACCATCGCGGCGTTCTGCTCGGCGCTCGCGACGTCAATGGTGAAGCCGCTGGCAACTCCGCCCGTCGCCTTGATCGCGGCGACGACGCGGTCGATGCCAGACTGATCACGATCAGCCACGACGACTTTGCAGCCGCCGGCCGCCAGCTCCTTGGCAACCGCCTCGCCAATGCCCGATCCACCACCGGTGACGACCGCAATTTTGTTGTCGAAACTTCCCATCTTCGTCTCCTGGAGCGTGGTTCTGATGTCCGCGACGCTAGGCGTTTGACAAATCCGTTCCTTGATCTCGGTCAATTCTGATCGCCAGGCTCCTCGGCGGCAGCGACCGAGGATCAGTCAGCCAAGAATTTGATCGGCAGCGTGAAAGAATTTCCGCGCCGCCGCGATGATTTGTGGCTCGGTGGGGTGATCCATCGCTTCGATACCCCACACCCGCTTGGTGATCTGCGGGTAGCGCTCGGCCAGGTGGCCGGCGAACTCGGAGCGGGCGGTGCCCGGGCCGACGATGACGATCCCCTTGAACCCCAGCAGCTGTGCCGCAACGTCGTCGAAAAACGCATGATCCGGGGCAGCTTTGCACTGATGCACGTGGTCGGCCTTACGATGGATGTGCTTGGGCGCATGATGATCATGCACCGTCACTTCTTCGGACTGGTCGCGGCTCAGGCCAAAGATCTTGGCTTCCCGGTGGTCAATCCACACGCATGCATGGGCGATTGTCATTTTCGACTTCCCTTGTGGGTTCGCTACAAACGGGCGGGGTTATCGACATAGACTTGGTGCCGGTCGTCCCAGAGGATCCGGCCGTTGGCGCTCAGCAGCGCCAGGATGCCGTCGGCGATCATGTTTCGATGACCGGGATCGAGATCGGCCCGGAGGCCCAGAACGTCGGCAACCATTGGCGATGTCAGTCCGTTCGGACGCTCAGTCAGCAGCGCCACGACGGCGTCTTCGATGAATTGCAAGCCAAGCTGCGCGCGTTCGCGCTGCGCCAAGGCTCTCATTTTTCGCCCCGTTCGGCTGCAGCAACCTGTCGCTTCACCTCGGCAAAGCTGTCCGGGCTGACCGAGATCGAGTCGATGCCGCAGGCGACAAGAAATTTGGCGAACTCGGGGTGATCGCTGGGGGCCTGCCCGCAAAGGCCTACTTTGGCGCCAGCCTTGTGCGCTTCGGAAATGACGTTGCCGATCATCCACTTCACGGCCTCGTCCTGTTCGTCGAACAGGTCTGAAAGTTCGGCGGAGTCGCGATCGACGCCGAGCGTCAGCTGGGTCAAATCGTTGGACCCGATCGAGAAGCCATCGAAGCGCTGGGCGAACGCTTTCGCCAGTATGACGTTCGAGGGGACCTCACACATCACATAAACCTTTAGGCCGTTCTCGCCGCGGCGCAGCCCGCTCTCGGCCATGACCGCCAGCACTTTGTCCGCCTCACCCGTCGAACGGCAAAACGGGATCATCACCACCACATTGGTGAAGCCCATCTGCTCACGCAACCTCGCGATGGCACGGCATTCGAGGGCGAAGCCATCGCGGTATCTCGGCGAGTAGTAGCGTGACGCACCGCGGAACCCGATCATCGGGTTTTCCTCATGCGGTTCAAACTCGCGGCCGCCGAGCAACCCGGCGTACTCGTTGGTCTTGAAATCACTCATGCGAACGATGACCGGCTTGGGATAGACCGCCGCCGCGATACGGGCGAGCCCGCGCGATAGCTGGTCGACGAAATACTCGGCCTTGTCGGCATAGCCGGCTGTCAGCTTCGCGATCTCGGCCTTTGCGGCGGCGTCTTGCAGCGTATCGAAACGCAGCAACGCCATCGGGTGCACGCGGATGGCGTTGGCGATGACGAACTCCATGCGGGCGAGCCCGACCCCATCGACCGGCAGCCGCCACCAGCGGAAGGCCGCGCCGGGGTTGGCGAGATTGAGCATGACTTTGGTGCGGGTCGCCGGCAGCCCCGAGATATCGAGGGTCTTGGCTTCGAACACCGCCTTGCCGTCGTAGACGAAGCCCTGGTCGCCCTCGGCGCATGACACCGTGACCTCGGCGCCGGAATGCAGCACACGTGTCGCATCACCCGTGCCGACAATCGCCGGCAGCCCCAGTTCGCGGCTTACGATCGCCGCATGCGAGGTCCGGCCGCCGTGGTCGGTGATGATCGCTACGGCGCGCTTCATGATCGGCACCCAGTCCGGGTCGGTGGTCGACGTAACGAGGATCGACCCATCCACGAACTTGCCGATGTCCTTGACGCTCTCGAGCAGGCACACCTCGCCACTAACGACGGCGTCGCCTACGGCGATGCCGGTGGCAAGGGTCTTGCCCTTGACGCTCACACTGTAGGATTTCAGCATCCCCGCCTCGCGACGTGATTGCACCGTCTCAGGGCGTGCCTGGACGATGAACATCTCGCCGGTAACCCCGTCTCGCGCCCACTCCATGTCCATCGGACAACCATAGTGGCGCTCGATCGTCACGGCCCAGCGGGCCAGGTTCAGGATCTCTGCGTCAGTAAGCACATACGACTCGCGCTCGACCTTGGAAGTCGGCACGTTGCGGGTCGGATGCTCGCCCTTGGCGTATATCATCTTGATCGCCTTATCGCCGCGAGTCTTCGCGACGATCGGCACCAGCGCATGGTCATCGAGCAGCGGTTTGAAGACGACATATTCGTCGGGGTTTACGGTGCCCTGGACGACGTTCTCCCCAAGCCCCCATGCCGCATTGATCAACACGACCTTGTCAAAACCCGTCTCGGTGTCGATCGAGAACATCACGCCAGACCCGCCCAAGTCCGAGCGCACCATCTGCTGCACGCCGATCGAGAGCGCGACTTTCATATGGTCAAAACCCTTGGTCTGACGGTAGCTGATGGCCCGGTCGGTGAAGAGCGAGGCGTAGCAGCGGCGGCAAGCAATCAGCAGGTCTGCCTCACCGCAAATGTTGAGAAAGGTCTCCTGCTGGCCCGCAAAGCTTGCATCCGGCAGATCTTCGGCAGTGGCGCTCGAACGAACGGCAACCGCGATGTTGCCCCTACCACCGCGGAGGGACAGCTCGCGATACGATTCGCAGATGGCATCTGCCAAGGCCGCCGGCCAGGTCCCCTTCAGGATAAGCTGGCGGATGGCTTCGCCGGTTTCGTGCAACGACGTCCGGCTTTCGGTCCATTCGGCGATCAGGCTGCCAATCGCAACGCGCAGTTTGTTGCCGTCAATGAAGGACCAGTAGGCGTCCGCTGTAGTCGCGAATCCGCCCGGCACCTTGATGCCCGCGACCGCGAGTGTCTGCACCATCTCACCCAGCGAGGCGTTTTTTCCGCCAACCCGAGCAACGTCACCGCGACCAAGGGTCTCGAACCAGTCAATCGATGAGAATTTCTCGAGCATGAGAGCCTCCGGCTTCGTGCAAGGGCATCAGCCCTCCCTTGCCTGCAGCCTCCGCCCCTTTCCGCCCTGGGTCTTTGATCCGGCTCAAGTCCTCGCTCCCGGCGAAGCCTATTGCTTTCAATCAATCCCGGAGTTCACCGGGGAGTCAGCAAGGGGAAACGGCGATGGTGGATCATTCGCGACAGGCCGTAGTCGGGGCGATCGGCGGCACTTTTATCAGCCTGGCGATCATGGACATCGACGAACTCACCGTGTCCAATTTCGCGCTGCTCAACAGCCGTGATTTCAAGGACCCCATGGAGGCTTTGGGCCGCTATCTGAAGAGTGTGCCCCGTATCCCCAACAAAATCGGCCTGTCCATCGCCGGGGTGGTCGACGGTGAAAAGGCGACGATGAACCATCTAACGTGGTCATTCGGGTGGAACGACATCCGTGCGGTCTCCGGCTGTGACCATGTGACCTTCGTCAATGAATTCGAGGCGCTCGCCCTCGCTGCGCCGCGCATGACCGACTACGATCTTATTGAGATCAATCGCGGCGTTTCCATGCGGGACGGAACGCGCGTCGTCGTGAGCGCCGGCACCGGCCTTGGCGCTGCCGCGCTGGTTCGCACTGGCGACAAGTGGCATGCCATGTCGGGCGAGAGCCGCTATGCATCCTTCCCGGCTCCTCTGGGGCATGAGTTCGATATCCGCTCCGTCATTGCCCATGAGGGCTTCGTCACCGCCGGGCAAGTGCTGACCGGCCGAGGGCTTGTGGCGCTCTACACGGCATTGGCAAAAGCGACCGGGGACGAGGTGGCAAATCTCTCGCCGGTGCAGATCACCAAGGCGGGCTTGTCAGGAGAAGACGCTGCGGCAAGCAAGTCGCTCGACCTTATGGCGACTTGGCTCGGACGTTTTGCGGGCGACGTAGCGCTGCACTTCGGTGCCACGGGTGGTGTTTTCCTCGCTGGTGGCCTGTCATCCGGAATCGTGCCGGCGTTGCAGACTGGCCGCTTCCGGGATGCGTTCGAGGGCTTTGGCGAGCGGCACGAATACCTGGGCACGATTCCGGTAAACGTCATCAAGGCGGGCGCTGATGCCGGCTTGCGCGGCGCCGCAATTGCGCTTGCCGACAGCCTACCGGTCCGACCCACCAAGATTCGCCAGTTGCAGGCCTGACGATGACCGTGCTGTCTTCCCGCGAGCGGGAGATTCTCGGCTACTATGACGGCGAGACGCCAGGCGTTAAGGCAAGTCTCGCGCGCATTATGACGCATGGCCGGATGGGCGGATCAGGGAAGCTGGTTATCCTACCCGTCGACCAGGGGTTTGAGCACGGCCCGGCCCGAAGCTTTGCCGTCAACCCCGCCGCTTACGACCCGCGCTATCATTTCGAGCTGGCGATCGAAGCAGGGTTGAGTGCCTTGGCCGCGCCTCTCGGCCTGCTCTCCGCCGGGGCCGACCGCTACGCCGGCGAGATACCGCTGATCCTCAAAGCCAACAACGCCAACGGCCTTGGCACCATCAAGGATGAGGCGATTACCGCAACAGTGCAGGATGCGCTCGAGCTTGGCTGTTCGGCGATCGGATACACGATTTACCCAGGATCGGATCGCCAATACGAGATGTTCGAGGAAGTTCGGGCCGGCGCCGCGGAGGCCAAGGCAAACGGGCTGGCGGTCTTGGTCTGGGCCTATCCGCGTGGTGGCACGCTTGGACCTGAGGCCGAGACGGCCCTCGACGTCGTGGCGTACGGCGCCCACATCGCCGCGCTGCTCGGGGCGCATATCGTCAAGGTAAAGCCACCCACCGCGCAGATTGCCGACCCGGCGGCCGCGGCTAGCTATGCACTGCCCGGCGCCGACTACACACGGCTCAACCAGCGCATCGGCCATATCGTCCAGGCAGCGTTCGCCGGGCGCCGAATTGTCATTTTCTCGGGTGGAGCGGCGCGTGATGATGACGGAGTCCTCGACGATGTCAGGGCCATTCGCGATGGCGGAGGCTTCGGCTCGATCGTCGGACGCAACGTCTTCCAGCGGCCCCGCAAGGACGCCCTCGCCCTGCTCGAACGGATCATCAAGATCCACCTCAGCGAGGACTGACATGCTCCCGGTGCTCACCGTCACGCTCAACCCGGCACTCGACGTCACGACCAGCATCGACCGCCTGCTGCCGCAGCAAAAACTGCGTTGCGGCGCGCCCCGTCTCGACGCCGGTGGCGGCGGTGTCAACGTTTCGCGGGCTATCCGTGAACTGGGCGGCGACAGCCGCGCGTTTGTGGCCGTTGGCGGCCACACCGGGGCACAACTGCGCGCGATCCTCGACCGTACCCGCATGGACATCGAATACTGGTCGCTGATCGAAGAAACCCGGCTGTCGTTCACCGTGATGGAAGACATCACCATGGAGCATTATCGGTTCGTTCTGCCGGGACCGGTGATATCGCCCGCCGAGGCCGATTCCATTCTCAACCGTATCTCCTCGCTGATTGAGCGCTACCCAGGCTTCGTCGTTGCCAGCGGCAGCCTACCCCCGGGAGTTCCAGATGACTTCTACGGGCGCCTCGCAAGGGACGCACGCGAGCGGCGCACCAAGCTCATCGTCGACACGCATGGCGCCGCGTTACAGGCGGCGGCGGCGGAGCGTCCCTACTTGATCCGCCTGAACCATCTCGAGGCGCAGGAACTGCTGGGCGGCAGTGTCGACCTCGCTGCTCACCTGCTTGGACGGCAACTGGTCGATGGCGGCCTGTGCGAAGCGGCAATCGTCACGATCGGTGCTGGCGGCGCAATCGTCACATCGGCGGATCAGCAGATCGAAATCCGTCCTCCCCATGTCGATGTCCGAAGCGTCGTCGGAGCGGGCGACAGCTTCGTCGCGGCGTTGACCTACGGTCTCGCCAATGGCTGGACGCTTGAGGAGGCCGCAGGCTACGGCGTTGCAGCCGCAGCGGCGGCCGTCACCACCGAGGCCACGCAATTGTGCCAGCGAGAAACCGTCGACGCTCTGTTCGCGCAGATTGGCGGTCAGCTCCGTTCAGTCGCTTGACGCGGATCAAGCTCGCCTGCCCCAACCGCCGCTATCGATGTCGTATATGCACCCGCGATGAACACAGTATGCGTGGAGGTTTGAGATGAACGTATCCGACGTCATGGCCAAGACCGTGGTCACCTTGATGCCCGGCCACTCGGTCAAGCACGCGGCCCAGATTTTGCTCGACAACCGCGTGAGCGGCGCGCCTGTGGTCGATGGCGATGGCGTGCTGGTCGGCATCCTCACGGAGGGCGACCTGTTGCGCCGTGTAGAGTTCGGAACGCTCGCGTCGCCGGGCGACGCGTGGATCCGCGCCGGGTGGTCGGAAGGCCAAACTCGAGATTTCGTGCGCAGTCACAGTTGGCGCGTCGAGGATGTGATGTCGAGGCCGGTCGTTACCGCGACCGAGGACATGCCTCTTGGGCAAGTCGCCATATTGCTCGGGACTCGCAGCATCAAGCGCCTGCCCGTGCTGCGCGACGGCAAGCTGGTCGGCATCGTCAGCCGCGCCGACCTGCTGAAGGTCATTGCTGCCACTGCGTCGGTGCCCATCGCCAGTGGCGACGAAGCGATGCTGATCAGCGCGCAGGCGCACCTGCGCGACGTCGAAGCCATGTTCGCCAAATGCCTCGAAGTTACGGTCAGCGACGGCATCGTTCACCTTTGGGGTAATATTCGCTCGGAAGCCGAGCGCGATGCGGCCCGCGTCGCGATCGAATCTATTCCAGGCCTCAGGGGGATGGAGGATCACCTGACGATGGGGGTACAGTGACGGCGCCCGGCGGATATAGCGCGCAAACCCGCGCCGCTTGATCCGTGTCAACCACACCGTCGTGCGCCATGCCACATCTGCAGTAACACCACCGAGTTCGAGTACAACCCGTAATGACCATTCGAAACCTCGACCTGAGCCTGAAGCCGTCGTCGATCGCACTTGTCGGAGCCTCCGAGCGCGAGGGCTCGGTCGGCCGGGTTATCCTCGAGAACATCGTGGGCGGCGGCTTCAAGGGCCGGATTTATCCGGTCAACTTCAAATATAATGCAGTGCTTGGGATGCGCTGCTACCGGCACGTCGGCGAACTCCCCGAAGCGCCCGATCTGGCCGTTATCGCCACTCCGGCGGAGACAGTGCCCAAACTGGTCGCCGAGTTGGGCGCCCGCGGCACAAAAATCGCCGTGATCATCACCGCCGGTGTCACAGTTGCCAACGGCCTGCGCGAGAGCATGCTGGCGGCGGCCAAGCCCTATCTGTTGCGCCTCATCGGTCCCAATACGATTGGTCTGCTGGCGCCGCGGGCCGATCTCAACGCCAGCTTCGTCCACGTGACGCCGCAGCGCGGTCATCTGGGACTGATCTCGCAATCCGGGGCGATGGTCTCGTCAATCGTCGACTGGGCGGTAGCGGAGGGGATCGGCTTCTCGCAGATCTACTCGCTCGGCGACATGGCCGATGTCGATGTTGGTGACTGCCTCAATATGTTGGCCGAGGACGACGCCACGACGTCCATCCTGATGTATCTCGAGTCGATTCCGGACGCGCGCAAGTTCATGTCTGCAGCACGTGCCGCAGCTCGCATCAAACCGGTCATCGCCGTCAAACCAGGCCGGCACGCGGAGGCTGCCCGCGCCGCCGCCACGCACACTGGAGCGCTCGCGGGCGCCGATCGAGTGGTCGATGCCGCGCTGCGGCGAGCCGGGATCATCCGGGTCGATGACCTCGACGATCTCTTCAACGCCGCCGAAGTCACCGCGCGCTACCGGCCGCTCGAACGGGCCAGGATTGCGATCGTCACCAATGGCGGCGGAGCCGGCGTGCTGGCCGTCGATCACCTCCTCGACCGCGGCGCCTCGTTGGCGGAACTTGCTCCCGAGACCCTCGCGAGGCTGAATGCCGCGTTACCATCCACTTGGTCGCACGCCAACCCCGTCGACATTATCGGCGATGCCCCCCCCGAGCGCTACCAGGCAGCTATCGACGCCGTGAGCGCCGATCCGGGGGTCGATGCTCTCCTCGTGATGAACTGTCCCACGGCGATTGCTGACCCGCTGCTGGCCGCGATGGCGGTCGCGAGCACCGCGCCGCGCGGCATGATCAACGGCAAACCTGTGCTCGCCTGCTGGCTCGGCCAGCACGCGGCAATGCCCGCGCGCGACGTGCTGCAACGATCGGGAGTCGGCAGCTTCGATACCCCGACTGACGCCGCTGAGGCGGTTGCCTTCCTGACTCAATGGTCGAACGCACGCCGACAGCTTGAGCGTGTTCCCGACGGCACCGCGGTGCTGACCAACCTGACCGAGGAAGCTGGCGAAATCCTCGCCGGCGTGATCGGCGAAGGACGGTCGCTGTTGACGGAATGGGAGGCCAAATCGGTTCTGGCCTGCTACGGCGTTTCCGTGCCCGAGACCGTCTTTGCGGCCAACGAGCCGGAGGTTGGAATTGCAGCCAGCCAGCTGCTGCCGACCGCCGGCGCGCTTGCCGTCAAAATGTCGTCGCGAACGATCTCGCACAAATCCGACGTTGGCGGCGTCGTACTGGACGT
Source organism: Devosia sp. (assembly GCA_039934955.1). Taxonomy (GTDB): domain Bacteria; phylum Pseudomonadota; class Alphaproteobacteria; order Rhizobiales; family Devosiaceae; genus Devosia_A. The sequence continues at coordinate 21,127 of JBDTLB010000041.1, forward strand.
GACAAGTGTCGCACAGGCCATCAAAGCCGCCGCCGCGATCAGGAGCCGATTTGAGGCGGCCTATCCAGGTATGCCGCTCGACGGCTTCACGGTGCAGCCGATGGTTTCCTGGAAGGGCGCAACCGAGCTGATCGCCGGCCTATCGGTCGATCCGACCTTCGGGCCCGTCATCGTCTTCGGCGGCGGCGGCACCTCCGTCGAGATCGTCGACGACACGGCAACCGGTCTCGTGCCGCTCGACGACGTGCTGGCGGCCGATCTGATCGACCGCACGCGCATCAGCCGGCTGCTCAAAGGATATCGAGACGTTGCACCGGCCGATCGGAAGGCGATCATTGCGGCGCTGGTCGCCCTATCGCAGCTCGCCATCGACTTTCCCACTATCATGTCGATCGACATCAATCCCTTGCTCGCCGGAGCGAACGGAACAATGGCACTGGACGCCCGGATCGAAATCGATCCGGAGCGCGCGCATCTTGCAGCGCCCAACCCGGCGCTGGCCATCCGTCCTTATCCGGCGGGCGAACAATCATCGCTGGAACTCGGCGATCTCAGCCTTACCGTTCGCCCTATCCGCCCCGAAGACGTCGCGCACTACCCGGTCTTTCTTGACCGCATAGACCCTGAAGATATGCGTATGCGCTTCCTTGTGGCCACCAAGAGGCTGAGCCAGCAGACACTCATCCGCCTGACCCAACTCGACTATGACCGCGACATTGCCTTCGCTGCGTTCGAGCCGTCGGGTGAAATCGCCGGCATCGTTCGCTACTCGGCCGATCCCGATCGGACCAGAGCTGAGTTCGGCGTGCTGGTTCGATCGGACCTCAAGCACCGTGGGCTCGGCCGGGCACTGATGGGGCGGCTGATCGATTATTCTCGCGCGCAGGGTATCGGAGTCCTCGAGGGCATCATCCTCAAAGAGAACCAGCCTATGCTGGCGCTCTGCAGAGCGCTCGGCTTTGCCATTGCGCCGGTCGACGACGACGCGTCGCTCAGCCGCGCCACCCTCGCGATTCGACGAGCCGCAACCGAACCCTGACCACACGCGGGGCCTGGAACGCGAAAGACTGCGTGACGGTGATCAGTTGGAGAGGAGCCGATTGAGGCGGTTGGCGGCGAGCAGATTGCGCGTCACGCCACCGAACAGCCACTCGCGCATACGGCTATGCCCATAGCCGCCGCTAACCAGCAGATCGACCCCCTGAGCCAGGGCAGTACTTTCGAGAATGTCGACGAATTTGCCGGGATTGGCGATGATGTCTCCGCGTGCGGTGACCCCATGGCGGCCGAGCCAGGCGACGAGATCATCGAGGCTGGCGCGCTCGTGACGATTGTCGCCCTCACCGATCGTCACCGCAAGAACCTCTTTCGCCTGCTTGAGGAATGGCAGAGCGTCGGCTACCGCACGTCTCGCCTCGCGAGTGTCCTTCCAGGCGATCATGACCTTGTCGAGTTTGGCCTCGGACGCCGAGGTCGCCACATTGAGCACCGGCCGGCCGGAAGCCAGGACGAGTTCGCCCAGATCGAGCTTTTCGACCGCCCGGATGGTCGAGTTCGTCGTCGAACCGGTGACAATCACATCGGCGAGGCATGCCAGCTCCAGCAGGGCGGCGACCGGCGTGTTGACATAGGCGCGCCATTGCGACTTGAGCGTCGCGGGAACGGCGCCGCGAAACGCAGCTTCGGCGTGCGCCAGTTGCGCTTCGACCTCGGTGCGCTCCAACTGGTAGAAGTCCGCCACCGTCGCGGCGCCATCGACACCCGCAAAGGTAAGGCTCGGCTGATCTGCCGCGAGCCCGATCAGCTCGGCATCGAAGCGGTGGGCCAGATCGATAGCGTAGCGCAAAGTGCTGGTGCTGGAGGTGTCGAGATCGACATTGACGAGTATGGAACGGATTTCCATTTCAGGGCCCAATTGAGGTCGCGGAGCTTTGCACCATGTTGATCGGCGATCAGCCCGGCGGATGCCTTGATCCAGATCAATGGGCGGAGATGCAGCAGCAGGCGCACACGGGCCCGCCCTGACCGGCATCAAGCGCCGATCCAACCGACGATTTGTCGCCAAGCCACCCTAATGCTGTTGGCAACGCCAGAGAGCGATCCCGAATCTTCTGGTTGCCAAGGTAAGAATCGTCAGCGTCCGCGCCGCGCTCTCTTTCGTTTTGAACGCCTCAACTCAAATCGTATTCTGATCTCGTCGGCGCTGCGTTTCGCGCGGCGGTGGCAGCGCTCCACCTTGTGCTCGGAAAGCGCGTCCTTGATTGTTTGCTGAGCGTGCGTTTCTGCGGGCTTGGCCCGCATCTCACGGGCGATGGCACGATGCGCGCGCTTGGGATTGAGCGTGCCGGCATCACTTGCGGCGACGGGGGCACTGGCGGCGATAGAGACCAACTCTGCGAAGCCGCAGCTCGCCCAGTTTAAGAGCTCGGCATTGTTGGGTTCGGGGCCAAATATGTGGCGAGCGCAGGCATAATTGCCGCCAACGCCAAAGCGTTCGACAAGCCCAACCCAAAATCGGCCATCGTGATAGATCGTTGTCACCGTTCTCGACATTTCAGCAAACCCCAGACGCACAAAATCGGCGTCATGGGTTGCCAGACATGAGGATGACAACAGAACCCCGGAGGGGGCGCCCGGGCTCACCTTCCGGGCTCTCGTCTTTCGACAATTTCTCGATAGCAGGTTGGCTCGCGCGGAGCAATCGAGGTGCCCTGAACCTGTGCGCTACTGACCTGGTGCGGCACCGATATCGTTGCAGCAACGAATGCGGGGAATGCCGCGCAAGCCCCAGGTCGATCGGCGTTTCAAGCTGCGCCTCGCAAGCACCCTGCTCGGTCCAACGACTGTCAACGCCGGCTGATCGCAGGTGCGCGACCGAGCGGACACTGCTCTGAAACGAAAATCGGCTGGCGCGGGCTGCAGCCAAACGATGGATCGGAATCGGGACGCTGTCATGCCGCCCCGGCGCTTGCTGCAGACGCGCCCACTCAATAAGGTCGCCGAACGGCCATTTGGGCCAAAGCGTCCTGCCACCTTACATGACCACATTCCTCCGCCAGCCCTGGTCGCCCTACGCACTCGCCATCCTCCTGGTGGGGGTGACGTTGGCGGTTCGCTTCGCGGTCGGCGACTTGCTGACGGAATCGGCCGTAGGGCTGTTGTTCACACCGTCGATCCTTGCCGTTGCTATGACCGGCGGTTTGCTGCCAGGGCTGTTCACCATGGCGATTTCGGTAGCGGCGGTGTCTTATGTCATCGCGCTGCGCCAGGACCCTTTTGACGCCACGATCTTCAATGTTCTGCTGTTTATCTTCGTCGGCACGACGATCGCCTGGCTCGGCGGGTTGCTGCATCGGGCCCGCATCGACTGGGCGGCAACGCGAACGACGCTGCAGCGGCGGGAAGCGCACCTGCAATCGGTCCTTGACACCGTTCCCGATGCCACGGTGGTGATCGAGAGCGACGGCACGATGACCTCGTTCAATCGCGCCGCGGTGCGGCAGTTCGGCTACGAGCCGGGCGAAGTGATCGGCCGCAACGTCAACATGTTGATGCCTGAACCCTATCACGCGCAGCACGACGTCTACCTGCATCGCTATATGCAGACCGGCGAGAAGCGCATCATCGGCATCGATCGCGTCGTCGTCGGGCGCCGCAAAGACGGATCGACCTTTCCGATGAAGCTCGCAGTTGGCGAAACGCGCAGCGACGGACGGATCTATTTCACTGGCTTCATCCGCGACCTCACCGAGCGCGAAGAAAGCGCGGCGCAACTGGCGGCCGTTCAGGGTGAACTGGCGCGCCTAGCGAGGCTCAACGAACTCGGCGAAATGGCCTCGACGCTGGCGCACGAACTCAACCAGCCGCTATCGGCAATCGCCAATTACGTGCAGGGCTGCATCCGGCTGCTGGCGCAACTTCCTGAGCAGCAGGCGAACATGGTGCGCGGCGCCCTCGAGGAGACCGCCAAGCAATCGCTCAGGGCCGGCGAGATCATCAGGCATCTGCGCGAGTTCGTGACTCGCGGCGACACCGAAAGGGAACCAGAAGATATCAACAAGCTGGTCGAGGAGGCGGGTGCGCTGGCGCTGGTCGGTTCACGCCAACTCGGCATCCGCTCCCAATTCGCCTTCGGCCAGGGTTCCGAGATGGTCTGGGCGGACCGTGTCCAGATCCAGCAGGTTCTGATCAATCTGATGCGGAACGGTATCGAAGCGATGCGGGACAGTGCTACGCGCGAACTCGTGGTGCGCACCGGTGAAGCTGAGGGGCGGATGCAGGTAGAGGTCTCGGACACCGGTCCGGGTATCTCCGACGAGATCGTCACCCAACTGTTCCAGCCTTTCGTTACCACCAAGTCGGGCGGCATGGGTATCGGGCTCTCGATCTCTCGCCGGATCATCCGATCGCACGGCGGCGATCTTACCTATCGCCGCAACGAGGCGGGGGGGGCGACCTTCAGCTTCACCCTGCCGATCATGGAGCACGGCACCCAATGAGCAGCCCCGACATCGTGGTTCACATCGTCGATGACGAGGAGCCGGTCCGCAATTCGTTGGCTTTCTTGCTGGGATCGGCGGGGTTTGCAGTGCGCACGCACGCCACCGCAGCTGCGTTTCTCGAGATCGCACCACAGATCCGCAATGGCTGCCTCGTCACCGATCTGCGCATGCCAGATATCGACGGCGTTGAGCTGCTTCGCCGGTTGAAGAAATCCAACTCGATGCTGCCCGCCATCGTGGTCACAGGTCATGGCGATGTGCAAATGGCAGTCGAGGCGATGAAGAACGGTGCCCTGGACTTCATCGAAAAGCCGTTCAGCGACATCGTGCTGATCGAGTCCATCGGCCGCGCTGTGGAAATCGCAACGTCACAGGCCGATGCCGAGAGCGCCGCGACGCGGACGCATGAGCGGCTGGCCAGCCTCACCGAGCGCGAACTCCAGGTGTTGCAACGCGTCGTCCTAGGACAGCCCAACAAGATCATCGCCTTTGAGCTGGGGCTCAGCCCGCGCACGGTCGAAGTGTATCGCGCCGGGCTGATGAACAAGATGCAGGCCAAGAGCCTGGCCGAACTCGTCAGGATGGTGATGGACATTGATCTCGGTGGCAGCAACCAGGCTGGCTAGAGCTTGATCCATCGCAAAATCCTGCTCGCAAGCCGACGCTAGGGTGACAAGGCGGCCATCCCGACCGCTGAGTTTCCAGCCTATGTCTCGCCTGCTCATGATAGCGCCCGACTCCGATCTCCGCCGGTCGCTTGAATTCGCTCTCCGGGCGGAGGGCCATTTGGTCAGCTGGCGCGCCAGTATCGGCGCGCGCGACCTATCCACCAGCTTCGACTGCACCGTGCTGGACCACCACGCCCTCGGCAACAGCCTCGAGGCAGGCGAAGCGTTCTGCGACGTCTTTTCGCCAGTTATTCTCCTGGCCAACGGCAACGACCACCCCCTGTCGCCATCCGCATTCGCCACCCTCGTGAAGCCGATGCTGGGGCGGGCATTGATCGAGGCCATTGGCCGGGCCGTAGCGAGCCGCGGCACTACTACGTAAACCCCCTAGTCTGCCGACCGGAGTTTTCGCGCCGGGTCGCATGCGGCAAGTTCCCTTTACCACAAAGGGAGTTCCAGCAATGTTGCACCAGACCAGTTTTCAGCTCGCGGCCACGTCGAGCATGAGCCGGGACCCCGACGTTTGCGCGCTCTTGACGCAGTGCCAGCCCGGCGCGGTGACGTTCTATCCGGTGGATGGCATGATCTATGCCCAGGGCGACGCCGCGGGACCACTCTATCTGGTCGAATTCGGCACTGTGCGCACCTGCCAACTGACGGCGGACGGACGGCGACAGATCACCAGCTTCTGCTACGCTGGCGACGTGTTCGGTCTCGAACCCGGCGACGAGCACCAATTCTATGCCGAAAGCGTCGATGGGGCCGGCATCCGCGTTCTACGGCCCTCCAACGATGCGAGTTTCGCCTACCGCCTGCTGCGACTTGCCCTGCGCCGCTTTGCCCGCATTCAGGCACATTTGGTGCTATTGGGCCGCATGACGGCCAACGAGAAAATGGCCAATTTCATTCTCGATCTGCTCGACCGCCAGGACAGCGACGTGGTGAACTTGCCAATGCAGCGCAACGACATTGCAGATTATCTCGGTCTCACTTTCGAAACGGTATCGCGGGTCCTTCGAGTTTTGAAAGACCGGGCCGTTATTCGGTTGCAGTCGGTCGATCGTATCGAGGTGCTGGATCGCGAGGCTCTCGCCGGTATGGCGGAATAGGCCAACTGCTGCGACGAGGAATCGACCGCTGGTCCGTCAGCGGCCGATTTCATCTATTGTCTCCATCCAGTTCATCGGCGTGCCCAAGTCCGATACGCGCGCATCCGAGCGCGGTCCTGAATGAGGCGAACAGGATCGCCCAAAGCTCAAGCAAGCGATCTCGCCCGCGAGGTTGGCGCGGTGTGATTGCGATCTTTGCACCTCGTTTCGCCGATCGCGCTTTGATCTGACTCAAATATCCCCTCACCTACCGCCGCTATGGTGGAGGTAGCAAAAGGAGGCGGTGATGACGTCAGACCGCGTGAACCTGCATCCCAAAGAACCAAAGCTGCCCCATCCGCGCCACCCTCCCGGGCCACATCAACCCTTTGTCGGCAACGCGACGATCGACGAAAACCTTGCGGAGGCGGTGCAAATCGCTGCCTGGACCGCGATCGGTTCGGCCAAATGCCGGATCGCCTTTGACGTGCAGGGACATACCGTTACGATGCGCGGCCAACTTGAGACCGAACATCTGCGGCAAGCACTGGAACACGCAATCGTCGACGTCGCGGGTATCCTGGTGGTGATCAACAAGGTCGACCTTCGCCCAGTGCCGGCTGCCGAACCCATCCGACCCACAGAGGGTCACGGCGCAGCGTTCGAAGCCGTGGACGTCCAAGGTCAGCCGATGGTCTACGTCACGCGGTTTTGCAGCTTCGACGAGGCCTCCCTGTCAGCGGCAATCCGCGCATCCGTTGCACTGCTTGACCAATCCTTCGAGCGGCAAGGACTGGCGCTTCCGCATGACCTCTTCGTGATCTACAAGAATCATCACCATGGTACGGTTACCCTGCAGATCGGCATGCCGACGACGCAATTTGCAGTCACTGGTGAATTTCAGTCGGCGTCAGGCCCGGCCGGCCCGATGCTGACCGCAGCCGTCGCTCCGGGGCCGGCTGCTATCGAACAAGCGCACGAGACGATCGTGCAGATGATCAAGGAATCCGGCCAATACGCGGCGGACTATTACTGGCAGCGTTTCGACGAGGCGGACTTTAGACCATGGGTGGGGCATCCCGCCGCCGCAATTCTGGTGCCCCTCGCAAGCAGTCCAACGGGCTAGGCAGAAAGAGCGAGCCTAGCGGTCACCGCCTGTTGCCTCCAACGCACGTCGCAGGGAGCCAGTGGATGACCCCTAGCTTGCGAGGCGTATACCAATCGAAGTCGTGGCCACGCAATCGGAGAGAGATCCCGCAGCTAGGACCCCGCCTTGAAAAGGCACGCAAACGTGCTAGGACCTCAATGCCCCCGCGCCTGAGGTTGTCCCGTGACGGAGCAGATTGCGCCCGCCCTATTTCTCGCACCCGAGAAGAAAACCTGGTTCATACACGACCGGTTCGGCATGTTTATCCATTGGGGATTATATTCGCTCGCCGCGCGGCATGAGTGGGTGAAGAGCCGCGAAGAGATCGACGACGCGACATATCAGAAGTACTTCGACAATTTCGATCCCGACCTCTACGACCCGAAAGAGTGGGCGCGCCACGCCCGCGACGCGGGGATGAAATATGCGGTGATCACCGCCAAGCACCACGAGGGCTTCGCGCTCTGGGACAGCGAGGTTACGGCGTACAAGGCAACCGCGACGCCCTATGGCCGCGATCTGCTCCGCCCTTTCGTCGATGCCTTTCGCGACGAGGGCCTCAGGATCGGCTTCTACTACTCGCTGCCCGACTGGCACCATCCCGACTTCCCCATCGACATGTATCACCCCTTGCGAAACCGCGAGGACGCCGCCACGCTCAACGAAGGTCGCGACAGGGAGCGGTACGCCGCGTATATGCGCGAGCAAGTGACGGAACTGCTGACCCAGTATGGCAAGATCGACATCATCTGGTTCGACTTCAGCTATCCCGGTCGTACCGACAAGGGCCTGCCCGGCAAGGGTCGCGATGATTGGCAGAGCCTCGAACTTCTTAGGCTGGTCCGCAAGCTGGCGCCCGACATCATCGTTAACAACCGGCTCGACCTCGACACCGACACCCCCGACATGGTAACGCCGGAGCAGTACACGCCGCGCACACCGCCCCTAATCAACGGCAAAGAGCCGACTTGGGAGATGTGCCAGACCCTTTCGGGCTCCTGGGGTTACTACCGCGACGAGGAGAGCTGGAAGAGCCCAGCGCAGCTGCTGCAGATCCTGATCGACGGCGTCTCGCTCGGTGGCAATTTGCTGATGAACGTTGGCCCCACTGCTCGCGGCAACTTCGACCAGCGCGCTATCGATGCGCTCGACGCCTATGGCAGCTGGATGCGGCTCCATAGCCGCGCCATCTACGGGGCGGGGCGCTCGGCGCACGTGGCGCCTGACGGCTGTCGCTACACGCAGAAGGGCAACCGGCTCTACCTGCATATCTACAACTGGCCCAATCAGTACCTGCATCTCGATGGTTTGGCCGGCAAGGTGAAGTACGCCCAGCTGCTCAACGATGCGAGTGAGGTGCAGTGGCTTGGCGCACAGACCGACCCGCATTTCGTGCCGCCCGTGGGCGAGACCACAATGACGCTGCACCTACCGGTGAAGAAGCCGGACGTGGTTGTGCCGGTAGTCGAACTGATCCTCAAAGACGAATGGACGCCATGACGACGATCCGTCCGGAACGCCTCTCTCTGCCCATGTCGCGGCTTGGGGCGCCGAGCAATCTCCCACGCTTCCGCTGGCAGCAACCCACACCCACCCGGGACACTCCACCGAACTTCGGCCTCTCGCTCGAAGAGAGCGGCCACGGGTTCAACTGGGGCGAAGACTCGATACTGCCCTATCAAGTGTCCGACGACTACGACCGCGACCTCAGGGCCGGCACGCTCGACGTTCTGACGATCGAGAACGGGCTTCTCCGGGCCGTCGTTGCGCCCTCGCTCGGCGGCCGCCTGCTTGAGCTCAAGGACCTGAGGACCGGCCGTGATCTCGTCTTTCGCAATCCGGTGTTTCAGCCCGCCAACCTTGCGGCGCTCAACGCCTGGTTCTCGGGCGGCATCGAGTGGAATGGTCTCATCCCGGGCCACACGCCGTTCACCTGCGCACCGGTGTTCGCGGGTGTGCGCGAGACGCCACGCGGGCCGATCCTCAGGCTCTACGAGTTCGACCGCATCGTCGAAGCCACGTGGCAGGTCGACCTGTTCCTGCCGGCAGACTCCGCTTTCCTGTTCGCGCATGGCCGCATCGTCAATCCGTCGGACGAGACGCGCCTCGCCTACTGGTGGACGAACGTCGCAGCGCCGATGTCGCCGGGGACGCGCGTGCTGAGCCCAGCTGAATATTCGATCGAGCATATCTGGCCCGGCAACAACCTAAGCCGCTGCGACTTCCCTCGCACCGATTGGGATGCGTCCTATCCGGAGAACTGGACAAACGCGACATCGGTATTCTTCCGCGCTCCATCCGAGCCGCGCCTCTTCATTGCGTCCGTCGATCGCCAGGGCCAGGGCCTGGCACAGTGCAGCACGCGCGAGATGCAGGGTAGAAAGTTCTTCTATTTTGGCAGCGGAATCGGCGGTCAGAACTGGATGGACTACCTGTCCAGGCCCGGTGAGGGTAACTATCTCGAAATCCAGAGTGGCATTGCTCCGACCCAGAACCAGCTCTTTGAACTCAAATCGCACGAAGAGCGCGAATGGACGGAAGCGTTCATGCCACTTCAGCTGGGCGCGATGGCGCACGACGCGGACTATCGCGTAGCGACCACGCATGCAGCGAACGGCATCGACCGAACAATCTCCGCCCATGAACTCGCCCGGGTGGACGCCTTCCTGGGCGAGCAAGCGCGTCTCCCCGTCAACCTTCGCCACTCGACGGGCGAGCGCTGGGGGGCGCGGCAGGAAAGCTTGATCGGCAAGCCGCTCGCGGCCGGTCTCGACTTCAGCGCGGAATCGTCCAACGACTTCTGGGACGACCTCGCGAGTGGTGCGACCATCGCCGAGTCGAACCTCCAACACATCCCTGCTGGTGTCGCCCTGTCGGCTTTGTGGGTCGACCGCATTGAGGCGAGGTCTCCGAACTGGGTGGGCGCACTAGCGCTGGCCACTGCCGCGCTCGATCGCAATGATCGCCATATGGCACGCGAGCGCGTCGCGCAGTCTCTTGCGCTCAAGCCAAGCTTGGCCGCCTATCGCCTCGAAGCCCTATTGGCCTCCGATTCAGGGGCTGCAGCGAGGAGTTATCTGCGCGCCTGGAACTGCGGCGACGCGCCGCCCGAACTGGCAGTCGAAATCGCGCAATACTTCGTGACCGCCCGGCTTTCGGCCGAACTAAAAACCTTCGTTGACGCCTTGCCGGCACACATCCGCAACAACGAACGCATCGTCCTCGCCCGGGCCGTCGTCGCGGCCAACGATGGTGACTTCGACGAACTCGAGCGACTGCTTTTCGATCGTCCTTTTGCGACCATTCGCGAGGGCGAGACGCTGCTATCTGATCTGTGGACGCGCCTCCGCCGCGGCTTGATCGAGGCCCAGCTCAAGCGCTCAGCAACCGTAGCTGAGCTCAAAGCGGACCTCGAGGCACATCCTGTGCCTCGGGAACTCAACCTCCGCATGCACGAGATCGAGGAGCCCTAAGCGGGCGTGGCCATTTTTGTGGCATGGGCGGCCAGCGATGCGGCGACGGCCTTCAGCATCGCCTCATCGACGATCACGCCTTGATGGCGTAGCGCCAGCACCGCAGCGCCTACTGAACTGTCGCCCGAGAGGCGGATGTCAGGCTCGTAGCCAGCGGTGCGTATCACCTTCGCAATGGCCGAGGGCAGACCGCTGAGGTGCGCGGCAATGCCGCCGCCCAGCACCACCGGTCCGGTCAAGTCGGGAGTGAACAGCTGTTGGAAATCGGCGAGCAGATAGCGCTCGGCCTGCGCCAGCAGCCCCGCCGCAACCTGATCCTTGCGGTTCGCGATCACCAGTGGTGCGAACTTGGCCAGCTCGATCGGCCGCATCGAATAGATGGCGTCGATCAGCAGGCGCAGCGGCCTCGAGCGGCCGTTGCAAACGCGCTCGTCGGTGGCCGAGATGTTTAGGGAGTCGAGGATGGCCTCGGTCAATGCCGTCTTGGGGCCACGTCTCTCGAGCGCGGCGGTGACGGCGATCGCCGCCTGATGGCCGAGCCAGTAGCCCGAGCCGAGGTCGCCGAGCAGCCAGCCGGCTGCATCAACCACTTCCTCGATCTCGCCATTGCGCACGCGCACCGCACCGGCGCCTGTGCCGCACACGATGCAGTAGCCGCTCGTCGCGGCGGTTACCGAGGGCAACAGGGCGTTGAGGTCACCGCTGAAAACCAGCGGACCGCTTAGGCCGAGCGCGCGAAAGGCTTCTTCTATCCGCGCCTGTGCCGCGTTCACTCGCGGGCCAGCCATAGCGAGCAACGCCACTTCAATGTTGAGCGATATGCCGGCATCGGCCACGGCGGCTTCGGCAGCGGCGATGATAGCAGCGGCGGCCTGATCAGGCGGGTTCGAGCCGGGATTGCCCCCACGGTTCTTGCCCTGGCCGAGGCAGTTACCCGACATGTCCACCAGCGTCGCGCGCGAGGTCGAACCGCCGACGTCGATGGCCAGCAAGGCTGTGATCATTCCGTCATACATCCGCTTGCCAGTTGCAAACCAGCTCGATAAGAATTGTTTTCAGTAAATGCCCGTCGCCCTGAGAGTGATTTTCACAATTGGCTCGCAACACACGATGACTGGAGCAGCAAAGACGTTCACCGTGCTGGATCGCATCGCGACGTATCAATCGCAGATGCCGGCGACGATGGCAAAGATTGCGGCCGTCCTTAACGACGACCCCAAGGCCCCTCTAACTCTGTCGATCACTGGGCTCGCCGAGCGCGCCGGCACCTCCGCCGCTACTGTCACCCGCTTCTGCCGCCTGCTCGGCTATGCCGGTTTCTCCGAACTGCGTGTTGATATAGCCGAAGATGTAGGCCGGGGCGGCTCCAAAGCCGCCTGGATCGCCGACATCGGCCGTTCTTTCGGCGCTGACGATCCGCCAGAGGAGATCCGCAACACCCTGTTCAACACCCACATACTGTCGCTCCAGACGACGGCCGGTCTGATCGACATACGCACCGCGGTGCGCGTCGCCAAGGCCATCGCTCGGTCTCGCCACCTCGACGTCTACGGCGTCGGTGGCAGTGCAGTGACCGCGCTCGAAACCGAGGCGCGACTCTATCGCATCGGCATCGGCGTGCACGCGTGGTCCGAGATCCACGACGGGCTCACCAGTGCAGCCATTCTCGACCATCAATGTGTCGCCATTGGAATCTCCAACACGGGCCGCACCGAAGAAACGATCCAGATGCTGACAGTCGCCAAGGCTGCCGGTGCGCACACGGTAGCGATCACGGCCAACTCGGATTCACCGCTGGCCAAGCTTGCCCACGATGTCCTCATCGCAGCCTCGCCCCATGGCTACTTGCAGCCCGCCGACCTTTCCGCGCGACACTGTCAGCTCTTTGTCGTCGACCTGCTGTACCTGCTGGTCGCGCAGCTTGATTACGAGCGCACGACCCGCCTTCTCGCCGCTTCCGCGGCCGCGGTGGCGCCCCGTCGCCGGCCGGTCCGCCGTGGCGTCTCCTCCAAGCCTGCCGCACAACGTGCTGTGGACGAACGACCCAAAGAACCGAGTGAATTATGACCGACCTTAACGCCCAGTTTCTGCACGAAGTTACGACCCGCCTCGCCCGCCTGGCGGGCCCGAACGCGGCGATCGACGAGGCCGTGAAGCTGACCACGGATGCGCTCGCCGCGGGTGGCGTCATCCAGGCCTTCGGGACCGGTCACTCCGAGGCCTTCGCCATGGAAATCGCAGGTCGTGCTGGCGGGCTGATCGCCACCAATCGTATGGCACTGCGGACCCTGGTGCTTCGCGGCGGGTGGGATATCTCGGCGCTGGGTGACGCCGAATTCGAGCGTGACCCGAACGTCGGCGAGAACCTGGTATCGCTGTTCGACGTGCAGCCGAATGACATCTTTATGATCGCGTCTAACTCGGGCGTGAATGGATCGATCCTCGGCGTAGCGCTTGCGGCCAAGGCTCGCGGCCACAAGCTGATCGCAGTGACCAGCCTCGACCACACCATGAGGGTTACGCCCAAGCATCCGAGCGGCAAGCGTCTTTGCGAAGTTGCCGACATCACTATCGACAACCTGGCGCCCTTCGGCGACAGCACCATGGAGCTCGAGGGCGGCGTCGGTGTCGGTGCCGTGTCTTCGCTCACCGCAGCCTTTATCGCCCAGCGCATCACGATCGGCGTCGCCGAAGCGATGCGCCAGCGCGGTAAAACGCCCCCTGTCTATATCTCTGCAAACATTCCAAGGGGCGACGAGCACAACAAAACTCTTGAGAATCTTTACGGCGAGCGGATCCGCAGGGAAGCGTAAGCACCTTTCGGGAGCGCTTTGGCGTGGAGTGAACTAGTCTGACAATTCGAACAGGGAGAACTAGGATGAAAAAGACCTTTGACCGCCGCGCATTCCTACAGGGAACGACGGCACTCGCAGCAGTGGCGCCGTTTGCCGGCCTTCTGGGCGCAACGGCGTTCAGTACCGGCGCGTTGGCGCAGGATGCCGCCAATCCGTTCGGCCTCGCAGACGGCTCGACCGTTGACGCGGTGATCTTCAACGGTGGCTACGGCATCGACTATGTCGAGTTCGCCGCCAACCTCATGCAAAAGAACCGGCCGAACGTCACCGTGAAGGTGTCGCCGACGACCAAGATCGCCACCGAGTTGCAGCCGCGCTTCATCGGCGGCAACCCGCCGGATCTTATCGACAACTCCGGCGCCGACAGCATCGGCTTCTCGGCCATCATCGATCAGCTCGAGGACATGAACAGCGTTCTCGACGCGCCGAACCTCGAAGGCATCAAGATCCGCGACACGTTGGTCGGTGGCGTTGAGTTGCCCGGCACCTTCGGCGACAAGTTCATCGCGCTCAACTACGTGATGACGGTCTACGCCATCTGGTATTCGCAGAGCCTGTTCGAAGCCAATGGCTGGACTCCGCCGACCACTTGGGCCGAAGCCATCGAGCTCGGCAAGAAGGCCAAGGAAAAGAACCTCTACCTCTTTGGTTGGGGCAAAGAAGCCGCGACCTATTACCGCACGACCGCCGTCGCCTCAGCGATCAAGGAAGGCGGTGACGAAGTGCGCCTGGCCATCGACAACTTCACTCCGGGCTGCTGGTCGCTTCCGGCCATGCAATCGGTGTTCAACTCGCTGTACGAGATCATCTCGGGCGGCATGATGAAGCCGGGCGGGGCGGGCACCCAGTTCACTGCTGCGCAGGCGCAGTGGTCGAACGACGAGTCCTTCCTGCTCTATCCCTCGGGCTCGTGGATCGAGAACGAGATGAAGAAGGCGACCAAGGATGGCTTCAAGATGGTGGGCATGAACGAGCTCTCCGTCTCCGACAACGGCAAGCTGCCCAAGACCGCACTTCACGCCACTGCCGGCGAGCCGTTCATCCTGCCGACCGCTGGTCTCAACACCGCGGGTGGCAAGGAACTGCTCCGCACGATGCTTTCCAAGGAAGCCGCGGCGAACTTCGCCAAGACCAAGCTCGCGCCGACCATCGTCAAGGACACCGTGCCTGCTGACGGCTTCGGCTCGACCGCTCTGGTCTCGCAGAGCAAACTTCTGGCCGACGCCGGGAAGGACGTGTTCACCTGGAACTCGTTCGATCTCTACGGCACGAACTCCGACGAACTCGTCGTCTGGAACAGCTTCCTCGACGGCAAGCTCAGCGTCGCTGACTTCACCGCCGGGCTGCAGAAAATCACCGACGGCGTCTACAACGACTCGTCGGTCACCAAAGTTGTCGTGAAGTGACGGACAGCACGATGGCGAGAGCGCCCGCCTTCAAAAAGCGGACGTTACCGAGCTTCGGGCAGGCCAGCTTCTTTCTGGTCTTCCTCGGACTTCCACTCGCGATCTACGTGATCTTCGTGATCTCGCCATTCGTGCAGGCCTTCTACTACTCACTGACCGACTGGTCGGGCTTTTCGAAGTCTATGAACTTCGTGGGCTTCGAAAACTATCTGAGACTGCTGCAGGACGACGTCTTCCTGAAGGCTGTTGCAAACAGCATTTTTCTGGTCGTCGTCCTGCCGCCTCTCGTCATCGTCCTGTCTCTGACGCTGGCGACACTGGTCACCGTCGGTGGCGTGAGCCGCGGCGAAGTCCGCGGCCTTGCCCACTCCGACATCTACCGCGTGATCTCGTTCTTTCCTTACACTGTGCCTGCGATCGTCATCGGCATCGTCTGGGCGCAGATGTACGACCCGTCCAACGGGCTCCTCAACGGCATCCTCACCGGGATAGGCTTCAAAAGCCTTCAGTCATTCGCCTGGCTTGGTGATGAACGCACCGCCATGGGCGCTTCGATTTTCGTCATCGCGTGGTCGATGGTGGGGTTCTATATGGTGCTGTTCGTGGCAGCCATCAAAGGCATCCCGGCGGAGGTCTACGACGCCGCTCGCGTCGATGGCGCGGGGCGCATCCGCACCGCCATCAGCATCACCGTGCCGATGATCCGCGACACGATTCGTACGGCCTATATCTATCTTGGCATTTTGGCCCTCGACGCTTTCGTCTACATGCAGGCGCTCAATTCCAACGGCGGCCCGGCCAACTCGACCCTGGTGATCTCACAGGACCTTCTGGTCACGGCGTTCAAGAAAGGCAAGTTCGGCTACGCCAGCTCGATGGGCGCGACGCTCGCCATCATTACCCTGGCGTTTGCGGCACTCGTATTCTTCGTCTTCTGGCTGACTGGCGAGCGGTCGATCGGGAAGCCCAAGACGGTGGTAATGGCACCGCCTGAGCCCACGAACGCCGCCGATGTGCGCGCGGCAGTCGGAGCTCTGCGAGCCGCAGGCGCTCCAGGCATCAGTGCTCAGGCGACTGCTATTGCAGCGCCGAGCGATGCCAGCGCTGTTCCTTTGCCACCCCGCGCCCAGCGCCCGCTGTCGCGCCCATCAATCTGGACAGACAAGACCGTTGCCCGCATCTCGCACACGTCGCTGATCGTGTGGTCGGTCATCGTCTGCGCGCCGCTTCTGTGGGTCTTGATGTCGTCGTTCAAAACGACCAAGGAAATCTTCGCCTCGCCCTTTATGTTGCCCTCAAGTTGGAATTTCGAAAATTACGTTTCGGCCTGGACGACCGCCAGCATCGGAACGTTCTTTTTCAACACGGTGTTCGTCGTGGCGAGCGCACTGGTCATCGTGATGATCCTTGGCGCCATGTGCGCGTATGTGCTGGCGCGCTTCGAGTTCAGGGGCAGCAAATTCATCTACTACGCCATGCTGGCGGGACTTACTTTTCCGATCTTTCTGGCGGTCGTGCCGCTATTTCTGACACTGAAGAACATCGGGCTGATCAATACGCTGCCCGGCCTCATCCTCACTTACGTCGCGTTCGCGTTGCCCTTCACGGTGTTTTTCCTCTACGCCTTTTTCAAGACACTCCCGCAGGAAGTGGCGGAGGCCGCCGCGCTTGATGGTTGCGGACCGTGGCGGATCTTCTTCCAGATCATGCTGCCGATGGCCAAGCCCGGCATGGCGTCGGTCGCGATCTTCAACTTCCTCGGTCTGTGGAACCAGTTTCTACTGCCCGTCGCACTCAACACCAAGGCCTCGAACTACGTACTGTCACAAGGCATGGCCTCGTTCGCCTCGCAGGCCGGTTATTCTGTGAACTTCGGCGCATTGTTCGCCGCCGTGGTGATCACGGTGCTGCCGGTGCTCGCGACTTACATTGTATTTCAGCGGCAATTGCAGGGCTCGGTTTCGCCCGGTCTACTAAAATAGTCTGTCCGGGCCCCAGCCGATGCGTCAGCCGCGACGGGAAATTGCTGCTAGCGCTGAAGACAGACTGTCTCGCCACCAAGTGCCTGCGCGGGGTAGAGCGAGGCCATGCGCAAGGTTTCTCCGAGCGGCAGGCGTAATAAGTCCAGCCCTCGCGTCGGCTTCAATCCCCCAAGGGCTCCAGGACCTTACCCTTGCGGTGGCTCAGGACTGTGTACTTGATGCGACGAAGTGTTTCTCGCGCCGACGGGTCAAGGCGATACCCTACGGCGGTCGAGAGCAGGTCGATGATGACCAGAAATGCGTAGCGCGAGGCGGTCGGCTTCAGTGGGTCGGCATATTCAGGGATATCGACCGCGAGTTTGACATCGCAGATAGCGGCGAGCTCGGAGTCACGAGCGGTTATGCCAATAGCCTTGGCGCGGTACTGTTTAGCCACCTCAACGATTTCGATGACTTCACGGGTGCGGCCAGTGCCCGAAATTGCGATGACCAGATCATCGGGCTTGAGTGTCGCCGCCGTCATCTTGAGCACGTAGGGATCGGAGTGGGTTACGACGACGAGGCCGTAGCGAAACAGGCGGTTCTGCGTTTCCTGCGCCAAAGCCGTCGAACTGCCGCCGAGTCCAAAAACGACGATCTGGTGCGCGCCGGCCACCAAATCGGCGGCCTTCAGGATGTCGGTCGGGTCGATGCTGCGTTCAACTGCCGTAAGGGCATTTCGCGCTTCGCTGAAAACAACGCTCCATAGCGGCGATCCGTCCGTCGTCTGGGGCGTCGGTTCGCCGGGCGAGAGGTATAGCCGGCCGACGACGACGCTCTGCGCCAGCTTAAGCTTGAAGTCCCGCACCCCTCCGCAGCCGATGGCACGACAGAAGCGGGTAACCGTAGGTTCACTGACCCCTGCCCGGCGCGCAATCTCGACGTTGGCAGCGTCAACTGCGAACGTGACGTCAGCCAGCACGATTTCGGCGACACGACGTTCGGCTGGACGCAGCTCCGCATAGGAGTCTTTGATAATCGACAAGATATCGGGGATCGGCCTTGTGTAGCCATCGCCATTTTTATGGGACTTATGCATCCGCACTACGGTGCCCTTTGCCTGACTATTGCCGACGCGTCCCATAGCATCTCTCCATCGTCGGTTTCAGCACAAGCTGCACCTGCGGGGAAGCCCGTCGCCAAGATACTTCCACCGCATCATGTAGGAAAATTACACATCGCTCAAGCAACAAAATGCCAGCAATGCTGCCACTTTTCGGCCGAGAACACTCGGCGTATTGACGGCTTGACATAAAAAGTAGGTTAGTTACACACTGATGTCACCGGCCAATGAAGGACTCGAAAGAAGTCCGATACGCACCCGCCGGAGTGGGTACCAAGGGGGGACTATTGTCTGCTGCCGCAGCACATCGACCGAAGCTACAGGTGAAGGACGCCACCAAGGTGTACGGCACACGGTCGGGCGATTTGCTGGCGATAGATCGCTGCTCGCTCGATGTGCGGGCTGGCGAGATCGTCTCCATCGTCGGCCCCTCGGGTTGCGGGAAGACTACATTGTTGTGGTCGATGTCCGGCCTTCACAAACTCAGCTCGGGCGAAGTGCTGCTCGATGGCAGGTCCATCAATGGACCCAGTTCTGAAATAGGAATGGTGTTTCAGGACGCCAATTTGCTGCCGTGGCGCAATCTCGATGCCAACATAAACTTCCCGTTCGAGATCAAGGGTACGAAGCCCGAGCGACCTTGGATCGACGACCTGCTGCAGCGCGTCGGCCTGGCCGGCTTTGGGGGGCGCTTTCCGCGCGAGCTCTCGGGTGGCATGCAACAACGCGCCGCGTTGGTTCGCGCGCTTTCATTCAAGCCATCCGTGTTGCTGATGGACGAGCCGTTCGGCGCACTCGATGCGTTCACTCGTGAAGAAATGAATCAAATGGTCGAGGAGATCTGGCTCGATACGCGAACCACCATAGTCCTCATCACCCATTCCATCGAAGAGGCGATCTTCCTCTCCGATCGTATCTTGGTGATGAGCGCGCGCCCGGGTCGCGTCGCTAGCATCCACGATGTGCCGTTCCCGCGACCGCGTTCGCTCGAGATCATGGCAACCAAGGAGGTCTTCGACCTCACCAATATCATCAAGATGGAAATCATCGGCAAGCAGCAGAGCCGATACGCTAAGCCCGCCAGCGCCCCGACGGCGCAACCGGTAGTTTGAGGACGATCTTGAGCGACACCGACGCCATTCCTAAATTCAATCGAGGTGCCACGACGGGCGATGTCGGCCTCAGCGGTGGCATGTCGGCGCTGGCAGCGGGCCCAGGCATCCGTTCGTTGCGCGAAGTACTCGCCATTATGCTCGTCGCCGTAGTGATAGTTGGCGGCACCGAATTGCTGCTGACTATCTTCCAGGTGCCACAGTACGTCCTGCCTAAGCCGAGCGAGATTGCGCGGGCACTGGTCACGGACTTTCCGTTCATAGCGCCACAACTCGGTCACACGCTGGTGGAGTTGATCGGCGGCTTCAGCATCGGCGCGACTGCGGGGATGATCCTAGCGGCAGTGATTACCCAGTTTCCGTTCGCCGAAAAAATCGTCACCCCGTACATCTTGCTGCTGGTTACGACGCCGATGCTGGCGCTGGTGCCCCTCCTGATCCTGCGTTTTGGCTTCGGTTACGAGCCGCGGATAATTGCCGTGGCCTTGGCCTCAGGACCGATGGTGATGATCAATGCAGCGACCGGCTTTCGCCGCGTCGACAGCGGCAAGATTGCTCTGGCCCGCTCCTATGGCGCTTCGACGCTGCAGATCTTCTGGAAGATCCGCGCTCCGATGGCGCTGCCGATGATCTTCGTCGGCCTGATGGTCGGTTCGATCTTTGGTCTCTTGACCGCGGTCGGCGCCGAAATGGTTGGCGGCGGCTTCGGGCTGGGCAACCGGCTGACCTCTTACTCATCAATGATTCAGATGCCGCAGTTCTTCGCTGTCGTGCTGATCCTCTCGACCTTAGGCATTCTCATCTACGTGCTGTTTTTTCTCCTTGGGAAGAAGTTCGCGAGTTGGGAGGCCTGAAGCAACTGCTTGCCGCCGGAACGGCAGGAACTGACTAAGAAACGATCATCAACAGGGGAATGAACATGGACAAGTTTTCGCTTGCGAACGGCATCAGCCGCCGCACCTTCTTGCAGGTTTCGGCTGCAGGCGTCGTCACTGTCACCGCGCTGGGGAGCATCGGCCGTGCCAGCGCCGCGCCGTACTCGAAATTCACCTGGATCTCGCCACGCGGCACGCTTGAGGTGATGGACGATTTCGGCTTCTGGATGGGCAAGAAGCTGGGCTATTTCGACGATCTCGGCGTGCAGGTAGATATGCAGCCAGGCCCTTCCGACGGTACCGCGACAGTCAAATTCGTCGATGTCGGCCAGGCCGACATGGGCTTCCCGTCGCCCGGCATCTTCACGTTCGCACTCGAGAACGGCATGAAGCTGAAATCCGCGTTCCACTGGGGCGCCCTCGACACCTTCAGCCTCGCCTTCCGCAGGGGCGAGGGGTCGAACGACCTCAAAAAGCTCGAGGGGAAAACCATTCTCCTCGGTTCCGCCGCCTGGCAGTCGATCGTCGATCCGATGCTCGCCGTGCAAGGCGTCGACATCACCAAGGTGAAATATCTAGAGGCCGGCTGGCCGACCTGGGGCACGGCGCTGGCCGCGGGCCAGGGCGACGCTGCTCTCGCCTGGGAGGGCCTGCGTGCCGAGTGGATCTCGACGGGCCTCGATTTCGAGTACTGGCTGGGCGTACAGCGTTCACCGCTCTTCGCCAACACCTACGTCGTTCGGGCCGCCGACCTCGAGGATCCTGACAAGAAGGCCTTCCTCGAGAAATACCTGCGTGCCTGGTCGATGGGCCTTGAAGCTGCCTACCACAACCCCATGGCTGCGGTGCATGCCGTGTTCGAGCAGTTCCCGACGGTCGCCCAAGCCAACGGGCCTGAGCAAGGCGCCATGTCGCTGTTGCAGAACCTCAACGTCGTGCGTGGTGACATGTCTAAGCGTGCCGGTTGGGGTGACCATAACGTGGTCGCCTGGCAGACCTTCTTCGACGAGGTTCATAAGCTCGGTCAGGTTAAGAATGCGATCAAGGCCGAGGATGTCGTCACCAACGAACTCATTGCTGGTGCCAACGACTTCGATCACGACAAGGTCAAGGCCGATGCGCTCGCCTATGCGCTGCCCGCCGACCTCGCCGCGGTGGACATCGAGGCCGTGCGGGCCAAGCTGTTCGACCAGGCCATCGCCTGAAACTAGAAACTGACGCGGGCGGCCCAGGCGCCACCCGCGTCACTTGAGACAAACCGTCGGGAGGGCCGGATGGCCGACAAGGTGCGCGTGCTGGTGGTGGGTCTGGGGAACATGGGCAAGTCCCATGCAAGCGCTTATCATCGCAACCCCGGCTTCGAGATCGTCGGCATCATGAGCCGCACCATCAAAGCGAAGCCGGTGCCGGCAGAACTCGCGGGCTATCCGCTGTTCGAGGACTTCGACACAGCCCTTGCTGCGACCGAGCCCGATGCAGTTTCGATCAATTCCTGGCCTAATACGCATGCCGAGTATGCGATCAAGGCGATCAACGTGGGCGCCCATGTGTTCATGGAAAAGCCGATCGCCACCACGGTCGAGGATGCCGAGAAAGTCGTGGCCCTAGCCCGTCAGAAGAACCGCAAGCTTGTACTCGGCTATATCCTGCGCGTACACCCGAGTTGGATCAAGTTCATCGAACTGGGGCAGACGCTCGGCAAGCCGCTCGTCATGCGCCTCAACCTCAACCAGCAATCAGGCGGGCCAACCTATGACTGGCACAAAAACCTGATCGACTCGCTGATTCCAATCGTCGATTGCGGTGTCCACTATGTCGACGTCATGTGCCAGTTGACCGGCGCCAAGCCGGTGCGGGTGCATGGCATCGGCGCCAAGCTCTGGGCCGAGGCCGACAAGCCCAATTACGGCCACCTGCATGTCACCTTCGATGATGGTTCGATCGGCTGGTACGAAGCCGGTTGGGGACCGATGATGAGCGAAGTTGCCTATTTCGTGAAGGACGTGGTGGGACCCAAGGGTGCCGTGTCGATCGTCCCCAATCCCAAGGCACACAAAGAAGGCGTGTCGGACTCCTCTGACATCGACCAGCACACCAAGACTGACGCTATCCAGTATCACCATGCTGAGGTGTCGCCGGTCGACAAGAGCTTCGTTCGCAAAGACGAGATCTTCACCATGACCGACGAACCCAGTCATCAAGACCTCTGCGATCGCGAGCAGGCTTTCTTCCTCAAGGCGATCAACGAGGATCTCGATCTCTCGGACTCGATGGACGCTGCGGTGAATAGCCTGCGCATCGTGCTGGCTGCCGAGCAGAGCATCAACGAAGAGCGGGTCGTCCAACTCGCCTGACCGATCAACACCGCAAGTGCTTTAGCGACGGGCCTTGCCCGCCGTGGGGCACTGCGTACCGGAGGCACTAGATGCCCCAGCCTGAAAAACAGCCCGTCTATGACCTTGTTCTGAAAGGCGGCCGCCTCATCGACGCCCGCAACCAGATCGACGGTCATATGGACGTCGCGATCAAGAACGGCAGGATCGCAGCCGTTGCGCCGAGCATCGAAGCGGCAGCGACTAAGGTGCGCGACGTCAGCGGCTCGGTGGTGGCCCCTGGGCTCATCGACATCCACACCCATGTTTACCACAAAGCGACGTCGCTGAGCGTCGATCCGGGCTTCATCGCCAGGCGCTCGGCCTGCACGACGCTGGTCGACGCCGGCAGCGCGGGGGCCGGTAACTACGACGGCTTTCGCGACTATGTAATGATCCAGTCGCCCTACCGGATCTTCGCCTTCCTCAACATTTCTTTCCCAGGCATTTTCGGCTTCGACAAGGACGTATCGATCGGCGAAGCGACGATGCGCTCGATGCTGCCGGTGCACCGCTGCGTCGAAAAGATCGAAGCCAATCGCGACCGCATCATCGGCGTTAAAGTTCGCATCGGCGGCATCGTCACCGGTGATCTTGGCCTCGGCGCGCTCGAACTGGCGCTCGAAGCGGCCGAGGGTGTCGAACTGCCGCTGATGACCCACATCGGGCATCCGCCGCCGAGCTATTCGGCTGTGGTCGACATGCTGCGGCCGGGCGACATTCTGACCCACTGCTATCGGCCCGAGCCAAATTCAGCCATCGGTCCCGACGGCAAGGTTCTCAATGCGGTCTGGAAGGCTCGAGAGCGCGGCGTGCTGTTCGACATCGCGCACGGTATGGGCGCCTTCGGCTACGACACCGCGGAGGCGGCGCTACGTGACGGCTTCAAGCCAGACCTCATCTCTTCGGACGTGCACGTGATCGCGGTGGAAGGTCCAGGCTACGACATGCTGCACATCATGAGCAAATTGCTCAATTGCGGGCTGACGCTGGCTGAGGTCATCGAGATGTCGACGAGCCAGCCAGCCCTCGCCATACGCCGTCCGGACTTGGGACATTTGGGAGTCGGCGCACCGGCCGACATTACCGTACTCAAGCAATTCGACAGCAACTATGCCTTCGAGGACGTCGTCGGCACGAAGCGAACGGGCTCGACGCTGCTACAGCCCGTCGCCGTCTATCTCGGGGGGCGCGAGATGGAAGTCAGCCGCCGGCCGTTCGAGGAGTCGTTCCTCGTGGGCAGCCATCACCATCATTGAGGTGCAGCCATGAGTTACAAGGCGATCTACAGCTACGCGTGGGACCTCGCTGAAACCGGCATCGGCGCCGCCATCGACGAGTTCATGGCGATCGGGCTCGACACGGTGACCATCGCTGGCAGCTATCACGCCGGTAAATTCCTGCGGCCTCACGGCAAGACCGGGAAGGTTTACTTCCCCGAGGACGGCACGACCTACTTCGGAAGCGATGAGTCGCGTTACGGTGCGATCAAGCCGCGGCCCAACAGCATGCTCGCGGGACGCGATGTGTTGCGCGAACTGACCGATGACGGTCGCGTGGCCATCAATGTCTGGCTGGTTCTGCTTCACAACACAGCGCTCGGCATGGCGCACCCCGAGAGCGTCGTTCGCAACGCATTCGGCGACCCGTATTTCTATAGTCTCTGCCCCTCGGCGCCCGACGCGCGCGCTTACGCCCGGGGGCTCGCGCGGGATGTTACCGAGACCTATCCCATCGCGGGCATCTCGATGGAAGCGCCCGGTTTCGCTCCGTACGCGCATGGCTATCATCACGAGTTCGCGCTGTTACCTTCAAACCCATGGCTCGAGAATTTACTGGGACTCTGCTTCTGCGATCGTTGCGTCGCCGCGGCCGAAGGCCGTGGCATCGACGCAAAGCGGCTAAAGGCACAGGTTGCGGCCGACATCGAGCGGTACCTGGCAAGCGACATCGATTTTCCGCCCGACATGGCGGAGGCCTTCTGGCGCGCCGATGTCGTCGCCAATGGCGAGTTGCGGCGCTATCTCGATTTCCGCAATGACGTGGTGACCTCGCTGGTGGCGGAAATTCGTGTCGATGTGCGGCCCGACGCCAACGTCGCAGTGCTTCCCTCAGTGGCGCGACCCACCGGCGGTGCCTGGTACGAGGGCAGTGATTTGCGGGCGCTCGGCGAGGCCACCGGCTTAATCGAGGCGTGCTTCTACGAACCCTCGCCGATGCGGGTGAAGGCAGATCTGTTCGACATTCGCCGGCGCATCGGCAAGGACGTCACGTTGCGCGGCGTATTGCGGCCATCGTTCCCAGACTTTTCAACCAAGGGCGACTTCCTCGCCGCCATCGATGCGCTGCGCGAAGGCGGGGTCGATGAGTTCGGCTTCTACAATTACGGGCACCTGCGCCAGGCTAATCTGGCCTGGATCGGCGCGGCACTGGGAGACGGACGATGAGCAAAGCGTTTGAGGGCAGGACCATCGCCATCACCGGCGCTGCCGGCGGCATCGGCCAGTGGCTCTGCAAATTCTTCGGTGAGGAAGGGGCGACCATCGCGGCGCTCGATCGCAGCGGCAAGGTCATGGACTTGGTCGAGATGCTCGGCAAACAAGGCATCACCGCTAAGGCAGCCACGGCGGATATCGCGGACCCGGACGCCGTGCAGCGTGCCTTCGCCGGGTTTGGTGACGTGCACATCCTCATCAACAATGCCGGCGGCTCACGCCACCGTACGGTGGCGTTGACCGATCCGGCCGCCTGGCAGTCGGACGTCGCTTCCAACCTAAATGGCGCCTTTACTTGCGCGCACGCAGTGCTGCCGCAGATGGTCGCTCGGCGCTCGGGCAACATCGTCAATGTCGGTTCAGTGAACGGCCTGTCGGCACTGGGCGACCCTGCTTACAGCGCCGCGAAGGCGGGCATGATCTCGATGACCCGTTCCCTGGCGCAGGAATATGGCCGCTACGGCATCCGCGCCAATATCGTGTTGCCGGGGACCGTGCGCACGCCGATCTGGGACGATCGCTCCGCCAAGGATCCCAATGTGCTCAAGACACTGGAGCGGTGGTATCCGCTGGGCCGCATCGTTGAGCCCGAGGAGGTCGCTCGGGTCATCGCCTTCCTCGCGTCCGACCTCGCGAGTGCCGTAACCGGCGCGGCAATCCCGGTGGATTGTGGCCTCACCGCCGGCAACATTGTAATGGCGCGCGAACTCACGCTTGAAGATTTTTGAGGGGGATTGCTGAAATGAATCGACTGCGCATCGGCATCATCGGGCTTGGATGGTTCGGCGAAATTCATGCCGAAACCATCACCGGCGTCGCCAATCTGGAGCTCGCAGCACTCTGCACTCGCACGCCCGACCGGCTGAAGGCGATGGGCGAAAAGTTCGGCGTTAGCAAGCTCTACCACGACTACAACGACATGCTGGCCGATCCGGACATCGATGCGGTGTCGATCTGCACCATGTGGGACCAGCATACCGAACCGGCGATTGCCGCTCTGAAGGCGGGCAAGCACGTATTCCTCGAAAAGCCTATCGCCTCGACGGTGGCGGATGGACGCAAGATCACGGCCGCTTCGAAGGGCGCCAAAGGCATCCTGTTCATTGGCCACGTCGTGCGCTTCAACCCACGCTACCGCATGGCAAAGCAGGCGATCGACGAGGGGCGGATCGGCAAGATCGTTGCCCTGTCCTCGCGACGCAATATCCCAGCAGCATGGACGCCCACCATCCTCAACAAGATCGGGCCGATCGTCGGCGACGCCATCCACGACACCGACATCATGCTCTGGCTTACAGGTGACACCGTCACATCGGCTTATGCTCAGTATGTCAACGTTCGCGGCCTTAAGTATCCCGACATCGCCCAGACCATGTACCGCTTCAAAGGCGGCGCCACCGCCGCGCTCGAAATCGTCTGGTGCATGCCCGAGAAAACGCCCTTCGACATCGACGAGCGCATGTCGGTCATCGGCACTGAGGGCATCATCCACATCCAGGATACCTTCCCCAATCTCGCCATCGTCGACAACAACAAGCTGCATTCGCCCGATACGACCTATTGGCCGATGTTCGACGGCGTGCGCGGCGGGGCGCTGCGCGATGAGTTCACCTATTTCGCCAACACTGCGCTGAGCGAAGGCACAGTGACCATTGGCACGCCAGAGGACGCCACGGCCGCGCTCGAAGCCACGCTTGCGGCGGAAGAATCGGCACGAATCGGCAACGTCGTGAGGGTTGGATGACCAGCGATTACATCTTCGATCATGTCGGCATCACCACTACCGAACCGCAGCCGCTGGAAGACTGGGTTGAGGCCAGCAAGATCTGGGTAACCAATCCGCGCAATCACCCCGAGCACATCGAATTCCTGCGCTACCGCGAAGATAGCACCGTGCCTGATGCAGTGCGCCGTCAACCGCACGTCGCCTACCGCGTGGCAGACCTCCAGCCTCATATCGAGGCGGAGGGGGTGGAAATCCTGATTCCACCGTTCGTCGTTGGCGATTTCCTCGAAGTCACGTTCGTGCGTAAGCACGGCATGATCTTCGAGTACATGCGATACCTGAAGGACGGCTGGTTCGGTAGCTAATCCGCGCTCATTATCTCGCGGAACGTTGCCATCATGGGCGGGTCTGGTCCCCGATTTAGGTCGGGACCATTGCTTGGCTCAAGCCAACAGTTCAATCAGGCCAAGTATCCGGCAGGCGAATGGACAGACAGCTGAGGAAATCGTGTGTGCCGCTGAGCCTGGGCGCTTTTGCTGCCACCGCTCCCTGACCTGACGTCCACCATCCGCCGATGCTCTGCCAGCCCCAAGCACTGGTGGCACGGCTACGCAGGGTTATACCAACGGCTGTTACCTTTGACCTGTGTGTGCCCAGTCTCGCATTCCAATGGAGGTTATGGTTTTGGGTCGTTCGATGAGGTTGTTCCAGGCTTGGCATGCAGCGTCGATAATGGCGTCGTAGGT
>JBDTLB010000042.1:0-16501 GCA_039934955.1 Devosia sp.
CCGATCAGTGTCAAAATCGGCCCGAAGCGGAATGGGCATGACGAACCTCCCTCGTTCGCCAATTTGAATCACGCCCTCGCTGATTTGCGAACCCCGCCAGAGTCGCGGTTACCGAGTTTTGGTATTAATCGT
The DNA here is from genome assembly GCA_039934955.1 of Devosia sp. Classification (GTDB taxonomy): domain Bacteria; phylum Pseudomonadota; class Alphaproteobacteria; order Rhizobiales; family Devosiaceae; genus Devosia_A. Next base: position 133 of record JBDTLB010000042.1, read on the forward strand.
CGGGCAACTGGAGGGCCTTCCTCCAGTCCTGACCGCCGTAGAAGACGCGTTCGACCTCGACTTGAGTATCGCGAACGACGATCGCAAAAACGACGCGTCGCTCGAAGCCGACGATTCTCAGCCCGGGCCGAACGCGGCCGTAATCGGCACCTCGCTCGAGGAACTGACCCAGGGTGGAGAGAAAGCGGCGGATGCGACCGATATAGTCGAGGGCTGTGATCGGGGCGCCTTGATCAGCGATCCACACAGCGATCCGATCGAGATCGGCCTCTGCTCTTGGCGCCAGAAACACCTGGCGACCACTCATTCCGCGGCCTTGACGCGCGCCCGGAGCTTGGCCTCGATCCGGTCAAAGGCTTCATCGATTGGAATGAGCCGCTCGGGATGGGCCGTCATCTCGTCAATGGTAGGGAGCACTTCATCCTTCAGCCATTTTTCGATCAGCGTCTCATCTTCCTGCATGCCCCGAAGGCTGTCGCGCAGGACCTCGCTTCCAGACGCGTAGGCGCCCGAGGCAACTTTGGCGTCGATGAATTTAGCCTGCTCTTCGGTAAGGCTGAATGTGCGTTTGACGACCTTGGCCATGCCCGGACTCCTGTTGGCCCGAGCATACTTGGTATGACCAAGTCATACCAGCCTGGTTCGCGGCAGCTATTGTGCCCGCGGCTGCTCTTTAGCCCGGTATTCGAACAGCGAGCGGAAGGCGCCGGGCGCCAGGGCTGACATCGGGTTGATCTTGAAGTCCGGCTTGTCGAGCGGGCCTTTCACCTGGAAAGTGACACCGAACAGGCCACCGGCCGGGCCGCCGCCGAGCGGTCCGAACAGTTTCCCGAAAGCGTTGTTCAGCCCAAACATTGGGATGACCGTGCCGACAAGGTCGTATTGCTTGCTGTCGGTGTAGATAAAGCCGCTGCCGCTGCCGCCGATGCTGTCGCCGGTGACGACGGCGTCGTTGATCTGCACGCGATCGGCGCGGTGGGTGAAGGTGACCTTGGCGCTGCGGAACGCAAGATCCTTTGAACGGTTGCCGCCGGGTTGGCCATTGAGCAGTGCGGCAACGTTCTTCTCGTCGACAACGGCGAAATTCTTGATCGTCACCTGACCCTGATCGACCTTGGTGCCGGAGTTTGTAGAGAGCACTAGGCTGCCGTCACCACCCTGCAATTGCGCATAGACACCGGTTAGCCGCAGCAGGCTGCCGAGGTCGTTATAAACGACCGACAGCGTATGGCCCTCGGGCGTTGGGTTGGTCACCACCGATACCGAGGAGTTGTCGCCGAGCTGCGCCTGCAGGCTCACCTTCTTGAGGTCGCTGCCCTTGAGCGCCAGATCGAGGGCCACGTTGTAGGCGGTGGTCTTGTAGAAACCGAGTGCCCGCTTCAACTCCGCATCAACCGCGATGGTCTGGGTAAAGCTCGTGGCCTGCGGTCCACCAGACCCCTGATCGAGGCTGAAGAAGCGCTTGAGCATCGGCTTCAGATCAAGCTGGTCGCCGCGAATGCGGACCTGGTAGCCGCCGCTGAGCGGAGTCAGCGAAATCTGCGCCGCATCGCCGGGACTCAAAGTGAAATTGCTGAATTCTGCCGATTGCAGCCCCTTCTTTGCATCGACCTCGAGGCTGCCTTTGAGCTTTACGTCGCCGAAGCCGATGTTGACGCCGCTGATGTCGGTGAGATCACCCTGCTGCTTGATGGTCGCCTGCATGATGCCGGCCACTCCCGCATCCTTAGTGATGCCGAGGTCTTTGACGTTGATCGAGGCTTTACCGAGGTCGATCGCCATCTGGATCGAGCCGTCGGGCAACGGCTTGGCCATGATGCCAACCTTGCCCTTGGCGAACGCGCTGGCGTCGAAGCCGAGCTTGGCGAGATCGGCCAGATCAACCGAGGCGTTGATCACCATGTTGGGTTTTTTGGGATCCTTGATGTCGCCGTCGATGGTGGCGCTGGCCGAGACGCCGTCGATCGCTGCTGAGCCGCCGATGCGGAAGCCGTCCGGCGTGGCCATGAAGGACAATTGTCCGTCCGTCAGGATGTGGCCCTCGATGGGCGCCGTACTGCCGAAATCCACGACATTACCGTTGATCGTGTAGTCGAGCTTCTTGGTCGCACCGGCGGCATCGAGTGTAATCGTCGAGACCACCCGGACGTTGAGGTCGCCGGCGAGAGACGCCAGGTCAACCGGGATATCCTTGGATTTGGCGGCGCCGGGCTGCACCTGATCGAGGATCGCCGAAAGCGCTGGAATGCCGCTCGACATGTCGCCCGAGATCTCGACCATGTTCTCACCGGCAATTTCGCCCGGCGTCATCACCAACGCGGCATTTGCGACGGAGATGTTGCCTTTGTCGGTCGGGATGGTTCCGCCGTCAGCTGCCACCGTGATCTCGGAATCGTGCACCTGCAGGCGAGCCTTGCCCTGGACTTCGATGGGGACCAGCGTATCGAGCGGCTTCACCTTGATGCCGTCGGCCACCATTTCGACGAACACGCCATTTTGCGGTATCGGCTTGCTCTCGCCACCGTCGAGCGCCAGCGTTCCAACTGGAAACGCGAACTTCATGTTGGCACTTTCGACCGTACCGGCGAGCACGTTTTTGACGAACCAGTTGCGCGCGTCGGGGGCGACAAAGTAGGGCCAGAGGCGCTTCAGATCATCGGCGGTAATTCCCTGCCCGGCGACCGCCATATCAAAGCCCATGCCCTTTTTGAGCATATCGATGCGGCCCTTGGACTCGATCCGGGTCCCGTCAGACCGGCTCAGGATCGCCTGGTCGATGCCAACGGCGCCATAGAGTGGCGCCGACCAACCCTTGAAACTGATGCTGTCGAATGAGGGGCGCACTGGATCTTCCAGATCACTGGGCCGGATCGTCACGTCGCGACTGTTCATCGAAATGGCGACCGTCGGGCCATAAAGATCGTCGAGACCCATCTTGAAGACGCCTGACATCTTGGCCGTTGTCTTGCCGATGGTCAGCGCGGACTCGGCCATGGTGAAGGTGCCGTTCGCCGGCGTCCAATTGACCTCGATGATGTTGCTCGCGATGGGGAAGAAATCGTCTCCCATCCGCAGGTCGGTGCCGGTCATGTCGATGTGGAAGTCGCCGTCGTGGATCTTGTGCGTCTTGGCGTCGAAGCCGATGTCGAGTGACACCGCCGAGGCCCCGACGATGCCCACCGTGGAGTCCGTGTCGTTGATGTTGGGAACGAACGAACCCAGGTCAAAATTGTTGAGCGAGACCTTCAGGCGGGCCTCACCCTTCTCGTTGATCACCCGTTCGAGGATGCCCTGCATCACGGTGCCGCCGAAATCGGCGGAAAAACTACCTTCAACGGCCTTACCGTTGGGGCTAGGGGCGATGTCGAGGGTGATGTCTGTGAAGGTGCGGTAGACGCCATAGAGAGCGTCGTTCATGTCGACCGTCGCCTTCTTGACGATCAGCCGGGAGAACCGCCCCATATCAGCCTGCTCGATGATGGAGGCGATGCCGGTCTCGGCCGCTTCGAGGTTGAACACCAGCCAGTCATTGTCTGAGCGCATGTGGGTGGCGTCGGTGGTCTCGCCTTTGACGTCGATGCCGCCCGAATGGATGCCGGCATCCGGGAAAGCGCTTGAGCCTTCGAGGACGCGCACCGTCGCCGGACCTCCCTTGGGGTCGGGCACCACTTCGAGATCGGCGAGGCGCGGGCCGAACAAATCCTGGTTGATCTGGACGTGCGGGCCGACCACCGTGACGGTTGCGCCCGGCTGGCCGATCAGCGCGCGGATTGGCGAGAAGCCAACCTCGAGCGCCTGCATACCGACCTTGGCGCCGGTGGTGTTGTCCTTGTAGATGACCGGACTGAACTGGATCACCGGGAACCCATAGTTCTCGAGCGCCAGCGCCATGTCGCCCAGTTCGAGTTCGGTGCCCGCCGGCATCGACGCGACCATGATGTTGCGCACCTGCGTAGAAATAAATGGCAGCGGCAGCGGGTGAATCAGCAGCGCAACATAAAGGACGGCGACAAGCGCCACGGGCACGCCGAACACCCACGCGGCGATCAGGCCGATGGTGCGCGCGGCCGACCGCTTGCGGGTCCGCTGGCCTGGTGGCGGCGTGGGTTTCAATTAGCTTCCGCAGGCGTGGTTGCGATGAATCGAAAAGCCCCCGGCATCATCGTCCAGTCACAGTCTCTTGTCCGATGAGTCCGGCTGCAATATGGCACTAGCGTCCTGAAAAGGTGCGGTCTCGCGCCCCTGGAGGCACGACGGCGATGCTCCAAACCGGCCAGACGGCGCCCGATTTCACCCTTACGGACGACCGTGGCAGCAGCTTTCGGTTGCGCGACCACAGGGGCAAGCCAGTGATCCTCGAATTCTACTGCGAGGACGACAGCGGCGGCTGCGTGACCGAGAATCAGGAATTCTCCGCCCTCGCCCCGGAGTTCGCGGAATTGGGTGCGACTCTTGTCGCCATTTCCCCGCAAGATGTTGCTACCCATAAGAAATTCAGCGCGAAATACGGTTTCGCCCATCCCCTTCTCGCCGATCCTGACCGCAAGGCCATCGAGCCCTACGGGTTGTGGCAGCAAAAGAAGCTGTGGGGCCATGAATTCATGGGCGTGGTGCGCGTGACCTATCTGATCGACGCGGCGGGCAAGATCGCCGGTGTGTTCAAGGCATCGCGGATCAAAGGGCATGCGCAGAAGGTCCTCGACGCCACACGGCAGCTCGCCGGCGCGTCCCATTAAGGCCAGGTTAGAGCTTCCTTTTCGCCTTATTAACCTTAACAGACCATGATTATCCCGAGTGTTTTAGCGTCCCGGGAGTTACTGCGGTGCGTGCGAAAGTCCCAGTAAAGCCGTTCGGCAAACCCGCCGCCCCGCGCCCGAAATCCCCTACTCCAGGCCTCCATATCCGCCCGCTGGTGCTCTACGCCGGGTTCGGCGCGCTGATGGCGACGAACGTGCTGACTTTCGTGGGTTTCCTAATGGCGCCCGACATCGGCAAGCTCTTTGCCGGACAGAACGATTCGGTGTTCTCGGCCTACGAGGACCGCATCTCGCAATTGCGGCTTGAGGTCGACCGGCTGCAGTCGCGTCATTATGCGCAGACCGGCGACATCAATTTGCAGCTGCAGGAACTGGCGCAGACGCAGGAAGTGCTGATCGAGCAGCATCAATACGTCAAACAGCTCGCCGACCAGGCCGCGGCGCTCGGCATCACCAGCGCATCGGCCCCGAAGGGCGACGATACATCCGACGACGCGCCTCCAGCCCCGACCGATGTGGTACCTGCCGATGGCGATGCCGGTGCGCAGGTGGCTGCCGCAACCGCGAGCGTAAACCAGATGATGAACGAGTCGCGGCTGGCGCTGACCAGCCTGTCGGACGAAGCGTCCGCCAAGACCGATCAGATCGTCGGGACCCTCGCCACGATCGGCATCAAGCCGAAGCTGCCCGATGCAGGAATGGATGCCGAGGGCGGGCCGCTGCTGCCGCCGGTCGATGGAGTAGAGCCAACTTCGTTGATCGATGACGCCAATGGGGTCGCTGACGCGCTGCAGCGGTTCAAGGCCGCCAAGGCCGCCGCCGACGTCGCCCCGGTACACAAGCCGATCGGCACGATCAGCCGGGTGAGCTCAATCTTTGGGAACCGCAAGGACCCATTCACTGGCCGCCTCGCCTTCCACGCCGGCATCGACTTCGCCGCCCCGCAGGGCACAACGGTCCTCAGCGCCGGCTCGGGCAATGTGAGCTTCGTGGGGCAGATTTCCGGCTACGGCAATGTGGTGGAAATCACCCACTCCGGCGGATTGATCACGCGCTACGGCCACCTAAGCGCGTTCCTGGTCAAGGAGGGCGACGCGGTGCTGACCGGCTCGCCGATCGCGCGGGTCGGCTCAACCGGACGCTCCACGGGTCCGCATCTGCATTTCGAGGTGCGTCGCGCCGACAATGCAGTTGATCCGGCGCGTTACCTCAACGCTGGCAAGATCCTGCAGAAGATCGTCGCGGGCTGAGGCCTATTCTTCGACAGTGTCTGCGTAGCCCTGAACGCGCGAGGCGAGAGAGGCTTCCATAAAACCGTCGAGATCGCCGTCGAGCACCGCGGCGGTGTTGGAGGTCTCGTAATTCGTGCGCAGATCTTTGACCATCTGATACGGCTGCAAGACGTAGCTGCGGATCTGGTGGCCCCAGCTGTTATCCGTCTTCGACGCCGCCTCGGCACTAGCCGCCGTCTCACGCTTTTCCAGCTCCTGCTCGTAGAGCCGCGCTTTCAGCATCTGCATGGCGGTGGCGCGGTTCTTGTGCTGGCTGCGCTCCTGCTGGCAGGCGACGACGATGCCTGAGGGCACGTGAGTGATGCGGATCGCCGAATCCGTGGTGTTGACGTGCTGGCCGCCGGCGCCCGACGAACGGTAGGTGTCGACCTTGAGGTCAGCCTCGTTGATCTCGATATTGATCGAGTCGTCGACCACAGGATAGACCCAGGCGCTCGAAAAACTGGTGTGCCGGCGAGCCGCGCTGTCATAGGGCGAAATGCGCACCAGACGATGCACGCCACTCTCGGTCTTCAACCACCCATAGGCGTTGTGGCCCTTGATCTGGATGGTCGCCGACTTGATCCCGGCCTCTTCGCCGGGATGGATTTCTATGGTCTCGACCTTGAACTTCCGCCGCTCGGCCCAGCGCGTGTACATGCGCAACAGCATTGAGGCCCAGTCCTGACTCTCGGTGCCGCCGGCGCCGGCGTGGACTTCGAGAAAGCAATCATTGTGGTCGGCTTCGCCGCTGAGCAGCGTTTCGACCTGCAGCCGCGCCGCAGTCGCCTCGAGCTCCGCGATAGCGGCCTCGGCCTCCTTGACGATCGCGGCGTCGCCCTCGGCTTCACCCATCTCGATCAGCTCGAGATTGTCCTTGAGCGCGGTCTCGAAGTCGCGGACGGCCTTGACCTGCACGTCGAGCTCATCGCGATCGCGCATGATCTCGCGCGCCTTGTCCGGATCACTCCAAAAATCGGGCGATTCGGTGCGGTTGTTCAGATCGTCGAGGCGGGCCGGGGCTGTATCCCAGTCAAAGATGCCTCCTCAGCAGGTTCAGCACCTGCTGGATTTCAGCCACGTGTTTTTCGGTCTCTGCGCGCATCGGCCCGTCCAATCAATTCGTTGCGCCCATGTAGTTGAGGCGGCGCGCGGGATCAACCCGCGAGCTTTCTTGCCTTCTTTAGCGCCCTGTCGCGCTTCAGGCGGGACACCTTCTCCAGAAAGAAGATGCCCTGCATCTGCTCGATTTCGTGCAGGACGACGCGCGCGACAAATCCGTCGAAGCGGACCTTCTTGGCGGCGCCTGCCGCGTCGTCGAAGGCGATCTCGGCCCAGACCGGCCGGTCGATGTCGAGCCGGACACCCGGCAGCGACACCGAGCCCTCCTCGCCTTTCACCAAATCTGCGGCGACCGCCACGATCTGCGGATTGAACATTAGTTGATGATCTTCGCCGTCCGGGCTGACGACCACGACCGGGGCGACCTCGCCGATGTGGATGGCCGCCAGCCCGTAAGCCTTGGCCTCTTGGGCCGCGGCAAGCAGGCGCAGGCCGACCGCCCGCAATTCATTGTCGACGGCGTCGGTTAGAACAGCCGGCTGTGACAACCGCGCGTCAGGGTAGCGGACGAATTCGGTCAGAACAGGCCGCCGCGGCCGAACAGGGCACCCCTGCCGCCGCCGGTGGCCTTCTGGCTCTGGGTGTCCACCGGCTCGTCGTTGAATCCACTATTATCGGTACCGTCTTGGGCCCCTAGGCTGTTGAAGGCGTTGGAATCGACGCCGATCACCGAGGTCACAAGATTCGGTCCGGTGCCGGGCTTGAACGCCTCAGCGATGGCGGCCTCGCCTGCGTTCGCCTTGATCCCGGTCGCCGGGTCGATCCAGACTTGGCTCATTCCCGGCGGCATATTGAACGGGGTCGGCGGCTTTCCCTTCAGCGCATCCGCCATGAACGCAGTGAACACCGGCACGGCGAGCCCGCCACCCGTCGCCGATGAGCCGAGGCTCCTGGGTTTGTCGTAGCCGAGATAGACGCCGGTCACGAGGCCCGGCGTAAAGCCGATGAACCAGACGTCGCGGCTGTCGCTGGTGGTGCCGGTCTTCCCGGCGACGGGCCGGCCGAGCCGCTTGGCATAAGTGCCGGTGCCGCGCTGCACCACGCCCTCCATCATCGAGGTGATCTGGTAAGCGGTCATCGGGTCGAGCACCTGCTCGCGATTGTCGATGATCAACGGCTCGCCCTGATGCGTCCAGCTGGTCGCAGTGCAGCCGTCGCAAACCCGGTCGTCATGGCGATATATGGTCTTACCGTAGCGGTCTTGGATGCGATCGATCAGCGTCGGCACGATCTTGCGGCCGCCATTGGCGATGGTGGCATAGGCTGCCGTCATCTTGAGATCGGTGGTTTCGCCGGCGCCCAGCGCCATCGCCAGCACCGGATTGAGCTTGTCATAGATGCCGAACATCTTTGAATATTCGGCGATCAGCGGCATGCCGATATCCTGCGCAAGGCGCACAGTCATGACGTTACGGGAAAGCTCGATGCCGCGGCGCAGCGTCTGGGGGCCGCGGAAATCCTTCTCGTAATTGTCCGGCTTCCAGACCGACCCGTCGGAGTTGACGATCTCAAGCGGTGCGTCGAGCACCACTGAGGCAGGCGTGTAGCCATTGTCGAGCGCCGCCGAATAGACGATCGGCTTGAAGGCCGAGCCCGGTTGCCGCAGTGCCTGCGTGGCGCGATTGAATTCTGATTCGGCGTACGAGAAGCCGCCCACCATGGCGAGGACGCGCCCGGTGCGAGGGTCCATGGCGACCAGCGCGCCCTCGATCTCAGGCACCTGCTGCAAGGTAAACGAGCCGGACGTTCCCGCGATCGACGAAACATAGATCACGTCGCCGACGCTCAAAATCGACGCCAGCTTCTTGCTGACCCATTTGACGTCTGCGCCGTCGAGCGTGCCGGTCACCCGGTCACGCAACAGCTTGCCCTCGACATCGTTGTCCGGCCTGAGCCCGATCGAGGCGGTGTTGCCGTCGATCGACAGGACAACCGCCAGCGTCCACTCCGGCACGTCGCTCAGCGGCTTGATCGCCGCGACTGCAGGACCCCAGTCGTCGCTGATGTCGACGCTCGCGACCGGGCCGTGAAAGCCCTTGTTGTGGTCGTAGTTGACCAGCCCGTCCATCAACGCCTTGCGCGCATACTCCTGCATCTTTGGCTCGAGCGTGGTACGCACCGACAGCCCGCCGCCGTAGAGCTGGTCTTCGCCATAGATGGTCGAGAGCTGCCGGCGGACTTCCTCGGTGAAATACTCAGCCGAGTAGAGCCGCGTTCCAGAGGAGCGCGGCGTGACGTTGAGCGCCTCTCCTTTGGCCGCATCGTGTTCAGCGGCGGTGATGTAGCCATTGGCCAGCATCTGATCGAGCACGTAATTGCGGCGGTCGATCGCTGCCTGCGGGTGCTTGAACGGGTGGTAGTTGTTGGGCCCTTTGGGGAGCCCCGCAATATAGGCCATCTCGCTCAGATCGAGCTGATACAACGCCTTGTCGAAATAATTCAGCGCTGCGGCGGCGACGCCGTAGGAGTTCAGTCCGAGAAAGATCTCATTGAGATAGAGCTCAAGGATCTTGTCCTTGGAAAAGGTCCCGTCGATGCGCAGCGCCAGGATGGCTTCCTGCACCTTGCGGTCCCAGGTCTGTTCGGAATTGAGCAGGAAATTCTTGGCCACCTGCTGAGTGATGGTCGAGCCGCCGCCCTGAATCGAGTCGTCACCATTGACGCGGGCGAAAATGTTGTCGCGCACGGCCCGGACGACGCCGTCGATCGAGATGCCGTGGTGGCTGTAGAAGTCCTTGTCTTCGGCGGACAGGAAGGCGTGGATCAACTCTGGCGGGATGGTTTCGATCGGCTGGAACAGCCGGCGCTCCCGAGCATACTCGGCAAGCAGTGTGCCGTCGGCGGCGTGAACGCGCGTCGTCACCGGCGGCTGATAGTCCTTCAACACCGTGTAATCGGGCAGCCCGGCAGAGATCTGGTTCAGGTAAACGGCAGCAATGACGATACCTGCCAGCCCGCAGAACACGCCGAAGCCGAACAGCCAGCCCAGAATGCGGAACATTAAACCTCTAACCTGGCGACTCGCGGCGCAGGAGGCGCGCCCCGATAAGGCCTTGGAATCATACCAGAGAAGGGCGGAAGTATGGACAACACTCCCGCTTGGCACCGTTGTGAGGCGCCGCGGATAGCCGATCGTTGCGGTGATGTCACGCCCACGCGTCAGCCGCCGCCATTGAGGTCCTTGAAATAGCCGTCGACACCGGCCGCGATGGCGCCGACCACGCGGTTGCGCCAGTCGGTGTTCTCGAGATTGGCGATGTCGGCATTGTTGCTCATGAAGCCGAGTTCGATCAGCATCGAAGGAATATCGGGCGCCTGGAGCACGAAGAAATCGGCCTGCCGCACCGGGAAGCGCCGCAGCGCCACCGAGGGTTGCATGGCTTTGACGATGTCCTGCGCCGCCAGGTAGGCCTGCTGCCGGACCTGCCGGCGCATCAGATCGACCAACATGTCGACGACCGCCGGCTTCACATCCGGCTGCACATAACCGGCGACAATGTCGGCGCGGTTCTCGCCGTCGGCGAGCACTTTGTCGAGAATGTCGGTCGCCCGTTCGTCCCGCGTGTAGATGCTGGCGCCGCGGATATCGGCCTCCTGGAAGGTGTCGGCGTGGAGCGAGATGAAGAGATCCGCCTTGTTCTGCCGCGCCAGATTGACCCGTTCGTTGAGTGACAGATAGGTGTCGTCGTCGCGCGTCATGGCCACGTCGAAGCGGCCGGAGGCGACGAGCAAATCGCGCAATTGTAGGGCGAAGGCGAGCGTGATGTCTTTTTCGCGCACGCCATGGGGAGCGCTGGCGCCGTTGTCGATGCCGCCATGACCCGGATCGATGACGATCAGGGGCCGGCTGCCGCCACTGGTCGTCGCCTCGTCCGCCGGAGCGGACGACGGCGGCGGCTCTGAACGGGGTGCAACGGACGCTTCCGACGAGGGTGGCGGGGTGCTCGATGGCGCGGCACTTGGCGCATCGGCGGCGACGCTTGTTTCGGGCGGCGCCTGACCCAGCGAATTGGCGAGATCGGCGGCGGCGGCGGCCTTGAAGTCAGCCTCGGTGGTGGTGATGAGATCGACGACGAGCCGCGCCGGCTGGTCGCCGATCGGCTCAAGCACATAGGCCTGCTGCACCACAGCCGGCTGGCTGAGTGTCAGCTCGGTCCGGGCCCGGCCGTCTTCGGCCATTTCGGTGGTGAAGCTGGCAATGACGCCGGTGCCCGAGACTGCCGCCGGGTTGGTAATCGCCACATTGGCGGCCTTCACGTCCACAGCGATCCGCTCGGGGCCGTCGAGGCTGACGATGGCGTATTCGGTGGTTGCCGACAGGTCGAGCACCAGCCGTCCGCGCTCGGGCGTCGTGGTGACGCGTGCGGCCAGGACTTCAGGGAGGCTTGCTTGGGCAAGGGCGGCGGCGCCCGAGAGCGCCAGCACCGCCAAGGCAAACGCCAGCCTGAGGCTGCCGCGTCCCGCACGAGCGGACCCTTCAGAATTGGACAAGTGCTGGAGGCTCCCCATATCCGCTGCGGATGATCAAAGCAGAGTCTTTAGGCGATTCTGGGGCGTCTGCCGCCCTCGCCTTTGCGCAGAGCATGGGGGGTTAACCTCATGGTTTCGTTACCGGTGGAGTTTTCGATTGCCAATGTGGGGCAACGGCCCTACACGCTCTCGGTGAGGCGGACTGCCGCTCGCACACCGCGCGAAATGGCGTTGGCCCTTCCCGGAAAGCATGGCGGCAGAGGAACTTGCGGCGGAATGCCGATGTTCCGGATGCGGCACATTTTACCGCCTCGAACAAGTTTTCGGCCCCGTATGGGCCGAGCGGTGCACCGGATTTCCGGCGCCCACCTAGGAAGAGGTCGATGACCACTGGGTCGACAAAATCTGACGCAATGCCTCTGTCCGCTTGCGCTTTTGTCATGATTGCCCGGCCGGTGCCTCACCTCGGCATACCCCCCGGCGCAACGTTACGCTGCGCCACATCCCTGAAACCTTTGGCCGCGCATGGCGCAACGCAGGGGAGACCGGTTCGCCGGCTCCGGAGTGTTGGCGCGCGACGGCCTGGAGACTCGTCTAATGGCTATCAAAAGAATGCTGGTGGATGGCACCCACCCGGAAGAAACGCGGATTGTCGTCACTAACGGCAACAGACTCGAAGAATTTGACTTCGAATCGCAGAGCCGCCGTCAGCTGCGCGGCAACATTTACCTCGCCAAGGTCACCCGTGTAGAGCCGTCGCTGCAGGCCGCGTTCATCGAGTATGGCGGCAACCGCCATGGCTTCCTGGCGTTCTCGGAAATCCATCCGGACTATTACCAGATCCCGGTCGCCGACCGCGAAGCGTTGATGCGCGAAGAGGAAGAGGAGCACGATCCTTCCGACGACACACCGGCTGCAGAGATCGACGCCACCGAGCAGACCGAGCATGCCCCGACCGAAACGGACGCCGGGGCAGACCCGCAGTCGACCGTCGACGATGATGGCGACGAAGCCAGCCACATCGAGCAGGCGCCGGCCAATGCCGAGCCGATCGAGTCGATCGGCGGTTCCGCCGATGTGCTCGAAGAGAACCGCGAGCGCCGCCAGCGGGCGCCGCGCCGTCACCAGTACAAGATCCAGGAAGTGATCAAGCGCCGCCAAGTGATGCTGGTGCAGGTCGTCAAGGAAGAGCGCGGCAACAAAGGTGCAGCTCTCACCACCTATCTTAGCCTCGCCGGCCGCTATTCAGTGTTGATGCCCAATACCGCCCGGGGCGGCGGCATTTCGCGCAAGATCACCAACGCCGCCGACCGCAAGCGCCTCAAGGACATCGTCGGCGATCTCGAAGTGCCGCAGGGCCAGGGCATTATCCTGCGGACCGCGGGCGCCGCGCGCACCAAGGCCGAGGTGAAGCGCGATTTCGAATATCTGCAGCGGCTGTGGGAGAGCGTGCGTACGCTGACCCTCAAATCCACCGCCCCCTGCCTGGTTTACGAGGAAGGTTCGCTGATCAAGCGCACCATCCGCGACCTTTATTCCAAGGACATCGACGAGTTGTTCGTGGCGGGTGACGATGCCTATCGCGAAGCCAAAGACTTCATGCGGATGATCATGCCGAGCCACGCCAAGAACGTGGCGCTGTACAAGGACGATCAGCCGCTGTTTTCGAAGTTCAACGTCGAGGGCCAGCTCGACCAGATGTTCTCGCCGCAGGTCACCCTGCCCTCGGGCGGTTATTTGGTGATCAACCCGACCGAAGCGCTGGTGTCGATCGACGTCAACTCGGGGCGCTCCACCAAAGAGCACAATATCGAGGACACGGCGCTTCAGACCAATCTCGAGGCCTCCGACGAAATCGCCCGCCAGCTCCGGCTCCGCGACCTCGCGGGCCTGATCGTGATCGACTACATCGACATGGTGGAGAACCGCTCCAATCGGGCGGTCGAGCGCAGGCTCAAGGATGCACTCAAGGACGACCGCGCCCGTATCCAGGTTGGCCGCATCAGCCATTTTGGCCTGATGGAAATGAGCCGCCAGCGCATCCGCTTCGGCGTGGTCGAAAGTTCGACGCATAAATGCCCGACCTGCAGCGGCACGGGCCTCGTCCGCTCGGTCGAGAGTGTGGCGCTGATGGTCATGCGCAATGTCGAAGACCATGTGATGAAGAAGCCGGGCCAGTCGATCAATGTGCGCGTGCCGGTCGATGTGGCGCTCTACATCCTCAATTCCAAGCGCGGCACGCTGTCGACGCTGGAGCTGAAGCACGGCCTATCGGTCAATCTGGTCGCCGATGACCATGTCGGGCCGCAGCATTACGTGATCGAGCGCGGCGAGCCGCGCGTCAACACCGGCGACCTGCCGGCGCCGCAGCATATCCGCGTCGATACCGCGGCGTTCGGCGAAGCCGATGCGATCGATGACGCCGCGGTCGAGGACGAAGAAGAGGACGAAATCGCCGAGGGCGGCGAGGTCAAGGAAGTCCGCTCCGACGAGACCGGTGACCACGAGGCTCGTGGTGGACGCCGCCGACGCCGCCGTGGCGGACGCGATCGCGAGCAGCGCGGAGACCGCCCCGCAGGTGACAGGCCAGCAGGTGACAGACCGGCGGGTGACCGACCGCGTCAGCCGCAGCAGCAGCCGGTGCAGATGGCCGAGGCTGGCGCCAACGAAGACCCGCAGGGCGGAGACTCAGAGGGTGATGAGCCGTCTGGTATCGCACAAGCCAACGGTGCGCAGGACGACGGAACCGGTGCAAACCGCCGCCGTCGCCGCGGACGCCGTGGCGGTCGCCGCAATCGCCGCGAAGGCGGTGACGCTCCCAACGGCAGCGAAGCGCCCGTCGAGGCGACCAGCCCGATGAGCGACGAAGGCATTGAGCGCGTTGCCGCCGCCGTCCTCGCCCAGGACGCAATCGCGGCCGATGCGGGTGTCGAGCCGGCAATCAGCGTGCACGCTCCGGACGATTCCGCTGCGGGCGACAAGCCCAAGCGCGCCCGCCGCAGCCGCAAATCGGCCGATGCTGACGCGACGGCACAGGACGCGGTCGCCGATGCAGTAGCGCCGGATCCTGTGGCGGACCCTGCCGAAAGCCCCGCCCGGCCGAAAAGCCGGTCGCGCAAGCCCAAGGCCGCGCCGCCGACCGAGGAAGAAGCCATCCAGTCCGCCGAGGTCATCGCGGTGGCCGCTCCAGAGCAGGTCGAGACGCCTGTCGCGACGGCCGAGGAACCGCCGCGCCGGGCCCGGAAAGAACTGCCGGCCGAAGGGATCGTGGTCAGCTCGACGACCCCGGCGGATGACGAGTCCAAACCCAAGAAAGCTGGCTGGTGGCAGCGTGGCTTCTTCGGGGGCTAAGACAAAAGGGCGGCTCTCGGGCCGCCCTTCTTCATTCAGGTCCAGTCGCCGTGGTGACGGCCGGTGGACTGGACTGCTCGGCTGCGTGACGACACCCCGCTGGCGGGCTACGCTGCCGCCATGTCCCGCACCGAACGCCTGCTTGAATTGCTGCAAGTGTTGCGCCGCCACCGAGCGCCGGTCGCCGGCGCGACGCTGGCCGCCGACCTCAATGTGTCGCTGCGCACGCTCTACCGCGATATCGCGACCCTGCAGGGCCAGGGCGCCGAGATCGCCGGGGAGCCGGGTCTAGGGTATGTGCTGCGGCCCGGTTTCATGCTGCCGCCGTTGATGTTTTCGATCGATGAACTCGAAGCGCTGATCCTCGGGGCGCAATGGACCGGGCGGCAGACCGACGACAGCCGGCTCAGCAAGGCGGCCGGCAATGCCCTCGTCAAGATCGCCGCTGTCCTCCCCGACGATCTCCGCCGCGAGATCGATTCTGGCGGCCTTTACGTGACCGCGCGCCGGCCGACCCCGGTGCAGGTCGACCCTGCCCTGCTCCGCGATGCCATCCGCAAGGAATTGCGGCTGCGGATCGGCTATCGCGACGATGCCGGCCAGCAGACCGAGCGCGTGATCTGGCCGTTCGTCATCGGGTTTTTCGAGCAGCACAAGGTCGTGGCGGCGTGGTGCGAGCTGCGCAACGACTACCGCAATTTCCGCATCGATCGTATCGCCACCCTCGCCGCGACCGGCGAGCGGGCGCCACGCCGCCGACATGCGTTGCTGAAGGAATGGCGGGAATTGCGGAATGTCCAGATGCTTGAGCGGCAAGCCATGGCGGCGCGGGAAAGCTGAACGGCGGATAAATCTGTCGGCAAGGGTCCGTTCAAGCGACGGGATGCATTAACGCTTCACTAACGATGAAGCTGACCCATTCCGAGGCCCCAAAATGCACCTCCTCGACTTTGCCGATCTGGCCATCCTGGTTTCAGTGCTCACTATCACCGCGACGATCCTCAGCCTGTCGGCGTACCGCCTGACCCATTGAACGAGCGTCGTTGGCCGCTGCCAGAAACTGACAATGGGGCGCCCTAAGGTTTCCTCGTTCAACCGGAGACCTTCAATGACCAACCCCTTCAGCTACGTCCTCGCCTACGTGGCCGACACCCCAAAATCTGCTGCGCTCTATTCCAAGTTGCTCGGCCTCGAGCCGGTCGAAAATTCCGCCAACTTCGCCATGTTCGTTTTACCCAATGGTCTGAAGCTGGGCCTCTGGGCACGCCAGGACGTTGAGCCCAAGGCGACGCTGCCCGGCGGTGCCGAGCTCTGTGTCACCGTCGAGGGCGACGAGGCTGTACAGGTCACCCGTGACGCCTGGGCTAAGCTCGGGCTTAAAATCTTGCAGGAGCCGAC
>JBDTLB010000043.1:0-4553 GCA_039934955.1 Devosia sp.
ATCTACACCGCCGTCGACACCGACCGCCTGCTCGACGCCTATCGCGCCGCCCATCCGCGCGGTTGACGCTCACCCTGCCGAGGCGTATCCACCCGTCATGACCGCGCGCATGCTTATTATTGGCAAACTTATTATCGGGTCCCTCGGGACCGGTGCGCACGGCTAACTAGCTCACGCAACCGGCCCCGCCATCAGGCGCGGGTGATCCGGTGACTGAGGCGGGGCCAACAGATGGACCCCACATGACTTCCCAAACGACGATCGCCAGACCTGCCTCCCGCGTGAGCACGCAGGCGTTGGGTATTTTCCTTGCGCTGCTGGGCGCGTCGCTGTTCGCCACCAAGGGGATCATCATCAAGCTGGCGCTCGCCGACGGCATCGACACGCTCACCACGCTGGCCTGGCGACAGGTCGTGGCCGTCCCGGTATTCGTGGCGGTCGGCGTGCTCGGCTACATCCGCAAACGCAAGGAGGCCCCGGCCGACGCCGCGCCGATCCTCGATACTAAAACCGCGTTTCAGGCACTGGGTGTCGGCGTGCTCGGCTATTACGTCGCGAGCCTGCTCGATTTCTCCGGCCTCGCTTACATCACCGCGCAGCTCGACCGTCTGATCCTTCTAACCTATCCGTTCTTCGTCGTCGCCTTCGGCATGCTGTTCTTCAAGCGCCGGATCACCCGGCTGATGCTGGTGTCGCTGCTGGTGAGCTATGCCGGCATCGTGCTCATTTTTGCGCGTGATTTCTCGGTCTCCGGCGACAATGTGGTGCTCGGCTCGCTGCTGGTGTTCGGCTCAGCCTTCGCCTATGCGGGCTATCAGGTGCTGGCCAAGCCGCTGATCGACAAGCTCGGCGCACAGCTCTTCACCTCAATCGCGATGAGCGGCGCCGGTCCGGCCGTACTGGTGCATTTCCTCGCCAGCCATCCGCTGAGCGCCATGGCCATCAACGGCGAGGGCCTGTGGCTGATGCTCGCCGTCGGCGTCGTCGCGACGGTGGCGCCGGCCTATTGCATCTCCGCCGCCATCGGCCGGATCGGTCCCGAACGCACGGCCATCATCGGCAATATCTCGCCGGTGGTGACCGTCACCCTGGCGATCGGTGTGCTCGGCGAAGCCTTCACGATCTGGCATGCCGCCGGCACCGCCATGGTGCTGTTCGGCGTCTATCTGTTCGGCCGTAAGAGCAAACCGCAAAAGTCCGAGGTCGAGGCCACAGAGGTGCAGGCCTAACTAAGAGCGGGGCGTGGGGTCCTTCCCTTGCGCAGCGGGGAAAGGTGTCGCGGAGCGACGGAAGGGCCAGCCACAAACACCGTGTCCAGTCTCGCCCCCTCCACCAGCTTCGCTGGTCCCCTCCCCCGTAAACGGAAGAGGAGACTTGGCTGCTAGACCACATGTTCGCCTGAGATTGGGGCGACCCGTCTCGCAGTATGCAGGATATCGAGGGTTGCACTGGATGTTCCGGTGCTGAGCCTCATGCATAGGAGACGGGTCATGGAGAAGTCTATCAGGTATATCGGGCTTGACGTGCACAAGCAGACGATCGCCGTGGCGATTGCGGGCGGTGGTTTGGAGCGGGAGGTGCGCACGTATGGTACCATCGCGTACACTCCGGCGGCCTTGAGGGCCTTGGGGGACAAGCTGTCCCGGAACGGGGACGAGCTGCGGTTCTGCTACGAGGCGGGGCCATGTGGCTACGGCATTCAGCGGCAGCTGACAGTTGCGGGGCACGGCTGTGTGGTGGTGGCGCCGTCGCTGATCCCGCGCAAGCCGGGGGATCGGATTAAGACGGACCGGCGGGATGCACTTAACCTGGCGAGGCTGCATCGGGGCGGTGAGCTGACTGCGGTCTGGGTTCCGGACGCGGCTCATGAGGCGATCCGCGACCTGGTGCGCGCCCGGTTGGCGGCGGTGCGCAGTCTGCGGCAGGCCCGCCAGCAACTCACCGGCTTCCTGCTGCGCCATGGCCGTCACTATAACCGGCCGGCCTGGACGCTGATGCACCGTCGCTGGCTGGCCGGATTGACGTTCGAGCAGGCGGTGCATCACATCGTGTTGGAAGATTGCATCGCGGCCGTTGAGGCAGCGAACGCGCGGCGCGATCGGCTTGGGGCGCATATCGAGGCGGTGCTGCCGGACTGGTCCCTGGCTCCGGTGGTGCACGCGCTGCAGGCGCTGCGCGGTATAGCCCTCGTGGCTGCGGCGACAGTGGTGGCGGAACTGGGCGATGTCACCCGCTTTTCCAATCCACGCCAGCTTATGGCCTATCTCGGCCTGGTGCCGAGCGAGCACTCGAGCGGCGGCACGCGCCGCCAGGGCGGCATCACTAAGGCCGGCAATGGGGCGGCGCGCCGCATGCTGATCGAGGCCGCCTGGAGTTATCGCTTCCCGGCTCGCATCAGCCGCGAGCAATTGCTGCGTCAGGAAGGATTGGGCAAGCCGATCCGCGACAGCGCCTGGAAGGCGCAGGAGCGGCTGTGCCGGCGCTATCGCAGTCCCACCTTGGCCATCAGATCGGCGGTCCAGTGGGTCGTCTCGCCTGGTGGATCGGTCAAGGTGAGCGCGACCACGCGCTCGGCCACCTCCGGGGCGAGCCGGGGAATGCGCGAGGGGCGCGTCTTGTCGTGCAGGAGGCCGTCCACACCATCCTGCATGAACCGCTCCTGCCAGCGCCAGACGCAGGTCTTCGACTTGCCGGTCTGACGCATGATCTCGATGGTGCCGACCCCGTCTGCACTCAGCAACACGATGGGCTGCTCAACAGGCGTGCTTCTGCGACGTGTTGCGGTCTCTGGTGATGGCTTCGAGATGGTGATGGTTATTCCGGTGCGCATGCAGAAAACTCGCATGCGTCGTAATCAAAGGGAATCCCGGCCGGACTCTTATGTTAAGCGGAGACCACTAGATATGGATCGCCCCGTCGCCGCACATCAGGGCGGCTTCGCGGATCGCTTCGCTGAGCGTCGGGTGTGGGGCGGTGGTGCGGGCGAGGTCTTCGGCTGAACCGCCGAATTCCATCAGCACGGTCAGCGCCTCGATCATCTCGGACGCACTCTTGCCGATGATGTGAGCGCCCAGCACGCGGTCGGTTGCGACGTCGGCCAGCACTTTGACAAAGCCTTGCGTCGCCAGCATCGCCTTGGCGCGGCCATTGGCGGTGAACGGGAATTTGCCGACCTTGTAATCGACACCCTCCGCCTTGAGCTCGTCCTCGGTCTTGCCGACCGAGGCGATCTCCGGGTTGGTGTAGACCACGGCCGGCATCGCGCCATAATTCACATGGCCCGCCTGCCCGGCGATGATCTCGGCCACCGCGATGCCCTCGTCCTCCGCCTTGTGCGCCAGCATCGGCCCGACGATGACGTCGCCGATCGCATAGACGTTTTCGACATTGGTGCCATAGCCCGGGCCGGTGACGATCCGGCCGCGCTCATCCATCGCGATCCCGGCTTCCTTGAGGCCGAGCCCCTCGGTGAACGGCTTGCGACCGATGGCGACCAGCGCCACATCGGCATCGACCAACTCCATGTCGCCACCTGCCGCCGGCTCGAGCCTTACGGTGAGCGAGCCATCGTCCTGCTTGTCGATCGACTTGACCTTTGTCGACAGCCGGAACTCGACGCCCTGCTTCTGCATGATGCGCTGGAACTGCCGCGCGACTTCCGAGTCCATGCCGGGGAGAATGCGGTCGAGGAATTCGACCACCGTGACCTTGGTGCCGAGCCGGGCCCACACCGAGCTGAGTTCGAGCCCGATGACGCCGGCGCCGATCACCAGCAACCGCTCCGGCACGGCGCCAAGCAACAGCGCACCAGTCGACGTAACGATCCGCTCCTCGTCGATCTCGATCCCCGGCAGCGACGCCGGCACCGAGCCGGTCGCGATGACGATGTGCTTGCTGTCGATGGTGATGGGTGTGCCGCCCTTGTCGGGCGAGACCAGCACTTTGCCGGACCCGGCGATCGAGCCGGTACCCTGGAAAATGGTGATCTTGTTCTTCTTGAACAGGAACGACACGCCGTTGACATTGGCGGCCACGGTCTCGTCCTTGTGCACCATCATCTGGGCCAGATTGACCTGCGGCGCCGGAATATCGATGCCCAGATGCTGGAAGGTGTGGCCGGCCTCCTCGAACATCTCGGTCGCATAGAGCAGCGCCTTCGACGGAATGCAGCCGATATTGAGGCAGGTGCCCCCCAGGGTCGGCCATTTCTCGACGACCGCAACCTTCATGCCCAGCTGTGCGGCGCGAATGGCGCACACATAACCGCCCGGCCCTGAGCCGATCACCGTGAGGTCGAATTGGTCCGCCATGACGCGCCCCTGAATTGGTTAGCCTTTATG
The DNA here is from genome assembly GCA_039934955.1 of Devosia sp. Classification (GTDB taxonomy): domain Bacteria; phylum Pseudomonadota; class Alphaproteobacteria; order Rhizobiales; family Devosiaceae; genus Devosia_A. Next base: position 4,341 of record JBDTLB010000043.1, read on the forward strand.
TAGTCGCTGCCGCCGCCGCTGGCTAGAACAGGACGCCGAAGAACATGAGACCGAGTCCGACCGCCCCGACGCACCAGACGAGGCTGCGAACCAGCAGGACGCCCCACAGATAGAGCGGCAGATAGGCGATCCGCGCCACATACCAGAGCCCGGCGCCCCACAGCACCAGCGGATCGCCGCGATCGGCCAGATGCGCGGCGACCATGAGGATGA
>JBDTLB010000044.1:0-41375 GCA_039934955.1 Devosia sp.
GCTCGCGGGTGGAGCCGCCAGCGCCATAGGTCACGGAAACGAAGCGCGGGTGCAGCGGGGCAAGCTTGTGCACGCTCTCCCAGAACCGCTCCTCCATGATGTCGGTCTTGGGCGGGAAGAACTCGAACGACACTTCGAACGGGCGCTGACCCGGCTGGCGGCTGACGCGTGCATCGCTGGGGACGTTCATTTGGAATCCTGTTCTTCGCTGAGCCGCCAGAGGCAGACGGTCAGCCCATCGGCATCACGGCTCGGCGGAAAATGGCTGAGTTTGGCGACGCGCAGGCCGGCCGCGCGGGCCCAGCCGGCCATCTGGCCCTCGCTGAGGCCAAGCCGGCGGTGCGCATGTTCGGTGCGCAGAAACTCGAGCGCGTGCGGCGCGAAATCGACGATCAGCAGTTCGCCGCCCGGCTTCAGCGCGCGGCGCGCCTGCGCGATGGCGCGGCCGGGATCGTCGAAATAATGCAGCACCTGATGGACGATGATGAGATCGGCGCGCCCGGCGCTGCCGTCGAGATCGGCGATGTCGCCGAGCCGCACCTGCGCCGTTCCGATATTGGCGGCGGCCAGCTTGGCGCGCGCCACCGCGATCATCTCGCGGCTGGCGTCGATGCCGATGGCGCGGCGATAATGGTCCTTGAGCAGTTCCAGCATGCGCCCGGTGCCGGTGCCCAGATCGATGAGCAGATCGACCACCCTGCCCTCGACGGCCTCAAGGATCGCGGCCTCGACGGCCTCTTCGGGCACGTGCAGCTGGCGCAATTCGTCCCAACGTCCGGCCACTTTTGCGAAATAGGCGGCAGCCTGCGCCTGCTGGGCGGTGCGCACCGCGTCGAGCCGCAGCCGGTCGCGCGCCCGGTCGGCATCGTCACCATCCAGCCGGTGCACCAGCCAACGTCCAAGTTCCGCCGCCGCCTCGCTATCGGCGAGCCGGTAATAGGCCCAGGCCCCTTCGGCGTTGCGGGTGACAAGTCCGGCATCGGCGAGAAGCTTCAGATGTCGGGAAACACGGGGCTGGCTTTGGCCGAGGATTTCGGTCAAATCCTTGACCGAGTGCTCGCCTTCGGCCAGCAGCGCGAGCAACCGCAGTCGGGTGACTTCGCCCGCCGCGCGCAACGCCCCCACCAATGTCGCTGCATCTGCCAAAATTCGGCCTCCAAGGGATATAAAGATATCTTTATGTCCGCTGATTTGCAAGGCGTTTTGACGAGCAGATGTGCTCGACGGGCCGGGGTTTGAGAGGAGAAAATGGGCTGCTTCGGCTCCCCCACCAAATGGCTAAGGCTGTTGCCAAGTTTCGCTTCCCTCCCCGCACTGTGGGGAAACGCCGATGACCCGCCGCACGACGAGAAAACGGCGACCCGAAGGCCGCCGTGAAGTTGGAGGTAGAACGTCTATCGAGGATCAGGCGACGCGTTCTTCCGCACTGACGCGGCGGCGGAAGGCGTGGGTGCGCCAGAGCTCGAAGATGCCCTGGGCTTCTTCCGGCGTGAGCGCTTCGAAGCGCGAGCGCACATTGGTTTTGTCGGCGTCGGTGGGCAGATCACGCCACGGCATGGTGGCGACCAGCGCTTCGAACAGATCCGGCGTGATTTCGAGAGCCCGCAGAGCCACTGTGACGGCCACGTAGTCCTGCATGGCGAGCCATTTGACGAACACTTCTGGCGCAATGCGCAGCATCACGGTGAGCGCCGCAGCAGAGTGGTGGCCGTAGCCGAAACGCGCGAACCGTGTAAGCGCCCGCTCGTCGAGCTGGTGACGGTCGCTCAGCGCCTTGACCTGGTTGTAGGCAACTTTCCACTCCTGGCTCGAGAAGCCGGCGCGGTTGCGCATGCGATTGTAGACGACCGAATTGACCTTGCCGGCGGTGACCGGATCGAGCGGACGGCTCGAACTGCCGAGCGCCTCGAGCACTTTCTGGCCGGCGTCGTTGATCTGGCCGCGCAGCGAGGTCCAGTCGATGTCGGTGCGGCCACGCAGATTGTCTGCCAGTGCCGCGTCGCCTGCGGCGCGCGTCACCAGCTTCTGCACAGAACCGTGACCAAGCTCGGCGGTCTGGTTGGTCACCAGCCGGGTGACCGACGGCGCGCCGCCATGTTCGACGATGGCCTCGCCCACACGTTCCGGAACATTGGTGCGGCCGGCGATTGCGACACGGTGCGCCTCGGATTGATTGGACACGATCTCGATCAGATCGTCGTCGCTGAGGACGTTGGAAAATTCGAGCAGCGGCGCCGCAACATCGATCTCGTCGTTGGCGAGCTTGTTGACCACATTGCCGGGCGCCCGATCAAGCGGCGCCAGGAGCTTTGCAACATGCGTGCGCGCCTCGACCTCGACGAGTTCGGCCAGTTGGCAGAGCACGTCGTCATACTGGGCGACCTGCTCGTCGTCACAGCGATCGGACACGTAGGAATAGAGCTGGGCCATGTTGCGGAACAACTGGTCGCGCTCGAGAACATTGGCGTCGCCGTTCAGGACCCTAAAGGTCGAGAACGCACGCTGACCGTCTTCCATTTCTTGAGGCACTTTGAAACTCCCGGCTTCTGCCGCTACAGGGAGAGATTGGCACTCAAGTCGGTCCACCGCTTGAAGGTCGCGCGCGGGATTTTAATAAAATCTGATCTAATCCCGGGGCCATTCAGGCCGGGTAGAGTGCCTGCTCCCAGACTCGGATTGTAATATTATCTCCCGGACTTATGGTCCCTTCCCGCTCGACCCAGCCGAGCACACCGCGCTTGTACTTGGCGGCTTTGACAAAGCCGAATTCGAGGTCCGGGCGGTCCGGGAATTGCGCGGCGATGGCCCGGCCGGAGTGGCGGCAGGGGCCATTGTCACCATCGATGCGGATCGCAGCGCCCGACGGAAACATCAGAATCGATCGCGGCGGCAGCTGGCTCAGGCTGGGCACCCCGGAGAGCAGCAGATTGCCGCCGATCCATTCAGGCTTCAGTTCGGGGATCGACAGCGCCGCGGCGATTTCGGCCATTTCATCGAGCGACAGGATCGACAGCTGGCGCTCGTTGCGCATCGGCGTGCCGCGCTCATACCAGGGCTCGCGCGCGCCGCTCTTGCGATAGAGGCCGGAATGCAGATCGCCCGGGATACCGGCATAGATGAGCTCGAGCCGGTCGCAGGCGGTGCTGACGAAATCGCCGCCCGGCGCCCAGCCGGTCCACACCAGCTTTGCCTCGATTGTCGTTGCAGCCCGTCGCTCGCTCATCCCATCGCCATCCGTCGTCTCAGCATCGAGTGGGCAGAGTAGATGATGAGCGACACCCAGATAAGCCCGAAGCTGAGCCACTGGATCGAGTTGATCTGCTCGTGCAGCACGAAGATGGCCAGCAGAAACTGGATGGTCGGGCTGAGATATTGCAGCATGCCGATGGTGGTGAGCCTGAGCCGCTGCACTGCAAACGCAAACAGCAGCAGCGGCACCGCAGTGGCGGGACCGGTGAGCACCAACAGGCTCAGATAATACGGGTCGGCATGATAGCCGATGCCGCCGTCGCGGTAGAAAGTGAACGCCAGATAGGCGAGCGCCACCGGAACGAGGATCAGCGTTTCGACAAACAATCCGGCTGTCGAGTTGACCTTGGCGGTCTTGCGGAAGAAGCCGTAGAACGCAAAGCTCACCGCGATCGACAGCGCCACGAATGGGATAGCGCCAATACCGACGGCCTGCATTGCAATAGCCGCGACGGCGGTGGCGATCGCCAGCCATTGCAGCGGCGTCTGCTTTTCGCCGAGCAGCGTCATGCCGATGGCGACATTGATCAGCGGATTGATGAAATAGCCGAGCGAGCCCTGCAGCACCTGGCCGGTATCGACTGCCCACACATAGATCAGCCAGTTGGCGGCGAGCAGCAGCGACGAGAATAACATCGAGCGCACGGTCTTTGGGTCTGCCAGTGCGACGCGCACTTCGCCGAGCCGCCCGCCGGCCACCAGGAGGATGCCGACGACCAGCAGCGACCAGATCGTGCGGTCGGCAACGATGGTGAATGAGCCCACCGCCTTCAGCAGGTCAAACAGCAGCGGCAGGAAACCCCACAGCACGTAGCACAGCAGTGCGACGGCGAGCCCCGAGCGGGTGCGCTGGTCGTCGTCGGACAAAATGGGAGGAGAGCTGACGGACAATGTTTTGGCCCCGAGGGGCACTCCTAAAGGCCCTCTGCTAACAACCCGGACGGATGGGGGCCAATCAGAGTTTGTGATCGGGGGGTGCGACGGCGCTGATGGGCGACGGCACGGAAAAAACCAGGCGACCGCACGGGGCCGCCTTGGTCTCTTCGGATCGCGTCAGATCGTCGGCCGAACGATTAGCCGCCGAGTTTGACCGTCGAGGCAAAAGCGCCGGTCTTGTAGGCAGCAGCATTGCCATCAGTGACGAGGCTGTAGCCCAGGATCTGTACCGAGCCGAAGCCCGGTTGCGAGTAGTAGAAGTTCTGGAACAGGATCGGGTTGCCGTCATTGGGAATGGTGTATTCGAGGACGTTGAACGGCTTGCCGTCGATGTTCTCGATCCGCTCGCCCAAGATTTTGACGTCGTCCTTGGTGCCCTTGATGGCTGCGACGGCGTTGCTGATGATCGCGTCGTGGAAGGCGGTCGCGGCGACCGGCTCGGTCTCGGTGATGACCTGCAGGCCGAAATTGCCGTCGGCTGTCGCATAGACGAATTCCTGCGCGCCAGTGCCGGCGCCGGCCGTCCACTGCTCGTCGACACAGCCCGTGAGCTTGATCGTCTTGCTGGCGATGTCGGTGCAGGCGAAGGCAGGCGCGGCAAGCAGCAGTGCAGCGCTGGCGCCAATGATGAGAGCTTTGAACATAATGGTCCCCAAAGGTGAATTGCCGCCCGGCAATGGGCCATGACGGCCACGGGAGAGCAAGAGGGCAGCAGCGAAACGAAGAAAATTTGACCGCTTCCCGGTGGATTTGAGGAGTTCGCAGGCTGAGTCGGTCGGAAAGTCGACTATGGGCCGAGCTCGGCACTCTCCTCGACGGCAGGCAGGCCACACCAACTGACAGCCTGTCCTGGCGCGTGGCTATCGCACCGCCACGATGAAGAGCCGGGGAAAGCGCAGTAGCAGCTTGCCATCAGCCGTCGGCGGAAAGGCGGCGGCGATCTTTGCGGTATAGCGCGCGACGAACTCGGTGCGCTCTTCGGGCGAAAGCGGATCGAGGAATGGGCGAAGGCCGGTCGATTTCACCCACTCGACGATGGCCGGCGCATCGGCCAGAACATGGTTATAGATCGAATGCCAGATCTCGACATTGCGCGCGAACGGCTTCAGCGCATCGTAGTAGAGGCGCGGCGGCGGCAGTGGCGACCTTGCCGCCCCCGCAAGACGCGCCACCCATGGCCCGTCGGCCGCGACCTCGCGCATCAATTGATGCGTCGGCTCGGCGAGATTGTCCGGCATCTGCACGGCGAGGCAGGCGCCCTCCCCCAGCGCGGCTAGAATTTTGGGCAGCACGGCCATGTGCTGCGGCACCCATTGATAGATGGCATTGGCAAACACCAGATCGACGCCGGGCGCGGGCGTCCATGTGGTGGCATCGGCCAGCTCGAACTGTGCCTTGGGCAGGCGCTTGCGCGCGTCCTCGAGCATGGCGGGCGAACTGTCGAGGCCGACAAGCTCAGCCGCCGGATAGCGCTCGGCCAGCAGCTCGGTGGAGTTACCCGGGCCACATCCCATGTCGACCACGCGCCGCGCCGCCGCCAGCGGCACCTGCGCCAGCAGATCGCGCGCCGGGCGGGTCCGCTCATCTTCAAATCGCGTGTAGAGCGCAGGCGACCAGTCGGCCATCGCAATGTCTCCGGCAAGGACCGCGTGCTATGTCGCACCCATGACGGCGTCAAGCATAGTCGGCGGTCGATGGCGCGCGGCCGAAATCGCCCGCGACCAATCTCAGCGCCAGCCGAGCGCCGGGGCGAGATGGGTCAGCACAGACTCGATGACGTGCGCGTTGTAGGCCACGCCGAGCTGGTTGGGGACGGTGAGCAGGAGCGTGTCGGCTTCGGCGATGCCTTCGTCGATCCGCAGCTGCTCGATCAATGTGTCGGGCTCGCCAGCGTAGGAGCGACCGAAGGCGGCGCGCTTGGTCGGCTCGATATAGCCGAAATGATCCTCGCTGGAGTCGCGGCCGAAATAGGCACGGTCCATGTCGTTGATCAGCGGAAAGATCGAGCGGCTCACCGAGACACGCGGCGTGCGCGTATGACCAGCCTCCGTCCACGCCGCCTTGTAGGCGCGAATCTGTTCGGCCTGCTGCACATGGAAGGGCTTGCCGGTTTCATCGAACACCAGCGTCGAGCTTTGGAGGTTCATCCCCATCTTGCCAGTCCACTGCGCCGTCGGCGTGCTGGCGGCGCCCCACCAGATGCGGTCGCGCAAACCTTCGGAATAGGGCTCCAGTCGCAGCAGGCCCGGCGGATTGGGAAACATCGGGCGCGGATTGGGCTGCGCGAAGCCCTTCCCTTCGAGCATTTCGAGGAACACTTCGGCATGGCCACGCGCCATATCGGCATCGGTCTGCCCCTCGGCGGGGACGTAGCCAAAGTGCTTGTAACCATCGATCACCTGCTCGGGCGAACCGCGGCTGATGCCAAGCTGCAGCCTGCCGCCAGAAATGAGATCGGCGGCGCCGGCGTCTTCGGCCATGTAGAGCGGATTCTCGTAGCGCATATCGATGACGGCGGTGCCGATCTCGATCCGCTTGGTCCGCGCCCCCACCGCCGCCAGCAGCGGAAACGGCGAGCCTAATTGCTGGGCGAAATGGTGCACCCGGAAATACGCGCCGTCGGCGCCCGCCTCCTCGGCCGCAACGGCCAGGTCGATCGATTGCAACAGGGCGTCGGACGCCGACCGCGTGCCCGAATGCGGCGACGGGTTCCAGTGACCAAAGGAGAGGAAGCCGATGGATTTCATGATGGTACTCCTAACGCCACAGCCAGCGCAGCGTCGCGGGGAAGATCGCCGCGCCGTGCTTTAGATCGTGTGCACCGGGGCCAAATTCAAACCGGTAGTCGTAACTGCGGTGCTGGAAGGCCATGGCCATGTCGAAATTGGCGGCTGGCCAATTGCCGGTGGGTCGGTCGAGGTCCTGCGCGCCACCCTGCAGGAAGATTCGGATCGGCTTGGCCTCGGCACTGCGCACCCGTGACGGATAGGCGTTGCCGCCACGGATATTGGTGAAGCTGCCAACATGGCTGATGACCTTGCCGAAGGCATCCGGCCGCTCCCATGCGGCGTTGAAGGCGCAGATGCCGCCCGAGCTCATGCCGCAAATGGCGCGGTCGGCGGGGTTGGTGGAAACGTTCAGTCCGGCCAGTGCTTCGGGCAGCAGTTCGTCGAACAGGAGGCGCGAATAGGCATCGGTCAGCGAGTCATACTCAAGGCTGCGATTGCCACGGCTCCCGGGAGCTTCGCCCGGCAGGTCGCCGGGCTGCACGAAGACCGCAACCAATGGCGGGATATCGCCAGCCGCGATCAACGCATCGAGCATGGCGGGCGCGCGAAAAGTGTCGGCGGTGTAGAAACGCCCATCCTGGAAAACCAGCAACGCAGCCGGTTTGGCGGCGTCTAGGCCGGTGGGTGTGTAGACCGCATATTCGCGGCCGACGCCGGGGTAAGCGCCCTGCCCCTCGTGCCGCTTCCAGGCGAGGTCGCGACCTGCACCTGCCGCTTCGGGCGGCAGCGGCGGATCGAGGGTTTCGCACGCCGCCGCGAAGATGGCTTGGTCGGCGGCGGAGGCGCGGGCCGAGACGGGGTTCTCGTGGGTGAGGATGTTCATGCGGTAACTCTTATGGCGCGATGCGGCAGTTGCTAGCCTGCGCGGAAGCTGGCGCGGGACTCTAGTTCTGTTTGAGTATCCCGGACCACGCTGCGGCGGCAACCTCATGGGCGTTGCGATCGATCAGGTCGCCGTGAGACAGGATAATCTGCTTAAAGTCCCACGCGAGGATACGCCGAAGCGACTTCGCGGCTGCCTGACGGTCGCTCCAGCCCATCCGGTATTCCGGTGCTGGACGCGGATTGTTCCACATGCGGACCACATACTTGAACAGGACCTTCAACGCTCCCGCGACGTGCGGTGTGGCGTCGGTGAAGTTCTCGATGAGGTCCACAAGGATCAGCGTGCGGCTGGCGCGGTGAAACATCGCAACCTCGCGCATGATGCGCGTGCCCTGCACCAGCGCCTGGTCGATTTCACCGGCCCACCCCCCCGGGGCCACGTCCCCGAGTACGCCGTCATATTTGAGGCCGGGACTGCGGGCTTCGACGCCGGGGCATATCCAGGTCTTCGCCCCGGGAAATGCAGCTTGCGCGGTGGCGACGTACATGTGGTGAAAATTTCCGGGCGCCACGATGTGGGCGACCGTACCGAGCGCCGAGATTTCTGCGGCGACCGCCGCGGTTATGTCGCAAGGCGAATGCAGCATCAGTTCGCCGGAGGCGAGGCGGACCACGCTCATGCGCGCTTCAAACTTCGTGCCCGCCAACCGAACAGGATAAGCGCAAAGCCAGATCTGATCTGCGACATAGGGCGTTAGGGGCATCGGGATCGCATACTCGCGGCTGACGCCGGATAGGCGCCCTGCTCCTCGTGCCGCGTCCACACGAGCTCGCGACCTGCACCGGCCGCTTCGGGCGGCAGCGGCGGATCGAGGGTTTCGCGCGCCGCGGCGAAGATGGCCTCTGCGTCGGAGGCGCGGGCCGAGGCGGGATTTTCGTGGGTGAGGATGTTCATGCGGTAACTCTTATGGCGCGACCGGTGAATCGCAAGCGCGCCTCAGCGGTGAGGGAGGCCGCAGAGCGTCAGTTGACCAATGTCGAGCAACTGCTCGCTACAGCCGCCGTAGAGGCAGCTGAGGGCACTTACGGGGCTTCCCGTTGGGAGGAGGCTCACCGTAGGCAGCGCGATGGGCTGGTCGAGATCCTGAAGGTCCAAGGCGACGACGCGATTTCTCGTGGCACTTTAGTCCACTTGGGCAATACTTCGACCGACTTAGTTCAGTCTCAGAGCCGATCCGATTGATAGCGGGGTTAATGCGGGGGTGACCCACCTCCGGGCGGCGGCGGGGTCGGTTCCGTCGAAGGGTAATAGACGAGATCGGTCAACCCCAGCAGATGAATTGAAGCATCCGATCGAGGCAGTTGTTCCACCTCCGGCTTGAAGCCGTTCTTGCTGAAGAAGAGGAATTGCTTACCGGGGTGGTCTTTGCCAAATTCTGTCAGCTTGGCCCGCTCTTTAAGCAGGCTTACCATGCCCATGTCGACGCGAACCGCCCTCCACTTACACTCCCCATAAAAATAGGTGCCGTTCAGAAGATTGCCCGTTAGATCGATGTCGTAATCGGCCTCCCAGATCTGCCCGATCTGCTGCACCGATGACCCCATGATTTCCTTGGCGAACTGCCTGGTGTGATCGATACAGATGCGCTCGAACGCGGTGCCCATATAGTTCGACAGCTTTTTGTCGATGACGGTGTCGAAGACTTCGGAGCCGTTGCCCTCGGCGATCGCCGTGAGGTTGGGACGCACGAACCAGTGCCAGAATGCGATTAGGCGATCGTTGATAGCGAAGCGGAAATTGCGAGCCTTCTCTGACGCGGTCAGCGATTTTGAAGCGGAAATGAGATCCAGCTTCGCCAGGGTCGAAAGATAAGGGCCAAGGGTGCGGGTATCGTCCCGGCCGACGCGTCCGGCAATTTCGTTGGCGGTAGTGCGTCCCTGCGCGATGGCCGACAGAATGCTCGAATAGAAGGCGGGGTCTCTAAGTTCGCTCTGCAACAGCGTGTTCGGCTCATCGACAAGGGCGCCGGTCTCCGACAACAGAAGGTTGACAAGGTTCGTCCGCAGTGGCGCCTGAGGATCGCACAGTTGAAGGTAGTAGGGCATGCCGCCAAAGATGGCGTGCGCGACGACTAAGTCCTCGGGGGAGTAATCAGGGAAAAACTGGGAGGCATCACGCAACGGAAGTGGCCTCACAGTCATCTGCATGGTGGCTCGACCGTAGAGGGGATTCTTTTCCGCAAACAACTCGCCCATTTGCGAGATGGAAGACCCGCAAAGGATGAGCTTCAGTTTCCCATTACGCTGGAGTTCTGTGTCCCAAAACCTTTGGAAAACCGATGGCAAGCTTTTGTCGCTATCGGTGATGTAAGGGAACTCATCGATTACGATGACGATGTTTTCGCGACCTTCCCTCGCAATACCCGATATGAAGTGGAAAACGCCTTCCCACGCGGCAAGCCCGTCTAAGACCGGTGACGGTCCGAGGGACTTTGCCACCTGGCGCTTGAACGTTTCCAGGTTGAGCTCGCTGGACACCCTGGTTGCCTGAAAGAAAACGCTTTTGCGATTTTGCGTCGCTTCGATCAGAAGGCGCGACTTGCCGACACGTCTCCGGCCCGAGACAACAATCAACGATGATTTTGATCGAGAGATCTCTTCATCGAGCCTCGCCAGCTCTCTTTCGCGGCCTATAAACATCGCACACCCATATTAGACTAATCATGATTAGACTAATCGTAGAAATGACCGCCATGCAAGGTCAAATCTGGTCATAAAATGCCGATTGGCCCGGCTGCGCATTTAGCGCTTCGTCGACCCCAAGCACCGTCCCAAACGTCTCCTGCGCGCACTTGCCCGCCGGCCGGGAACGCTTCTGCCGTCAACAACCCACGGGTTCTCATGCTGGAATCGCTCCGCATCCCTCCGAGGAGGAGAGAATCGCCCTAAGGATCGAGTTCTGCTGTCCACAGGCCGTAGGTTTTGGACGAAGTCGTGACTGTCTAGGGGGCGAGCATGATCCAATCTCGTGATGTGATTAGCGGCCAAGAACCTCGCGCCTAGATATCTTGCTCCGGGGCATTAATGGGGAGGTCATCCCCGAGGGGAAATTCATTTGGCACAGCTTGGGATTCCTCATTGAGCTGCCCATTGCGAAGTGCTGCGGCGCTCTCGACGTTTAGCGACGCATTTCAGAAAGATGGCTGCCGTCTTCGAACCCGCTTCACGTGCTTGGCATAGAGCATCGCCGCGTAAACAATCTTACCGACTGTGGGCGAAGCTGGCAAAATGTCTTTATATTAGAAGCACGTAGAAGCTATAGCGGCTCGATTCATCACCCTTACCGCTCTAAATTCGCGGCGTAGCTCAGCCGGATAGAGCACCCTGTTTTCGACAGGTCAGGTGGATTTGGCGGACCCCTTCATCTCCAAAGGGAGGTCGCAGGTTCGGCGCCTGCCGTCGCGCCCACCCTACCGCGTCAGCGGCTTATACGTCGCCCGCTTCGGGTTCACCGAGTCCGCGCCCAACCGCCTGATCTTGTCGGCTTCATAGTCGCCGAAATTCCCCTCGAACCATTCGACGTGGCTGTCACCCTCGAACGCCAGCATGTGGGTGGCCAGGCGATCGAGGAACATGCGGTCGTGGCTGATGATGACGGCGCAGCCGGCGAATTCTTCCAGCGCTTCCTCCAAAGCCGCCAGCGTTTCGGTGTCGAGGTCGTTGGTGGGCTCGTCGAGGAGGAGGACGTTGGCGCCGCTCTTCAGCATTTTGGCGAGATGCACGCGGTTGCGCTGGCCGCCCGAGAGGTTGCCGACCTTCTGCTGCTGGTCGGTGCCCTTGAAGTTGAACGCCGAGGTGTAGGCGCGCGAGTTCATCTCGCGCTTGCCGAGCAGTAGAATCTCGTTCCCGCCGGAGATTTCTTCCCACACGGTCTTGTTGGGGTTGAGGCTATCGCGGCTCTGGTCGACATAACCGAGATGCACCGCCTCTGCGACCTCGATGGTGCCGGCATCGGGCTTTTCCTGGCCGGTGATCATGCGGAACAGCGTGGTCTTGCCGACGCCGTTCGGGCCGATGACGCCGACGATGCCGCCGGGCGGCAGCTTGAAGCTGAGATTGTCGATCAGCAGGCGGTCGCCATAGGACTTGGAAACGCCTTCGATGTCGACGACGTTGTGGCCGAGCCGCTCGCCGGGCGGAATGATGATCTGCGCCGACGACGACATGGTGCGCGCGTCGTTGATCTTGACCAGCTCATCATAGGCCTTGAGGCGCGCCTTGGATTTCGACTGCCTCGCCTGCGGCGATTGCCCCATCCATTCGCGCTCGCGCTCCAGCACTTTCTGCCGCGCGGTGTCCTCGGACTTTTCCTGCTCAAAGCGCTTGGCTTTCGCCGTGAGGTAGGCCGAATAATTGCCTTCATAGGGCACGCCGCGCCCGCGATCGAGCTCGAGGATCCAGCCGGTGACGTTGTCGAGAAAATAGCGATCATGGGTGATGATCAGCACGGCGCCGGCAAATTCGCGCAGATGCTTTTCGAGCCATGCCGTGGTTTCGGCATCGAGATGGTTGGTGGGTTCGTCAAGCAGCAGCAGATCGGGCTTGCTCAGCAGCAGCGCACAGAGCGCGACGCGACGGCGCTCGCCGCCCGAGAGCTTGTCGATCGAGGCCTCGCCCGGCGGGCAGCCAAGCGCCTCCATGGCGACGCCGACCTGCGCTTCGAGGTCCCAGAGGTCCTGGCTGTCGATGAGGTCCTGGAGCTTGGTCGCCTCGTCGGCGGTCTCGTCGGAATAGTTCATCATCAACTCGTTGTAGCGGTCGACGATGTCCTTCTTTTCCTTGACGCCGGTCATCACGTTGCCGAGCACGTTGAGGCTGTCGTCGAGCTGCGGCTCCTGGCTGAGGTAGCCGATTTTGGCGCCCTGCGCCGCCCAGGCCTCGCCGGTGAACTCGGTGTCGACGCCCGCCATGATGCGCAGCAGCGTCGATTTACCCGAGCCATTGGGACCGAGCACGCCGATCTTGGCGTCCGGGTAGAATTGCAGATGGACGTTGTCGAGGACCTTCTTGCCGCCGGCATAGGCCTTCGACATTCCGTGCATATGATAGATGAACTGGCGCGCCATGAGGCGAGAACCTGCAAAAGCTGTTGATTTGGCGCCGTATGTAGGGGATGCGGGGCGGCCCGGCAACTGGCCGCGTCAGGACGCGATCCACACCGGGATCGACTTGAAGGCCGGGGTATGGCTGCGCGGATCGACCGCGGTGCCGGTAAGTACGTTGGCTTCGGGGAAATAGGCGAGCGCCGAGCCCCGCGGCAGGTCGAAGCCGGTGGCGATGCCGGCCATTTCGCCCTGCGCCGAGGCGAGACGGACGGGCTGGCCCTCGTGGAGGCTGAACTCGGCCATGTCGGCGCGGTTGAGGAAGATCGCGTCGCGCGGGGCGTGGCCGCGATACGAGTCGGTCTCCTCGTAGATCATGGTGTTGAACTGGCCCTCGCTGCGCACGGTCGCGAGAGTAAGGGCGCCGGGGCGATCGGGCGTCGGCGCGACGACGAAATGCGCGCGACGGTCCGCGGTGCCGAACTGCGGAGCGTGCATCACCCGGTTGCGGATGTGGAATTCGCGCTTGGCGACGTCTATGTCAGCCAGCTCTTCGAGGCCCGGGACGATCGCGGCGATCGCCTCGCGGATGTGGCGATGTTCGCGGAAAGCGCTCCAGTCAACCGGCGAGTGCGGCAAAAGACGCTCGGCGATGTCGACGAGGATGTGCGATTCCGGCCGGACATTGTCGAGCCGGGTTATGCCGCCGTCGCTGAGTCGGACATAGTTGAACATCGATTCCTGCGTCGTCGGCTGCCACTCCTCGTCGCGCGCTGTGACGGGGAGGATCAGCACCTCGCCCTCCCCCAGCCCGTTGACGTGCCCGCGATTGAGCGTCGTGGTCAGAAACAGCTTGAACCCGATGGCCGACATCGCGCGGGTCGCAAATGCCGCATCGGGCGTCGCGCCCCACAGATTGCCGCCCATGATGATCGCGGCATCGATATCGCCATTTTCCGCCGCTTCGAGTCCGGACATGGTGTCGACGCCCTTGGCGGTGGGCAGCGTGATGCCGAGTGTCGCTTCCATTTTCGCCAGCACATCGGCAGCGAGCACGGGCTTCACCCCGATGGTGCCGATGCCTTGCACATTGGAGTGACCGCGCAGTGGCAGCAGTCCGGCAAAGCGCTTGCCCAGCATGCCGCGCAGCAGCGCCAGATTGGCGATGGCTTCGACATTGGCGACGCCATGCAGATGGTGCGTCATCCCCATGCCCCAGGCGAACACCGCGGTCTGCGATTTGGCATAGAGCGCCGCGATGGCTTCAATCTCGGCCTGTGGAATGCCGCAGATCGCAGTGATCTCGTCCCAGCCCAGCGCGTCGAGATCGGCGCGGAAGGCATCGAAATCGGCGCCGTATTGCGCGATGAAGGCCCGGTCCTCGGCGCCGGCCGCCAGCACCGCCTTGGCGAGGCCCTTGAACAGCGCGATGTCGGTGCCGATACGCGGCTGCAGATAGGCCGAGGCGATCTCGGTGCCCCCGCTCAGCATCGACACCGGCGATTTCGGCACCGCGAACTTGACGAGCCCCGGTTCCTTCGCCGGATTGATCACCACCACCTGACCACCGCGGTCGCGGCACGCCTTCAGCATGTGGATGAAGCGCGGATGGTTGGATGAGGGATTGGCGCCGATGACAAAGATCAGATCGGCGCCGGTGAGGTCCTCGAGCTCGATCGTTGAGGTGCCGGTGCCGATGGTGGTCTTGAGGCCTTCGCTCGTCGCCTGATGGCAATAGTAGGAGCAGTTGTTGACGTTGTTGGTGCCGTAAGCGCGGGCCAGTAGCTGGAACAGGAAGCCGGCCTCGTTCGAGGAGCGGCCGGAGGAGTAAAAGAAGCTGCGGTTGGGATCGGTCAATTTGAGCCGCGCCGCCGCGTGAGCGATGGCAAAACCCCAGCTCACCGGCCCATAGCGATCAGCGCCCGCCACCTTGAACACCGGTGTATTGAGCCGGCCCAGATGCTCCATCTCGCGGCCACTCAATTCCTGCAGCTCGGCAATGGTGTGCGAGAAGATCGCGTGCGGGATCGCCGGCTGCACATCGGTCGATTGCGCCTGCACCGATTTGTTGCAGACCGAGGGGAACTCGCCGAGCTCGTTGGTCATGCCGCCGCGCTGGCCTCCCATGCCATAGGCGCAGGCTTTGCAGGCATTCTTGCTGGTCAGCGCCTTGGCGGCCTTACCCGGCCCCATCCGGCCGATGGTGGCGAGCGTGTAGAGCACTTTCTTCGGTCCGCCACCCACGATGCGGTCCACCGCTTTGCTCTCCATGCGATCATCCTTTGCCGTCGACCTTAGCGGCAGAGCCGGCGGCACGCCAAGTCTCTAGTCAAGCGGGTGAATTATCGTTAATCCGACAATGGAAACGCGGCCTTAACCGCGGGTTGGAGCCGGTCATGCCGTCATCGCCGTTTACCCGCTTGGGCCGCATGCTGCTGCCCGGGCAGCAGTCGGAACTGACGCTTATCAATGCCGACGGCAGCGGCCGCGAGGTGATCTACACCGCCGACGAGATCATCGAGGCGCCGAACTGGATGCCAGATGGCAGCGCGTTGATCTTCAACGGCGGCGGCGAGTTGTGGCGCATCGGCATCGATGGCAGCGGGCTCAGCAAGATCGACACCGGCGAGTGCCGCACGCTCAACAACGATCACGTGCTCTCGTCCGACGGCAAGACCATCTACATCAGCAACCAGAGCGACGGCTCGATCTACGCGGTCGGTATCGCCGGCGGCACGCCGCGGCTGGTGTCGAACCGGCATACAGAGCCGTTTCACTATTATCTGCATGGCGTTTCGCCCGACAACAAAACGCTGAGCTTCACCGCGGTCGAGGGGGCCGCCGAGCATCGCCGGATCAATCTGTTCACGATCCCGGTCGCAGGCGGCCCGGACACGCGTCTCACCGATGTGAACCATCCCAATGACGGGCCGGAATATTCGCCGGACGGCAAATGGATCTATTTCAACTCCGAGCGCGACGCCAAGCAGCCGGGTCATGCCCAATGCTATCGCATGCGTCCTGACGGAACCGGCATCGAGCAGTTAACGCATGACGAGCGGGTAAACTGGTTCCCGCACGGCTCGCCCGACGGCAAGCACTACGTCTACATCAGCTATCCGCCCGGCACGCTTGGCCACCCCGCCGACAAGCAGGTACAGCTCAGGATCATGCCGCCCGACGGCAGCTCGCATCGCGAGGTGGTGGCATTGTATGGCGGCCAGGGGACGATCAACGTCAACTCCTGGGCCCCCGACAGCAAGCGCTTTGCCTATGTCGCCTACCCGGTGTTCAGCAGCTAAGTAGAAACCTCTTCCAGCAGCCACTTGCCGATCGGCCACATCTTCTTGTAGTGCGCGATCCCGATGGCGACGAGGTCGGCGCTTCCCGTGTCGGACAACGGCAGCGTCGCGCTGGTGTACAGGCCCTCGTAGAGCAGGTACTCGGCGCGATCGGGCGGCGCCTCGAAGCCCCGCGGCATCAGCTTGCGGCTCTTGCCACCAACTTCGTAGCGGCCCGCTTTCTCGACCTTGGCGACGGCGGCGAGCAGTGCCTTGCCGGAGCGCGGGTGGATCACCGATTGGCGGAAGCTCTCGAGTTGCGCCTTGTCTAGGCCGTACATGCCGACACCCAGACGCACTTCCTTGGCGCCGATGCTGAACCAGAAGCCGGGCGTGTCCCAGCCCTTGTTGTCGCCATGCCAAAACCAGACGTTGAGGGTTTCCTTGTAGGGCCGCTTGTCCTTGGAAAAGCGGATGTCGCGGTTCACCCGCTGCAGCGAGCCATTGATCTTGGGAGAGAACTGCACGCTGGGCGAGACCGTGCGCAATTGCGGGCCGAGCGCTTCGACGAACGCCCGCGCAGGCGTGACATAGCCGGCCTCGTAGAGATCGCGATGCGCGTCGAACCAGGACTTCTCGTTGTGCGCGGCGATGCCGGTGAGAAACGCGGTGGTTTCCTTGGGGAAGCCCGTGAACGGGGCACCCTCTGTCTCCGACCTTGCAATTGCTGCCTTTGCCATGCCGCCCTCCCGCTCCCGACAGCCATATCGTGTCTCGGCGGACAAATGAAAGCGGCGCGCGACGCAACGTGCGGGGACGCTACGGCTACGATTGTCGCTCTCTGGGTCTGCACAAAAAGGAAGGCGCGGGACCGAAGTCCCGCGCCCCTTCGGTGTCGACCACGAGGGAGCGTCAGCCCTCGCAACCGTCTGCCGAACCGTCGGCGCGTCAGCGCCTGTCTCACGCTGGCAAGGCTTGCACCCCGCCGTTGGGAGATGAACTCGCCAAGGTCCGGAAAAGTTGCGGGCAAAGTTGTTGATACATAAGACAAAAGCCCCGCGCCCGAGGGCACGGGGCCGAGGCGTTGGTGCAAACAACCTCTGCCGGAAGCAAGCTTCCGGTGGCCAATTCTACCGCATCCTGCCCGTGTGGTCATCGCTATACGCAGCTTCGTGCGATGCACAGTTTGGCGGCACTCGGACGTTGTGCTTAAAACTTAAGCAGGACCTAACGGACCTGCTCAGAGAACCGGCATACCTCCCCATCGATGCATGCCCTGCCGCGCCGATGTTTGTCGGGCATGAGGTGCGAACATCTTAATTATCAGAGACTTAAGCGGCGGCACGCTCCACTGGCACGTCCTTTGCAAATCCGCTGACGGTGCAAACAACCATCTGTCGGAGGCTAATTTGACAAGAGTACACCGCATTGCTGCCGGGCTCGCGCTCGGCGCAGCCATGACCATGGGCGCGCTGGCGCCCGTGCTCGCTGCAGACGATACGATCAAGGTCGGCGTTCTCCATTCGCTGTCGGGAACGATGGCGATTTCTGAGACGACCCTCAAGGATACGATGCTCTTCCTCATCGATGAGCAGAATAAGAAGGGCGGCCTCCTCGGCAAGAAACTTGAAGCCGTCGTCGTCGACCCGGCGTCCGACTGGCCCCTGTTTGCCGAAAAAGCCCGCGAGCTGATCGCCGTCGACAAGGTTGCCGCCGTGTTCGGCTGCTGGACCTCGTCCTCGCGCAAATCGGTTCTGCCGGTTTTCAAGGAACTGAACTCGATCCTGTTCTACCCCGTGCAGTATGAAGGTGAAGAGTCCGAGAAGAACGTGATCTACACCGGCGCCGCCCCGAACCAGCAGGCGATCCCGGCCGTCGACTATTTGATGAGCGATGCCGGTGGCAACGTGAAGCGCTGGGTGCTCGAAGCGACCGACTACGTCTACCCGCGCACCACCAACAAGATCCTTGAGCAGTATCTCAAGGACAAGGGCGTTGCTCCGGAAGACATCAAGATCAACTACACGCCGTTCGGCTTCTCCGATTGGCAGACCGAAGTTGCCGCGATCAAGGATTTTGGCTCGGCCGGGAAGAAGACCGCCGTCGTCTCGACCATCAACGGCGACGCCAACGTGCCGTTCTACAAGGAACTCGCCAATCAGGGCGTCAAGGCCGAGGACATCCCGGTCGTCGCCTTCTCGGTGGGTGAAGAAGAGCTCTCGGGCATGGACACGACCAACCTCGTCGGTCACCTCGCCGCCTGGAACTACTTCGAATCCGTCGACACGCCCGAGAACAAGGCGTTCATCGATGGTTGGCACGCCTACATCAAGAACGACAAGCGCACCACGAACGACCCGATGGAGGCCGCCTACCTTGGCTTCAATCTTTGGGTCGAGGCCGTCACTAAGGCCGGCACCACCGATACCGATGCCGTGCTGAAGGCGATCGTTGGTCTGAGCTACCCGAACCTGACGGGCGGCACTGCGACCGTCCTGCCGAACCACCACCTGACCAAGCCGGTGCTGATCGGAGAAGTGCAGGCCGACGGCCAATTCGACGTCGTCTCCAAAACCGATCCGGTCCCGGGCGATGCTTGGTCGGACGTGCTGCCGGAAGACAAAGGGATCGAAGCCGACTGGACCGATCCGATGACCGGCTGCGGCCATTTCGACACCGCAACCAAGACCTGCACGACCGCTCCGGCGCCGTAAGCAGCTTCTCGATCTCAGCGAGGGCGGTTCACCCGCCCTCGCCCAACACTTCTCAGAGCGAGCACGATGGCCACCCGTCTTCTTCGACTGATCGCTTTCCTGACCGCTGCTCTGTTTCTCGCAGCCCCCGCCATTGCCCAGACCCAGGATATCGCGACGCTGGTGAGCGCGCTCGGCCAGGGCGGCTTCCCGGAACGTGAGGTGGCGATGAACGCCCTCGTCGCGACCGGCGACCAGCGCGTCGTGCCGATCCTCAAGGCGCTCGGCGACGGCACCCTCTACAGCCGCAAGGCCGACGCCAAAGTCGTGTTCGGTGCGAAAGCCGCGGGCCGCCTCTCCCTCACCGACCCGCTCGACGGCACCGACCTCGGCACGGTCACGACCAGCGAGATCGACAAGATCAAGGTCAACAACGGCCTGCGCGGCAAGATCAAGACCGCGATCGGGCAGATGACACTGCTCTCCACTGACCGCAAGGTGCGCCTGTCGGCCGCCCAATCGATCCTAAAGACCGCCGATCCAACGACGCTCGAATTGCTGAAGGGCGCCCTCGCCAATGAGGTCGATCCCGAGATCAAGCGCGTCATGGAACTGGCCGAGGCGGTCATCATCCTCAAGACCGACGCCGCCCTCGAGGAAAAACGAGCCGCCATCCAGACCGTTGCTTCGCATGGCGACCGCGATGCCTTCACGGTGTTGACGGCAGCACTGCCGACCGTCCCCGATGGACTGAAGCCCGACGTGCAGGCCGGCATCGATACGATCGAGCGCTCACTGCAATTGTGGGGCGTGGCGCAGAACCTCGTTTACGGCCTGTCGCTCGGCTCGGTGCTGCTGCTCGCCGCCATCGGCCTTGCCATCACTTTCGGCGTGATGGGCGTCATCAACATGGCGCATGGCGAGATGGTGATGCTGGGCGCCTATGTCACATACGTCGTGCAACTGGCGATCAACGCGTGGGCTCCCGGCCTGATCGAATGGTCGCTGGTGATCTCAATTCCTGCCGCCTTCCTGTTCGCCGGACTCGTCGGCGTCGGCATCGAGCGAGGCATCATTCGCTGGCTGTATGGACGGCCGCTCGAAACGCTACTCGCCACCTGGGGCATATCGCTGATCCTGCAGCAGGCGGTGCGCTCTATCTTCGGCGCCAACAACCGGCCGGTGCAGATACCCACATGGATGACCGGCCAGTTCTCCCTGGGCGGTCTCGACATCACCTG
The DNA here is from genome assembly GCA_039934955.1 of Devosia sp. GTDB lineage: Bacteria > Pseudomonadota > Alphaproteobacteria > Rhizobiales > Devosiaceae > Devosia_A. Next base: position 20,117 of record JBDTLB010000044.1, read on the forward strand.
GAACCGTCTGTGGATCGTGGTCTTCGCGATCGTCGTCTTTACGGCGCTGCAGCTGATGCTCAACCGCACACCGCTGGGCCTGCAGATGCGGGCCGTCACCCAGAACCGCCGCATGGCTTCCGCGATGGGCATCAGAACCCCGTTCGTCGACGCCATGACATTCGGACTAGGCTCGGGCGTCGCCGGCCTTGCAGGGGTCGCGCTGACCCAGATCGATAACGTCTCGCCCAATCTGGGCCAAGGCTACATCATCGACAGCTTCATGGTCGTGGTGTTCGGCGGTGTGGGCAATCTGTGGGGAACGTTGATCGGTGCGCTGTCGATCGGCATGACCAACAAATTCCTCGAACCCTATATCGGAGCGGTGCTCGGCAAGATCATCATTCTGGTCATGATCATCCTGTTCATCCAGCGCCGGCCACGCGGTCTGTTCGCCCTCAAGGGCCGGGCGATCGAACATTGATCACACAGCTCATCTTCCGCGCGCTTGATCGCCGGGCCATCTGGGTGGTCTCCATCCTCCTGCTGGTGGCGCTCGCTATCCCCTTCGCCAACCTCGTGCTGCCGGCCGACAACCCGCTGCATGTCGTCGACAACAATGTGCCGCTGTGGGGCAAGTATCTGACTTACGCCATGCTGGCGCTGGCCCTCGATCTGGTCTGGGGCTATTGCGGCATTCTCTCGCTCGGCCATGCGGCATTCTTCGCGCTCGGCGGCTATGCCATGGGCATGTATCTGATGCGCCAGATCGGCACCCGCGGCATCTACGGTAACCCGATCGTTCCCGACTTCATGGTGTTCCTCAACTACAAGGAACTGCCCTGGTTCTGGAACGGCTTCGACAATTTCTGGTTCGCCGCGCTGATGGTGGTGCTGGTTCCCGCCACCCTCGCTTTCATCTTCGGCTTCCTCGCCTTCAGGTCCCGCGTCACCGGCGTCTACCTGTCGATCATCACGCAGGCGATGACCTACGCGCTGTTGCTCGCCTTTTTCCGCAACGACCTCGGCTTCGGCGGCAATAACGGCCTCACCGACTTCAAGGACATCGTGGGCTTCAACATCCAGGCGGGGACGACACGCGCAGCGCTGTTCGCCGCGACCGCAATCGCCTTGTCGATGGCGGTGTTCGTCTGCTCGGCCATCGTCAACTCCAAGCTCGGCAAGGTGATGGTTGCTGTCCGCGACGCAGAGAGCCGCACGCGCTTCCTCGGCTACCGTGTCGACAATGTGAAGCTCTTCACCTTCGTGGTCTCAGCGATCATCGCTGGGGTCGCGGGCGCCCTCTACGTGCCGCAGGTCGGCATCATCAATCCCGGCGAATTCTCCCCGGCGAACTCGATCGAAGTGGTGATCTGGACCGCCGTGGGCGGCCGCGGCACCATTGTCGGACCAATTATCGGCGGCCTCCTGGTCAATGCCGGAAAGTCACTCTTCACCGGCCTGTGGCCTGACTATTGGCTTTACGCGCTGGGCGGCCTGTTTATCCTCGTGACGCTGTTCCTGCCCAAGGGCATCGTCGGCACCATTCGCGATCTGTTCAGGCGCAAGGCCCCGCCGCGCGACGATAGTGAGACGCCCAAGGAAAGCGGCGCCATCGACACGCCGCTGATCGCCGGTGCCACCCCTGAGCCAGCGGAGTAGTCGATGAGCGAAGCTACCGACAAGTTCAAAACGATGCTCTACCTCAACGGCGTGAGCGTCAGCTTCGACGGCTTCCGCGCGCTGAACAATCTGTCGATCATCGTCCATCCCAACGAGATGCTGGCGATCATTGGGCCGAACGGTGCCGGCAAGACCACCATGATGGACATCATCACCGGCAAGACCCGCCCCGACGACGGCGAAGTGTTCTTTGATGGCAAGATCGACCTCACCAAGCTTGACGAAGCCGCGATCGCCAATCTTGGCATCGGCCGGAAGTTTCAGAAGCCGACCGTGTTCGAGAGTCACACGGTCTGGGACAATCTCGAAATGGCGCTGAAGAAGCCGCGCGGCGTCTTCGCGACGCTCGGTTACGTCGCTGCCAATGAGGACATCGCCCGCATCAACGAGATCCTCGACACGATCCGGCTCAGTGCTCGCAAGGGCGACCTTGCCGCCGGTCTGAGCCATGGGCAGAAGCAACGGCTTGAGATCGGCATGCTGCTGGCCCAGGACCCAAAACTGCTGTTGGTCGATGAGCCGGTGGCCGGCATGACTGACAGCGAAACGGTGGAGACAGCAAAGCTGCTCAAGGAGATCGCCAAGACGCGCTCCGTGGTGGTGGTTGAGCACGACATGAGTTTTGTTCGCGAACTGGGCACTCGGGTGAGCTGCCTTGCCGAAGGCTCAGTTCTGGCCGAAGGCACCCTCGATCAGGTGAGCGCCAATCCGGTGGTGATCGAAAGGTATCTGGGACGATGAGCTCAACCCTCTCGATCAAGTCCGCAGATCTGTACTACGGCGCCGCACAGGCGCTCTACGACGTCACCATAGAATGCAAGGCGGGGCGGATCACTGCGGTGCTCGGACGCAACGGCGTCGGCAAGAGCTCGACGCTGCGCGCCGTCACCGGCATCAACAACGTGTCGTCGGGCGAAATAGTCTTCGACAACGACGTGCTGAAGAAGGCCCCGCCCTACAAGCGCGCCCGGCTCGGCCTCGGCTACGTGCCGCAGGGCCGCGAGATTTTCCCGCTGCTGACGGTCAAGGAAAACCTTGAGACCGGTTACGCCGGGCTCAAGGCCGGAGACAAGAACATTCCGGACTACATCTTCGCGCTCTTCCCCGTGCTAAAATCCATGTTGGGCCGGCGCGGCGGGGACCTCTCGGGTGGCCAGCAGCAGCAGCTCGCAATCGGGCGTGCGCTGGTCACCCGGCCCAAGGTCCTGGTGCTGGACGAGCCCACCGAGGGCATCCAGCCCTCGATCATCAAGGATATCGGCGGTGCGCTGCAGTTCCTACGCGACGAGAAGGGCATGACCATCCTCCTGGTCGAGCAATATCTGGACTTTTGCCGGGAAATCGCCGACGACATCTACATCATGGATCGCGGTGAAATTATGCATGCCGGCCCGGCCAGCGACCTCGATATGCCCGAGGTCCGGCGCCATTTGATGGTGTGATGGTGAGGGCCCTTGCCGTTGCGCCGGTCGGGCCGCTTGCCAATATGCAGCGGGCGCGGGGCGAAGGTCGCGTTATCGCCACAGTGCGCAACGGCCAGACCGAAATCGAGCGGCTCTATCAGGAGGGCTGCGCCAAGATCCGGCTCCCGCATACCCATTCCGACGCCTTGCAGGCGGTGTTGATGAACACTGCCGGTGGTCTGACCGGTGGTGACCAAGTTCGCTGGTCGGCAACCGCCAATGCCGGCGCGAAACTGGTGCTGACGACGCCGGCCTGCGAGCGCGTCTATCGCTCGCTTGGCACCGACGCGGTGGTCGAGAACACGCTGGTCGCGGGCCAAGGTGCCCATATCGACTGGCTGCCGCAGGAGACGATCCTGTTCGAGCATAGCCGGCTCGACCGGCGGCTCGACGTCGAGCTCGGTGACAACGCCACGCTGACGGCGGTCGAGGCGGTGCTGCTCGGCCGCGAGGCGATGGGCGAAGGGGCTCACACGGCTCGCCTGCGCGACAATTGGCGTATCCGCCGCAATGGCCGGCTGATCCACGCCGAAGCCACGGTCCTGTCGGCCGATCCACGCGAGCGCAACGGCAGTTCGCTGCTGGCGGGCGCCCTCGCCTTTGCCACCGTGCTGCACATCGCGCCTGATGCGGAGCGCCGGCTCGACGCCGTTCGGGCGCTACTGCCCGCGACAGGCGGCGCCAGCGTCATCGGCGAGCGGCTGACGGTGCGACTGCTGGCCTCAAGCGGCATCGCCTTGCGCCGCTCGCTTTCACCCATTATCGCTCTTTTGTCGGCGGCGGGCAGCGTCCCGCGGCTGTGGACACTCTAAGGACGCCCGATGAACCTGACGCCCCGCGACAAGGACAAACTGCTGATCTCGATGGCAGCGATCGTGGCGCGCAGTCGGCTCGGCCGCGGTGTGAAATTGAACCATCCCGAAGCGATCGCGCTGATCACCGACTATGTGGTCGAGGGCGCCCGCGACGGCCGCTCCGTGGCCGATCTGATGGAGGCCGGCGCGCACGTCGTCACCCGCCAGCAGGTGATGGACGGCATCTCCGAGATGATCCCAGACGTTCAGGTTGAAGCCACCTTCCCCGACGGCACGAAACTCGTGACCGTCCACCATCCGATCAGGTGACCGCATGATCCCCGGCGAAATCATCACTAAAGCAGGTGACATCGAGCTCAATGCGGGCGCAACGCAAGTGACCATCGAGGTCGCCAACACAGGTGACCGGCCGATCCAAGTTGGCTCGCATTATCATTTCTACGAGACCAACAATGGTCTTAGATTCGATCGTGAGAAGGCCCGCGGCATGAGGCTCGATATCGCGGCCGGCACCGCCGTCCGCTTCGAGCCCGGCCAGGCCCGCGAAGTGAAGCTGGTTCCGCTGAGCGGCACACGGACCGTGTTCGGGTTCCAGCAGAAGATTATGGGAAGACTTTGAGCATGCACGAACGCGACATCATCTTTCGCGAGCGCCTCGTGGCGCTGATGAGCGACCTCAATGGCGGAGAAGGCCGCGACAAGCAGCTACGCCGCTTGATCGGACTTTATTCTGAGAAGCTGGCGCGCGAAGCCGGCGCTCGAAACTGGGCTGACCTCAAGAGCCGCGCCGACGCGCCGACGTACGACTCGATGTTGCAACTGTTCCAGAAGCAAAGTGAAGCCGCTGCCGCCAAGGGCGACGACACCACCGTGCGAGTCTTCGAGGTGCTGGCCATCTCGCTGATCGCGCGGCGGCAATACCAGGACGAACTGCTACCGGGTGTGGACTTCCTCGACCGCTATATAGAGGAGTGTGCACAGAACGCCCGCGCCGCCGGCGGGGCTTTCATAACGCCCCCTGCCTCTGCTCGGCACTGAACCATGAGCGAGCAGCGCGAATTCGTCACTCAGTTCCATAGTGTCATCGATGAGCTCGACCGCAATGGTCGCAGTGACAACGAAACGATGTGGCTGCTCGGTAGTCTTGCTGCGCGGCTGGTCAAAGAGGCAAAGGCCGACAATTGGACCGACCTGAAACTCAGGATCGGGCCGACCTCGCTCGAGGAACTGGTCCAGACTCTCGACAGTCAGGCCGCTGGCTATCAGAGCGAGGGCAGGACCAAGCCCGCTTATGTGGCGCGCTTGCTTGGCATCTCGCTGGTGGCCAGCCGCATTCCCGATCCGGCAACGCGCCAGCGCGACCAGCTGCTCAACAATTTCATCGACACCGCCGCGATCGTCTTCATCGAGAATCACAACGCCGCGGCTGCCACCCGGCCCTGAGGGATCGCCAATGCCCGCTCGTATCTCGCGCGCCATCTATGCCGACATGTACGGTCCGACCACCGGTGACAAGGTGCGTCTTGCAGATACCAATCTCATTATCGAGGTAGAACATGACTTCACCATCTATGGCGAAGAGGTAAAATTCGGCGGCGGCAAAGTCATCCGCGACGGCATGGGGCAGAGCCAGGCGACGCGAGCCGAAGGCGCCGTCGATACCGTCATCACCAACGCGCTGATCGTCGACCATTCCGGTATCTACAAGGCCGATGTGGGCCTCAAGGATGGCCGCATCGCCGCCATCGGCAAGGCCGGCAACCCAGATACCCAACCCGGCGTCACCATCATCATCGGGCCATCGACCGAAGCCATTGCCGGCGAGGGCAAGATCCTGACCGCCGGTGGCTTCGACGCGCATATCCATTTCATCGCGCCGCAGCAGATCGACGAAGCGCTGATGAGCGGCGTCACCACCATGCTGGGCGGCGGCACCGGACCGGCGCACGGCACGCTCGCAACGACCTGCACTGGCGCCTGGCACGCCGAGCGGATGATCGAGAGCTTCGATGGTTTCACCATGAATTTGGCGCTCGCCGGCAAGGGCAATGCCAGTAAGCCAAAGCCGCTCGAGGAGATGATCCTCTCGGGTGTGGCGGCGTTGAAACTGCACGAGGACTGGGGCACGACCCCGGCAGCAATCGACAACTGCCTCAGCGTCGCCGATCAGTACGATTTACAGGTGATGATCCACACCGACACGCTCAACGAGTCCGGTTTTGTCGAGGACACCGTCGCCGCGTTCAAGGGCCGCACCATCCACGCGTTCCACACCGAAGGCGCCGGCGGCGGACACGCACCCGACATCATCAAGGTGGCATCGCTCCCCAACGTCATCCCCTCATCGACCAATCCGACCCGGCCCTACACGGTCAACACGCTGGCCGAGCATCTCGACATGCTGATGGTCTGCCACCACCTCAGCCCGCAGATCGCGGAAGACGTCGCGTTCGCCGAGAGCCGCATCCGCAAGGAGACCATCGCCGCCGAGGACATCCTGCACGACATGGGGGCATTCTCGATCATTTCGTCGGACAGCCAGGCCATGGGCCGCGTCGGCGAGGTGCTGATCCGCTGCTGGCAGACCGCCGACAAGATGAAGAAGCAGCGCGGCCGGCTGAAGGACGAGACCGGCGACAACGACAATTTCCGGGTCAAGCGCTACATCGCCAAATACACCATCAACCCGGCGATCGCGCATGGCATGAGCCAGCACATCGGCTCAGTGGAAGTGGGCAAGCGCGCCGACCTCGTGCTGTGGAGCCCGGCTTTCTTCGGCGTGAAGCCCGAAATGGTGCTACTCGGCGGCTCGATTGCGGCCGCTCCGATGGGCGACCCCAACGCGTCGATCCCGACACCGCAGCCGATGCACTACCGGCCAATGTTTGCGAGCTTCGGCAAGCTGCGCACCAATTCGTCGGTGGTGTTCACCAGCCAGGCGGCGATCGACGCGGGGCTCCATGCGCGGCTCGGCACCGGCAAGCAGATGGTGGCGGTCAGCAATACCCGGGGCGGCATCGGCAAATCGGCGATGATCCACAATTCTGCAACGCCCAAGATCGACGTCGACCCCGAGACCTATGAAGTCCGCGCCGATGGCGAGTTGCTGACCTGCGAGCCTGCAACTGTGTTGCCGATGGCCCAGCGCTATTTCCTATTCTAGGATGCCCCGTCCATTGGGGAGGGCGTGATGATCTATTTTCTGCTTCTGGTCCTCGGCATAACTGCCGGCCTGCGCTCCGTCATGCCGCTTGCCGCCCTCAGCATCGGCGCTTATCTCGGCTGGATCGACCTGAATGGCACGTGGGCCGCGTTCGTCGGCAATATCATTACCATGGTCATCCTCGTCGCCTTGGCCCTCGCCGAATTGGTCGGCGATCAGCTTCCCACCACGCCCAGCCGCAAAGTGCCGCCACAGTTCGGCGCCCGCATCGTCAGTGGTGGGCTGGCCGGGCTTGTCCTCGGATGGCCGTCAGGCAATTGGATCGCTGGACTGATCCTGGGCGCCATCGGCGCCGCTCTGGGAACCTTGGGCGGCGCATCGGCGCGCGCCTGGCTCGCCAAACTCCTCGGCCGCGACCTACCCGCCGGGCTGATCGAGGACGTCGTCGCCGCTGCCGCTGCGATCCTGGTCGTGTACCTCGCCTGAGGCAGAACTCGACGTGATCTAGATCAAAGTCAGCGACCGGCGTCTGCGGCAAAACCCTGTTCAAATGAACCACAGGATTTTGCCATGCGCCTCAAAGATAAAGTCGCCGTTGTGACTGGAGCCGGCACTGGCATGGGGCTCGCCATCGCGAAACTGTTCGTCGCAGAGGGCGCCAAGGTCGTGGCCGCGGATTGGCATGCAAACGCAATCGCCGCGGCCGTTAAGGAAATCGGTGGGGCGATCGTGGGCATCACTGCCAACGTCGCCGAAGAAGCCGAGGCGGTTGCCATGGTCGACAAGGCAGTCGGCGAGTTTGGCCGCATCGACATCCTCGTCAACAATGCCGGAGTGATGGATCTATTCTCGTCGGTCGCCGACATGGACAACGCCATGTGGCGCCGCGTGCTCGGGGTCAATCTCGATGGCCCCATGTTCGCCATGCGGCGAGCCGTGCCGTTGATGCTGAAGCAGGGTGGCGGCGCGATCGTCAACATCGCGTCGGTGGCGGCGCTCGGCGGCGGCTCGGCCGGCGCAGCCTATACGTCGTCCAAGCATGCGCTCATCGGCCTGACGCAGAGCACCGCGTTCCAGTACGCCAAGCTCGGCCTGCGCTGTAACGCGATCGCCGCTGGCGGCGTCAACACCCACATCATGGAGAGTATCGACGCCACGAAAATCGACCAGGGTGCGCTCGGACGGCTCGCCACCTACCACGCCGCCAACCCCGGTATGCTGGAGCCCATCGATATCGCCGAAGCGGTTCTGTTCCTTGCCTCCGACGCCGCCCGTTACGTCAATGGCGTCGTGTTGCCGGTGGATATGGGCTGGCGCGCCGCCTGACCCGGCTTTGCGATTTCGCACGGGGCGGGCATAATGCACCCCATGCACATTTTTTCTCGAATGACCGTCGCACTGGCTCTGGCCTTCACCGCCCTCGCCTCGCCCACGCTCGCCGACGTGACCATCGGCGTCGGTCTGACGGTGAGCGGCGACACCCAGATCAAGGCAACCACATACGATTGCGACGGGCATGATCCGATGGTCGTGCAATACCTCAATGCGGCGCCCAACTTTCTCGCGTTGATCCCGATCGGGGGCAAAGTGCTGATCTTCGTCAACACCATCTCGGCATCCGGCGCGAAGTACGAGTCCGGCTCATACGTTTGGTGGGACAAGGGCAGCGATGCGACCCTGAGCGACGTCACCGAAGGCCTGGACGCCGCCCCGGTGCTGACCTGTTTGGCGGAGATCGACACGCCGTGACCGCCGGCATAGGGGCAGCCGAATTGTTTCCCCATATCCGCATCGTCATGGGCATGGTGGTCGGCCTCGGCATCACCCGGCTGCTGATGGGCGTCGCCGGGCTGATCCAGCACCCCAATCGCGCCAAGCTGTCGGCCATCCACCTGCTCTGGGCGCTGTCGATACTGGTCGAACTAGTGCTGTTCTGGTGGTGGGAGTTCGCGCTCTACGAGATCGCCGACTGGTCGTTCGGCATCTTCGCCTTCCTGATCTTCTACGCGGTCACGCTGTTCCTGATGGCGGCGCTGCTGTTCCCCGACAAGATGGACGACTATGACGGCTACGAGGATTTCTTCCTCAAACGCCGGCAATGGTTCTTCGCCATTTTCGGGCTGACCTTCCTGCTCGATATCGTCGACACGCTGATCAAGGGTGAACCATTTTTCGACACGCTCGGGATCGGCTATCTGGTCCAGGTGCCGATCGGGCTGGTCCTCGCCGGCATCGGCATCTGGACCGCCAACCGCCGCTACCATCTCGGCCTGGTGGTCGTTCATCTGATTTATCAAGGCTGGTGGATCTGGATTTTGTTTTACACCCACATTTGAGCCGCTACAGTCCCGCCATGATCCGTGCCACCGCCGCCCTCCCGCCCAATCACGGCAAAGGCAAACCCTTTGCCCAGTTGACCCTGCCCTCCGACCAGCGGCGGCTGCGCCGCAAGGTGCTGACCATCAAGGGTGAGGAAATCCTGGTCGATTTCGTCGAGCCGGTGACGCTCGAACATTTCGGCGGACTGCTGCTCGAGGACGGGCGCGTCGTTGAAATCATCGCCGCTCCGGAGCCGCTTCTGGAGATCACACCGCGCGGCACTGAGCACCTGGCGCAGATCGCCTGGCACATTGGCAACCGCCATATGGCGGCGCAGATCGAAAAGAAACGCATTCTTGTGCCGCGCGACCATGTCGCTAAAACCATGCTGGCCGGACTTGGCGCCGAAGTACGCGACGTCACCGAACCGTTCCTGCCGATGCAGGGCGCGTACCACGTGCCGCATTGAGATGACCGACGCCGCCGCTCTGCAAAGACTGCTGACCTGGCTGTCCCCCGCCTTTCCGGTGGGGACCTTTGCGTGGTCGCAGGGTCTTGAGACCGCCATCGCCGATGGCCGGGTCAAAGTCGCCGCGGACTTGAAGGATTGGATCGGTGGTAACATCGCGCATGGCGGCCTCAAGACCGATGCGATCATCCTTGCCCACGCCTGGCGCGGTGGAGCGGGCGCTACCACATTGCAGGACGTCGCCGATCGGGCTTTCGCACTGACTGCTGCCTCTGAGCGGCAGATGGAGACGGCGTTGACCGGCGAGGCGTTCGGCATCGCGGCGCGCGCCTGGCCGTCAGATGTGTTCGCTCGTCTGCCGCAGCCTTGCCCCTACCCGGTGGCAGTTGGCGCCATCGGCGCAGCACACTGCATAGGCCTTGATGCGCTGCTGCTGGGTTACCTCACCACGGCGGTTCACTCGCAGATATCAGTGGCGGTGCGGCTGGTGCCGCTGGGCCAGACCGCGGGGCTGCAGGTGATGGCCGGTCTCGAATCCGAGATCGCTGCGCTCGCGGCTACTGCAGCAACAGCGAGCCTCGACGATATCGGCGGCATCGCCTATGCCGCCGACATTGCGCAGATGCGCCACGAAACGATCGCACCGCGAGTCTTCCGCTCATGAACATGCTGGTCGCATCGCTGACCTTTGTGCCGCTGCTGATGGTGGCGGTTGCCCATTTGATGTGGGCTCTCGGCAAGACCTGGCCGATCCGCAACGAGACCCTGCTTGCGCAGACCGTTGTCGGGCGTCCCGGCATCACCAAGATGCCCAACCGCGGTCTGAGCCTGATCGTCTCGTTACTGATCCTGAGCATCGGACTCGTAGCACTGTCGCTGGCCGACAAGGTGAGCGGCGGCATCGGACTGACGCTGATCGGTGCTCTGTTCGCCTTGATCTTCATTGCCCGTGGCGTCGCGGCCTACACACCGGCCTGGCGCAGCCGTTTTCCGACGGAACCATTCGCGACACTCGACCGCAGGAACTATGCTCCGCTCTGCTTCTGGATCGGGGTCGGCTTTGTGACCCTCGTGTTGATGAGGTTGCTATGATTGCAATGAATGGCCCTCTGCGCGTCGGCATCGGCGGCCCGGTCGGCTCGGGCAAGACAACGGTCTGCGAGATGCTGCTCAAGGCGATGCGCGACCGCTATTCGATGGCGGTGGTCACCAACGATATCTACACGCGCGAGGATGCGCTGATCCTCAACCGTGTGCAGGCGATCAGTGAGGACCGCATCGTCGGCGTAGAGACTGGTGGCTGCCCCCACACCGCGATCCGCGAAGACGTGTCGCTCAATCTTGCGGCCATCGCCGACCTCAACCGGCGCTTTCCCGATCTCGACGTGGTGCTGATTGAAAGCGGCGGCGACAATCTGAGCGCGACGTTCTCGCCCGATCTCGCCGACATCACGCTCTATGTGATCTCGGTCGCCGAGGGCGAGAAGATACCGCGCAAGGGCGGGCCGGCGATCACCAAATCGGACCTGCTGATCATCAACAAGTCCGACCTCGCGCCTTACGTGAATGCGAGCCTCGAGGTGATGGAGACCGACACGATCCGGGTGCGCGAGGGACGGCCTTACATCTTCACCGACATGCTCCGGCGCAAGGGCCTCGATGAGGTGATCGGCTTCATCGAAAAGATGGGCGGACTTCAGTCCGCGGTTGCCGCCGAATAATGCCCGGCTATTTCCTGATGCGACGTGACCTAACGACGCCGATTGCGTCGGTGCCTCTTCCCGAGGCAATTGTGCTTGCCCATTTCAGCATCGACATCGCCCCCGACTGCCGCTCGGTCATGGACGCCGCTTACGCCCCGGCGGGGTATGCTACCGTACCGTTCGAGCCATGGTATGCGGCGCTCGCAGGCAACAGTGAGTTCGACTCCGCGCTGGTGTGGGTCGCCATGAGCGGCTGCGCTGTAGTCGGTTTTTGCCAATGCTGGCGCACGCCGTTCGTCAAGGACCTGGTAGTCGCTGCGGCGTGGCGAAATCGCGGGCTCGGCTCCGCTTTGCTGTCGCAAGCGCTCCAGGCATTTGCGGCACGAAGCGCCGTCTCTGTCGACCTCAAGACCGACATCGACAACATCAAAGCCCAGTCGCTCTATCGGCGGCTTGGCTTCCAAATCGTCGAACGTATAGCGGACTAAGCCGTCTGCGGCGGAACGTCCGTCGGGAACTGTGGCGGCGGCGCTTCGACCGGCGGCGGCGATTGCTCCGGCGGCCCAGCGGGCGGCACACCGCTTGGCTCCTTGAGCGGTTCGGGCTCGTTCTGCGGCGGAACTTCGACCGGCTTGTCGGACGGGACTTGACCGCGGATCAGTGCAACAACCGAACGTGGCGGCAAGTTGATGATGTTGCCGACGATCGGCAAATCTTCCTTGTCGTCCGAGGCGAAACCGACCACCCAGTCGCCCTCGGGCAGGTGTGCCCGCGCACCATCAGCGTGTCGATTGAACCAGACAACCACCTCGTCATCGAGGGTCTTGAGCTGCATCCCGAGCATCGACTGTCCCGGGTTGGTCCAATCGCCGTCATTCATCTCGCGGCCGTCCTGATGCCACCAGACGACGTCGCGGATGCCGTGCTTCCCCCGACCGTCGAGGAAATGATCGTGCGTCAGCGCCACATGTTCCTTGCGGAACTGGTGCGCCGCCGCAACGAAATCAACCAGCGCGCCGTCGGCGTTCTCCCAGTCGACCCAGGTTATCTCGTTGTCCTGAGCATAGGCGTTGTTGTTGCCACGTTGGGTGCGGCCCATCTCGTCACCCTGCTGCAACAGCGGCATACCGCGTGACATGAACAGTGTCGCGATCAGCGCCCGCACGTCGCGCTGCCGCGCCGCGTTTATCGCAAGATCGTCAGTCGGTCCCTCGACGCCGCAATTCCACGAGGCGTTGTTCGAATTGCCGTCGCGATTGTTCTCGCCATTCGCTTCATTATGCTTGTCTTGATAAGAGACCAGATCGGCGAGCGTGAAGCCGTCGTGCACGGCAAGAAAGTTAACGCCCGCGCTCGGTTTGCGGCCGGCGAAATTGTAGATTTCGGACGAGCCCGACACCTTGCCGGCCAACGCACCGATCTTGCCTGGTTCGCCACGCCAGAACTCACGAATCTCATCGCGATAGGTGTCGTTCCATTCGCGGAATTCCTTGCCGAACTTGCCCACACCATAGCCGCCCGGACCCGGATCCCACGGCTCGGCGACCAGTTGGCACTTGCTCAAAACCGGATCGGCCTTGATCATCTGCAGCATTTTCGCGTCGGGGTTAAAACCGGGCTCGCGTCCAAGGATCGTCGCAAGATCGAAGCGGAACCCGGACACTCCGGTCTCCTCGACCCAATAGCGGAGGCTGTCGATCACCAGCCTTTGCGTCGCGGGATGGTCGCAGCGCAGCGTGTTGCCCGTGCCCGCATCATTGACAAGCACCTGCTTGCCGTCGATCTCGACGTGCCGATAATAAGCGCGGGCGTCCAGCCCCTTGAGGCTGAGGACCGGACCCAGGGCGTCTCCCTCGCCGGTGTGATTGTAGACGACGTCAAGGATCACTGAAATGCCGTTCCGGCGATAGAGATCAGTAAGGAAGCGCAACTCCTGGGGACCACGCGGCGCAAGCCGCGGATCGATGGCAAAATAGCTGACCGGATTATAGCCCCAGGCATTGGTCAGACCCAGCGCGGGAAGATGCCCGTCGTCGATGTAGGCGGCGATCGGCATCAGCTCGACACAATCGACCCCGAGGAATTTGAGATGGTCGATGATGCGGCGCGTCGTCAGACCCGCAATCGTGCCGCGCAGCGGCCCCTGCACGCTTGGATGGCGCATGGTGTAGCCGCGCACGTTGATTTCATACATCAGGCTCGGCTGCTTACGGCGCGGTCCGACGCGCTTGTTGACCTGCGGCGAGGTCACGACCGCTTTGGGCACCAGAGGTGCGGTGTCCTCTGCATCAGAGCGCGGCAGGCGCAGGCGCGGTGAGCGCACGAACACGCGGTCTAGCCGACGCGCGTAAGGATCGACCAAAAGCTTATTGGGATCGAAATGCAGCCCCTGTTCGGGATCGTATGGTCCGTCGGCGCGAAGGCCATATTTTACGCCGGGTCCGATGCCTGCAATAAGCCCGTGATGAATATTGTCGTCGTGACCATCGAGCTCGAAACGCTCGATTTCGCGATCGGCCTCATCATACAGCGAGACGAACAACGCAGATGCCGTCTCGGAATAGACCGCGAAATTGATGCCATCCGCTGTGACGGTGGCGCCAAGCTTTTCGGCACTGCCGCCATTGGGCACAAGTTGTGCTTTGACCAAGCCCGAAATCCCCGGCTCAGGTGATGACGGTGGGGGCGTCTCGGCCCGTTCGCTGCCGGATTCCGGCAATTCGGTCGGCAAGGGAGATGAGGAAGGAGAGTGCGGCCTGAGTGTCGAGATCGTGCTGTCCATGCGCAGGTTCATACCTTTCGAGGTATAGCCTTAACGTCGCGCCCACGGTGCCCGTTCCACTGAGCCGGACCACAATCCGGCTGCCGTCGGCAAAGCCGACGCGGATGCCCTGCTTGCCGCTCACCGAGCCATCGACCGGATCCTGATAGGAAAAATCGTCGGCATACGCGACCTTGAGGCTATCATAGGTCGAAGTGGCGATCGTCGGCAGCTGCGCGCGCAGATCGTCCATCAGCTTGTTGGCGATCGTCGCATCGACCTCCTCATAATCGTGCCGGGTATAGTAGTTGCGGCCATAGATCGCCCAATGGTCGCGCACGATCTCGTCGACCCCCTGCTGGCGCGAGGCCAGAATGTTGAGCCACAGGAGCACCGCCCAGATGCCATCCTTCTCACGCACATGGTTGGAGCCCGTGCCCGCACTTTCTTCACCGCAGATGGTGACGCGGCCTGCATCGAGCAGATTGCCGAAGAATTTCCAGCCAGTCGGCGTCTCGTGCATCTCGACGCCGAGCTTTTCGGCGACACGGTCGGCCGCGGCGCTGGTCGGCATCGAGCGGGCGATACCGGCAATGCCATTGGCATAGCCCGGCGCCAGCGGCGCATTGGCTGCGAGCAGCGCCAGTGAGTCTGACGGCGTCACATAGCGCTTCTTGCCGATGATGAGATTGCGGTCACCGTCGCCATCGGACGCAGCCCCGAAATCGGGGCCGGCATCGCTCATCAGCAGGTCGTACAAATCCTTGGCATAGACCAGATTTGGATCGGGATGGTGGCCGCCGAAATCGGGTAGCGGCGTGCCGTTGACCACGGTGCCGGCGGCGGCGCCGAGCATGTCCTCGAAGATGCGGTGCGCGTATGGCCCGGTCACCGCGTGCATGGCATCGAACCGCATGGTGAAGCCATTGGTGACCATCGCCTTGATCGCCGCGAAATCGAACAACGTCTGCATCAGCGCCGCATAATCGGCGACGGGATCAATCACCTCGACGCTCATGTCGCCCGACTTCTGTGTGCCGATGGTGTTGAGGTCAATGTCCGGCGCATCGTTGATCAGATAGCGGTCGATCACCTTGGTGCGCTCGAAAACCGCGTCGGTGACACTTTCAGGCGCCGGACCACCATTGCCGATATTGTATTTGATGCCGAAATCCCCATCCGGGCCGCCGGGGTTGTGGCTGGCGCTGAGGATGAAGCCGCCGAAGGTCTTGTAGTGGCGGATGATATGCGAGGTGGCGGGGGTGGACAGAATACCGCCCTGCCCCACCATCACCTTGCCGAAGCCGTTCGCGGCGGCGATGCGGATGATGGTCTGGATGGCGACATCGTTGTGAAAGCGACCATCGCCGCCAATCACCAAAATCTTGCCCTTGAAGCCCTCGAGGCAGTCGATCACCGATTGCACGAAGTTCTCGGCATAGCGCGGCTGCGCGAACACCGTCACCCGCTTGCGCAGGCCGGACGTCCCAGGCTTCTGGTCGGCGAAGGGAGTGGTGCTAACTGTCGTCGAAATCATTGTCTTTCACCCCCAACAAGCTCTTGTAGAGCTTGGCGTATTTTTCGGCGCTCAGGTCCCAGCTGACGTCGGACTTCATGCCCCGGCGCTGCATTTTGCGCCACAGTTTTTCGCGACCATAGAGCCGGATGGCGCGATAGATCGCATCGCGAAACGCCTCGGCGGTGGCGGGTGCGAACACGATTCCGGTCATCACCCCGGCTTCGATCGCCGCTTCGTTGGCGTCGATCACAGTGTCGGCGAGGCCGCCAACGCGGCTCACCAGCGGCACGCAGCCATATCGCAAGCCATAAAGCTGTGTCAGCCCGCACGGCTCGAACCGCGACGGCACCAGCATGACGTCGGCGCCGCCTTGCACCAGATGGCTCAGCGCCTCGTCATAGGCGCGCACGAACCCGACCTTACCCGGATGGCGCATCGCAGCACCGGCGAGGCCGTTCTCGATATCGGCGTCGCCTGCACCGAGGATGATCAGCTTGCCGCCGGCCGCCACGAGGTCGTCGGCAACCTCCACCAGCATATCAAGACCCTTCTGCCAGGTCAGCCGGCTCACCACCGAGAACAGCGGCCCCGGCGCGTCGTCGATGTTGAAACGCATCTCTAGCGCACGCTTGTTGCCGGCGCGCAGTTCGGTGCTGTTGTGGCCGAAGCGGGTATGCAGTGCCGTATCAACCTGCGGGTCCCAGGCATGGTCGTCGATGCCGTTGAGGATGCCGGTGAGCACGTTGGCCCGCGTCTGCAGCAGCCCTTCGAGGCCCATGCCATAGGCTGGCCCCTTGATCTCGAGCGCATAAGTGGGGCTGACGGTGGTCAGTGCGTCTGCGGTCTGCAAGCCGGCCTTGAGGAAGCCAATGCCGCCGAAATATTCGATCGCGCCTTCCTGGGCGGCGCGATAGTCGATGCGGAGATCGTTGAAGATGGTCCAGTCGAAGCGGCCCTGAAAAGCGATGTTGTGGACCGTGACGATAGTCTTGACCCGCGTCGGCGCGTTGAACGCCACATAGGCCGGCGCCATCGCCGCCTGCCAGTCGTGGCAATGGAGAATGTCTGGCACGTAGCCATCGTTCGCCGCGCCGTTCGCGAGTTCGTAGGCGGCGTAGCCCAGGGCCGCGAAACGCATCGCATTGTCCGGCCAGTCCTGTTTGTCGGGGCCGACATAGGGGTTACCAGGCCGGTCATAGAGGTGCGCCGCATTTATCGCGATGATGTCGAGCCCGCCGGCATGACCGGCGACCAATTGGCCAAAACCACCGAAAAAATCGGGAAACTCTGCGAGCACCCGGCCGTTCTCGATCGCCGCCAGCACCGCCGGATAGCCCGGCAGCAGCGTACGCATCCTTACGCCATGGCCGGCCAACGCTGCAGGCAGAGCACCGGTGACGTCTGCCAGCCCACCCGTCTTGACCAACGGGTAGGCTTCCGACGCGACGGACAGAACTTCGATCATTTACCCGCCAAGTACTTATCGATCATCGGCTGCGTGACCAGCGTCACACCGTCTTCGGTGCGACGGAACCAGCGTTTGTCAAACTCCGGATCCTCGCCGACAACCAGCCCCTCGGGGATATTTACGCCGCGATCGATCACCACCTTGCGCAGCCGCGCCCCACGGCCGACCGTGCAATACGGCAGCACCACGGCCTCGTGCAGTTCCGAGTAGGAGTGCACGCGAGAACCAGTCGACAGCAGCGTTCGGTCGAGTGCACCACCCGAAATGATACAATCGCCCGAGATCAGCGAGTTGACCGCGGTGCCGCGCCGGCCGTCAAAATCGTGGACGAACTTGGCGGGCGGGGTGATCTCCGCGAAGGTCCAGATCGGCCAGTCGCGATCGTAGAGATCGAGCTGCGGATTGACGTCGCAAAGGTCGATATTGGCCTTCCAATAGGCGTCGATCGTGCCGACGTCGCGCCAGTAGGCAACCTCTTCGTTCGGCGAGCGGACGCAGGACCGCGGAAAGCGATGCGCCCAGGCCGAGCCATTCTTGACGATGTAGGGGATGATGTCCTTGCCGAAATCGCGGTTCGACCCCTCAGTCGCGGCGTCGCGACGGAGTTGCTCCATGAGGAAGCGTGTCTCGAACACGTAGATGCCCATCGAGGCGAGCGCAAAATCCGGATTGTCCGGAATGCCCGGCGGATCCTTCGGCTTCTCGACGAAATCGATGACGCGGTCGCGCCCGTCGACATGCATCACGCCGAAGCCTGTCGCCTCCATGCGTGGCACCTCGAGGCAGCCGATGGTGACATCGGCACCGGTGTCCACATGCTGGCGCAGCATGATCTCGTAGTCCATCTTGTAGATGTGGTCGCCCGCCAGCAGCACGATGTAGCGCGGACCATAATCTTCAATGATGTCCATGTTCTGATAGACGGCATCGGCGGTGCCTTCGTACCATTGCGTCTCGCTGACACGCTGGCTCGCCGGCAGCACGTCAAAACTTTCGTTTCGCTCGGTGCGGAGGAAGTTCCAGCCGCGCTGCAAATGCCGGATCAAACTGTGTGCCTGATATTGCGTCGCCACCGAAATGCGGCGGATGCCCGAGTTCAACGCGTTGCTCAGCGCGAAATCGATGATGCGCGACTTGCCGCCAAAATAAACGGCGGGCTTGGCCCGACGATCGGTGAGATCGTAAAGTCGTGTCCCGCGTCCTCCCGCGAGCACATAAGCCATCGCCTCGCGTGCCAGCGGCGATGGTGTTCGATAATCGGCCATGCTCCCTCCTCGCGCCCAGATCAATCCGGGTCGTATTTTAAGATCAAACTTGCCAGCGGCGGAATGTAGAGATCCGCATATGCCGGCATCCAGCCATTCCCCTCAATCGCTCGCGCAACCACTTTTCCCTGGTTGCCCGAATTGCTACCGCCGTACCACCCGGCGTCGCTGTTGATGCGCTCACTCCATTGCCCGACCTTGGGCATGGGCACGCGATAATTGTCGCGCGGCACCGGCGTCAGGTTAGCGATGACGACGATCGGGCTCGCGCCGTTTGACTTGCGGCTCCAGGCGAACACCGAATTGGTCTGGTCATTGCCGATCAGCCATTCGAAACCGTCGGGCTCGTTGTCGCGACCGTGCAGGGCAGCCTCGTCGCGATACGCGGAGTTGAGGTCCATCACCAGCCGGCGCACGCCCTCGTGCATGCCGGCGTCGAGCAGCCACCAGTCTAGCCCCTTGGCCTCGTTCCACTCTTCGCGCTGCGCGAACTCCTGGCCCATGAACAGCAGCTTCTTGCCTGGCCAGCCCCACATGAAAGTGTAGTAGGCCCGCAGCGCCGCAAATTGCTGCCAATCGTCGCCGCTCATCTTGCTGATCAGCGAGCCCTTGCCATGCACCACTTCGTCGTGGCTGAGCGGCAGCACATAGTTCTCGCCGAACGCATAGAGCGCCGCAAAGGTCATGTCGTTGTGGTGATAGCGGCGATGGATAGGATTGCGGGCCATGTAGCGCAGGGTGTCGTTCATGAACCCCATGTTCCATTTGAAACCAAAGCCAAGCCCGCCGCTGAACACCGGCGCCGAAACGCCGCTCCACGCGGTCGACTCTTCGGCGATCATCAGGGCGCCCGGATGCAGGCGATAGACCTCCTCGTTGACGCGCTTCAGGAACTCCACTGCTTCTAAATTGTGGTTTCCGCCAAACTGGTTCGGCACCCACTGCCCCGGCTGCCGCGAGTAATCGAGATAGAGCATCGAAGCGACCGCATCGACACGCAGCCCATCGACGTGGAACTCCTCGAACCAGTAGAGCGCATTGTTGACGAGGAAGGCCGAGACCTCCTTGCGTCCGAAATTGTAGATCGCGGTGTTCCAGTCCGGATGGTAGCCCTGCCGCGGATCGGCATGCTCATAAAGCGATGTGCCGTCGAAATGCGCGAGCCCATGCTCGTCGGTCGGGAAATGCGCTGGCACCCAATCGAGGAGGATGCCGAGGCCGGCCTTGTGAGCGGCATCGATGAAGCGCTTCAATCCGGCCGGATCGCCGAACCGCGCGGTGGGTGAATAGAGCCCGGTCGGCTGATAGCCCCAACTCGGATCGAACGGATGCTCTGAGATGGGGAGCAGTTCGAGATGGGTGAAACCCATATCCTTAGCGTAGGGGATGAGCTGCTCGGCGAACTGGTCGTAGCTCATGAAATTGCCGTCGGGGCGTTTGCGCCATGAGCCGAGATGTACCTCGTAGATCGAGATCGGCGTCCGCCGCCAATCCTTTTTGGAGCGCTGTTCTATGTATTTCTGGTCGGTCCAGTCGAACGGCGTCGGGTCGGCGACGACGGAGGCTGTCTTCGGACGGAATTCGGACTGCCGCGCATAGGGGTCGGCCTTGAGCGGCAAGAGCTTGCCGTCCTGCCCGACGATCTCGAATTTGTAGACCGTCCCCGGCCCGATCGTCGGGATGAACACTTCCCACACGCCGGTCTCGAAGCGATTGCGCATCGGATGGCGCCGGCCATCCCATTCGTTGAACGTCCCCACCACCGAGACACGATGGGCGTTCGGCGCCCAGACGGCAAAGTGTACGCCCGGCACACCCTCGAACTCGATCGCATGTGCGCCGAGCTTGTCGAACAGCCGCAGATGCGTGCCTTCGTTGATGTAATAGTCGTCGAGCGGCCCAAGCACGGGGCCGAAGCTGTAGGGATCAAAGACGTCCCACTCGCCGCCCTCATTGGTGGCGTGGTAGCGGATCGGCTGCCGCTGCTCGATGCTGACCTTGCCTTCAAAGAAGCCGTCTTCGTGGCGGCGCGTCAGCTCGCCAAGCGGCTTGCCGTCGCGGGTGAACACCGAAACGGTTTTGGCGTGCGGGATGAAGGTCCGCGCCACCCAGATACCATTTGGCTGCTGCAGACCGAGGATCGCAAACGGGTTCGCATACTGACCCGTAACGATCTGGTCGACCTCATCCTGATGGGCTTGCCAATTTTCGACCAACGTCTACGCCTCTACGCCTGACTGACCTGTACGCCCCAGATCTCTTCGGCGTACTGCCGAATGGTCCGGTCGGAGGAGAACCAGCCCATATGGGCAGTGTTTCGGATCGCCATCGAATTCCATTTGCGCTGGTTTTGCCAGAGCCCATCGACCTGCCGCTGCGCCGCGTAATAAGCGTCGAAGTCGCGAGCGACCATAAACCAGTCATGGTCGTAGAGACCGCCGATCAGATCGCGGTAGCGGTTCGGATCATCGGGGGAGAACACGCCCGTCGAGATCATCTCCAACGCTTCGCGCAGCGGCGGCGACGCATCGATGGCGCTGCGCGGCACGTCCATGCGCGTCCGCTTTTGCATGACCTCTTCGGCGGTAAGGCCGAAGATCACCATGTTTTCCTTGCCAACCGCGTCGAGCATTTCAATGTTCGCGCCGTCAA
>JBDTLB010000045.1:0-5508 GCA_039934955.1 Devosia sp.
ACCAGTCGCACCCCACGCAGATTCTCGCCGACTTCATGACCATGCGGGAATTCACGCACAAGCATCTCTCGGATCTCGTGCTGACATTTCTCGGTGACGGCCGGGATAATGTGGCCCTGTCGCTCGCCATCGGCGCGGCCAAGGTCGGTATGGACATCCGCATTGCCTCGCCGCGCGGCCTCTGGCCCGAAGCAGGTTTCATGGACCACTTCAACGACCTCGCCAAAAACACTGGCGCAAAGCTGACCGTCACCGAGAATGTGAACGACGCCGTCAAGGGCGCCGACTTCATCTACACCGATGTCTGGTTGTCCATGGGCGAGGATGAGGCCGAATGGGGCAAGCGCATCGAGCAGCTTACGCCCTACCGCGTCACCAGCGCGGTGATGGCCGCGACCGGTAACTCGTATGTCAAGTTCATGCATTGCCTGCCGGCTTTCCATAATGCGGAAACGAGTGTAGGCGCTGATATTCTGAAGCGCTTCGGAATCGACTGCATGGAGGTCACCGACGCGGTGTTCGAGTCCTCGGCGTCGATCGTGTTCGATCAGGCCGAGAACCGCATGCATTCGATCAAGGCGATCCTCGTCGCCACCATCGGAAGCTGAACGTGATGCGCCTGGTCGTCGCCCTCGGTGGAAATGCGCTGCTCAAGCGCGGTGAACCGATGACGGCGGAAACCCAGCGCGCCAATGTCGCCCGCGCTGCGACTTCGCTCGCGGCGTTGATCGACGCCGGCCACCAGATCGTGGTCACCCACGGTAACGGCCCACAGGTCGGGCTGATCGCCCTACAGGCAGCAGCCGGCCCGAAGGACGGTGCCTACCCGCTCGATATCCTCGGAGCGGAAAGCGAAGGGATGATCGGCTATCTGATCGAGCAGGAACTCCGCAATCTGCTCAGGGACCGAGTTTCGATTGCAACCCTGCTGACGCAAGTCCGAGTTGATCCTGCCGATCCCGCCTTTCAGCACCCCAGCAAGCCTATCGGTCCTGTCTATGAGGAGGCCTCCGCGCGCCGGCTCCAGGCCGAACGAGGCTGGACGGTCAAGCTCGACGGCGACAAATGGCGGCGCGTCGTCGCCTCGCCGGAACCGTTGGAAATTCTCGAGATCAAGGTCATCTCACTACTGATTGAACGCAACGTGGTGGTCGTCTGTACGGGCGGTGGCGGCATTCCGGTGGTCGCCCGCCGGGATGGCAGCCTGGTCGGGATCGAGGCGGTCATCGACAAGGACCGCGCCAGCGCGTTGCTCGCGCAACAGATTGACGCCGATATGCTGCTGCTGCTCACCGATGTCGATGCCGTCTATCGCGATTTCGGCACGCCACGCGCCCGCCAGATCGCTCGTGTCGGAGCTCAAGCGTTTTCGGCGGATCAATTCGCTGCCGGTTCGATGCGCCCCAAGGTTGAGGCGGCAACGCGCTTTGCGTCACACGCCGGAAAGTCTGCCGCCATCGGTCGACTCGAGGACGCGATGGCGATGCTGGCTGGAACAGCGGGCACGCTCATCGAGGCGGGCACCCAGGAAGCTCACTATCGTGACTGAACGTCGGCCAAAGGCAACCGCCGACACAAGGAAGCCGGCAACCGCGCCCAAAACCGGCGTGATCGCCGGAGTTCGCGGAAGCGTCGTCGACGTTCGCTTCGAGGACAATTTGCCGCCGATCTATTCGGTCCTTCACATCGACGCGGCCCAGCCCGTCGTTGTCGAGGTTCTGGCGCAGCGCGACGCCCACCACGTCCGCGGCATTGCTCTGACGCCGACCCAGGGGCTGGCTCGCGGAATGGTTGTAACCGACACAGGTGGACCGCTGAAGGCGCCTGTCGGTCGGGCCGTTTTGTCCCGAATGTTCGACGTGCTCGGTAATGCGATCGATCGCAAGCCGCCGCCGAAAAAGGTCGAGTGGCGCTCGGTTCACAACGCCCCGCCCTCCTTAGTGCGGCGGTCGACCAAGTCCGAAGTGTTTGAAACCGGCATCAAGGCGATCGATGTGCTGGCGCCGCTTGAACGCGGCGGCAAAGCGGGCCTGTTCGGCGGCGCCGGTGTGGGCAAGACCGTCCTGCTCACCGAGATTATTCACAACATGATCGGCCATCACGACGGCGTCAGCATCTTTTGCGGTATCGGCGAACGGTCCCGCGAGGGCGAGGATCTCTACCATGAGATGGAGAAGGCCGGCGTCCTGCCCAAGATGGTCATGCTCTTCGGCCAGATGAACGAGCCGCCCGGCGCGCGCTTTCGGATCGGCCATGCGGCCCTCACAATGGCCGAATATTTTCGCGACGACGAGCATCGCGACGTGCTGCTGCTCATCGACAATATTTTTCGCTTCATCCAGGCGGGCTCGGAGGTTTCGGGCCTCATGGGCCAGATGCCCTCGCGTCTCGGCTATCAGCCGACAATGGGCACGGAGTTGTCGGGGCTCGAGGAACGCATCGCCAATACCGACAGCGGCGCCATCACATCGATCCAGGCTGTCTATGTGCCTGCCGATGATTTTACCGACCCGGCGGCTGTGCATACGTTTTCGCATCTGTCCGCGTCGCTCGTGCTGTCGCGCAAGCGGGCGGCCGAGGGTCTCTACCCGGCGGTCGACCCGCTGCAGTCGAGTTCAAAGATGGCAACCCCGGGCATCGTCGGCGAGCGTCACTATCGCCTGGCGCAGGAGATCCGCCGCACTCTGGCGCAATATTCCGCACTCAAGGACATCATCGCCATGCTCGGCCTCGAGCAGCTCTCGCCGGACGATCGGAAGACCGTTGCGCGGGCACGGCGGCTAGAGCGGTTCCTCACGCAGCCGTTTTTCACCACCGAGCAGTTCACCGGACTCAAAGGCAAGCTGGTGTCGCTTGCCGATGCCCTCGACGGCTGCGAACGCATTCTGGCCGACGAGTTCAAGGATTTTCCCGAGAGCGCCCTCTACATGATCGGCAACATCGGCGAGGCAAAGGCCAAAACTAAGCCATCGACGGCTGCAGCGGCCGACCCAAAGTCCAAAGAGACCGCGTCGCCGGCGAAGTCGGGGCCCAGGGCTGATGCCGCGGGAGCGGACCATGCACCTTAAGATCCTTCTTCCCTTCCGCGTCTTCACCGACACCACATCGGTATCGCGTATCGTCGTCGAGACGTCGGAGGGCTCGATGGGGCTCTTGCCACAGCGACTTGATTGCGTGGCGTCGCTTGTAGCGGGCATTCTCGAATACCAGACAGCGGCCGACGGCATGGTCTATGTTGCCCTCGACGAGGGTGTCATGGTCAAGACCGGCCCCGATGTCCTGATCTCCGTCCGTCGGGCCATTGCCGGTTCCGATCTTGGACAATTGCACGAGCTGGTAGAGCGGGAGTTCCTCACGCTCAGCAGTGAGGAACAGACCGCGCGTTCCGTCATGGCCAAGCTTGAGGCCGGGTTCCTACATCGTCTTGCGAGCCTGCAGCATGAGTGAACCCACGAACGAGCCGTCCACTGAGAAGAACATTTTCGCGAGCCAGGTGGAGAGGCAGGCGAAGCGACGGATGAGGGCACAGCGCAACGCCGGCACTGGCGTCTGGTTCGGCCTCGGCATGATGGGACTGATCGGATGGTCGGTTGTGGTCCCGACGCTTCTCGGCGCGGTGCTTGGTCAGTGGATTGACAGTCAGCACGTGGGCAACCGCTCGTGGACCCTGGCGCTGCTGATTGCCGGGTTGATGCTCGGCTGCTGGAACGCCTGGCGCTGGGTCTCGAAGGAAGACAAGGCAATGGGCGAGGACCGTTCAGATGACGATGAGTGACGTGATGATGTCCATCCTGTCGGTGCTCGTTGGTGTAGCGCTGGGCGCCGTGTTCTTTGGCGGCCTGTGGTGGACCGTCCGCCGGGCGCTGACGTCGCAGCAACCGGCGCTCCTCGTTCTGGGCAGCATGCTGGGGCGAACCGGCCTCGTCGTCGTGGGCTTCTACTTTGTCAGCGGCGGTCAGTGGCAACGAATGCTCTTCTGCCTTGCAGGATTCATCATCGCGCGCTTCATCCTGGTTCGCCTGCTGCCCAACGCCGACGCTCCAAAAGTCCACGCCGCAGCGGAGATGACGCACAATGCGCCTTAGTCCCGACCAGCTGATCTTCTGGCAGCGTGGCTTCGTTGAACTCAACGGCACCATCGTATTCACCTGGATACTGATGGCTGTGCTGGTGCTGGGTTCCATGCTGGTGACCCGCCACCTCGCGGATGGGGAAGAACGCTCGAGTTGGCAGAATCTTCTCGAGATCCTCGTGACCGGAATCGACAAGCAGATCGCCGACATCGGCCTTGCCCACCCGCTGAAATACCTGCCGTTTCTGGGCACGCTGTTCCTGTTCGTTGCCGCATCGAGTCTCTCGAGCATCATCCCGATGTTCGAGCCGCCGACCGGCTCGCTGTCGACAACCATTGCGCTTGCCTTGTGCGTGTTTGTCGCCGTGCCCCTGTATGGCATCGAGGCCCGAGGCGTCGGCGGCTATCTCAAATCCTATGTCGAGCCGACATTCATCATGATGCCGTTCAACATCATCAGCGAAGTGTCCCGGACGCTGGCGCTCGCGGTCCGCTTGTTCGGCAACATGATGAGTGGTGCGATGATCGTCGGCATTCTTATCAGTATAACGCCACTCTTGTTTCCTATCGTCATGACAGCTCTCGGGCTGCTGACCGGCATGGTGCAGGCCTACATCTTCAGTATCCTGGCGGCGGTCTATATTGCGGCGGCCACGCGCAAAACCAGTACCAAAACCTCCGCATCAACCGAACAGTCAACCGCAGCGTAGCGGCTCGCGACTCAAGAAAGGAACAAGCTATGGACTATCTAGGGCTCATCGCTATCGTATCAATCGCTGTCGCCGGCATCACCACTGGGTTTGGGACGATGGGACCGGCATTCGCGGAAGGCCGGGCTGTGTCCACCGCAATGACCGCGCTGGCACAACAACCCGACGCCTCCCCTACCATTACGCGGACGCTGTTCGTGGGCCTGGCGATGATCGAGTCTACAGCGATCTACTGCTTCGTCGTGTCGATGATCCTGATCTTTGCCAATCCGTTCTGGAGCTACGCTCTGACGCTCGCAACCGCACAGGCGGCAGGGAAGTAGCCAATGGTCATCGACTGGTTCACCATCGGTGCGCAGATCCTGAACTTCCTCGTTCTAGTGTGGCTGTTGAAACGCTTCTTGTACCAGCCGGTGCTCGATGCCATCGACAAGCGGGAAAAGCGCATTGCTGGAGCGATTGCCGATGCCACGGCGAGCAAGACGCAGGCGGCCAGCGAGCGCGACGCCCTGCAGGCCAAGAGCGATGCCTTCGACAAGGAGCGGGCAGCTCTGCTCACCAAGGCAACCAACGATGCAGAGGGCGAGCGTAAGCGGCTGATCGACGCGGCCCACAAGGCGGCCGATGCGCTCCGAGAGAAGCAACGCAAGGCGCTGGCCAGTGATGCCAAGGCGCTGGGCACGGAAATCATCCGTCGCACCGAGGCGGAAGTCTTCGCCATCACCC
>JBDTLB010000046.1:0-10124 GCA_039934955.1 Devosia sp.
AGAGGCGCTCGCCGACGGCGGCAGCGGTGGCATCGTTCTCGACCTCCACGGCCTCGCCGATGGCTTTGCTCGCCAGCGCTTTGACGTCCATGCCGGTCCAGCCGGGCAGCGTCGCCGGACCAACCGAACTCATCCCATCGATTTCGAACGGCCCCGGCATGACCACACCGACGCCAAGCAATTGCACCGGCTCATCACCGATGCTGGCCCGAATGCTCCTGATCTCCCGATCCATCTGCGGCAGGATATGGCCAGGATCCTTCGTGGTGATCGGATGGAACGATTGAGCCCTGATCTGCCCGGACAAATCGATCAGCACCGTCACCATGTGATCGGTGGCGATCTCGACGCCGGCCGTCATCGGGCCATTGGGATTGACCGCAAACTGCAACGGCGGCTGACCGCGTCCCGAGCGCAGGCGACCAAGCTCAACCAACATTCCGTCGCCCACCAACTCTTCAACGATGTTGGTGACCGCCTGCGCGGTCAGTTGGGCCCGGCGAGCGATCTCGGCGCGTCCCAATGGTCCATGGGCCATGACCATGTCGAGGACCACACGCCGATTATGGCTACGGTTGCGTCCCGGATTGCTGCCGATGGCAAGACTGGCCTGCCCGTTCGGTTTTGGCGATTTGATCATGGGCATTCCTGACCAGAAGCTATTTTCCCGATCCGAATAACTCAAGTAGATTATTGTATTGACAAGGTTGGTGGCGTCGGTTGAGCTACCGCAGCCGAGGGGAGCCGTGGGCTTTCCTTGCATTCAGGGGAAATGTCCGCTCGCCCGGCGCCTCAAGCCAGGAGGTGGACCCACAAGGAGGTTCAAGTGCGGAAACGCTTCATGCTCGCCGGCCTGATCGCCGGCATTAGTTTGCTCGCTTCGACCGCCGCACAGGCGGTGGAAATCCAGTACTGGCAATACGTCTTTGAGACGCGCGTCACGGCGATGGACCAGTTGATCAAGAATTTCGAGGCCGCGAACCCCGATATCACGGTCACCCAGACGACGTTTCCCTATGCCGACTACCAGACCAAGGTCATCGCGGCGCAGGCCGCCGGCCAGGGTCCCGACGTCCTGCAATTTTACTACGGTTGGCTCGACCAGTTCAGGAAGGGTGGCGTGCTGCAGCCGCTCGATTCGGCGGCCTTCCCCAGCGATGCGATCAAGTCTGACTTCTTCGGCATCGTCGATGCCGTGAAGCGCGACGGTGCCTATTATGGACTTCCGACCGCCGTGCGGTCGCTGGCGCTGTTCTATAACAAGAATCTGCTGAAGGAAGCCGGCATCACCGAGCCGCCAAAAACGCTCGACGAGCTGGTCGCCGACGCCAAGAAGGCAACCAAGACTGACGGCGGTGGGAACATCACCTCCGAGGGACTCACCCTCGATTTTGCCGGCCAGGACCACCAGTGGTGGCGCGAAGTCCTCGTGCGCCAGTTTGGCGGCACGCCCTATGACGACAAGGGCAACGTCGCGTACAATGACGACGCTGGCGCAAAGGCCCTGACCTGGTACACCGACCTCCAGACCAAAGAAAAAGTGGGCTCGATCGGCTTCATGGACGAAGGTCAGGCCGCGTTCAAAGGTGGACTCGCTGCCTTCACCATCGACGGCACCTTCCGTCTCGGCGCCTTCAAACCGATTACCGATTTTGAATGGGGTGTGACCGAGCTGCCGGCCAATGCCGAGGGCGTGCACTCGAACTTCGCCAGCTATTTCGCCAACGGCATCGGTGCCGGCTCGACGGGCGAAAAGAAGGCGGCAGCCGAGAAGTTCCTGACCTACATTACCTCGCCCGAGGCGATGCAGATCTGGCTCAAAGTGGTCGGTGAATTACCGGCCCGCAAAGCGGCCGCGCTGACCGACGCCAATTTGGCGGATCCGATTTACGCGCCCTTCCTCAAGGGCCTCGATTACGCGCACACCACAGTGTTTGTGGACGAGGCAGCACAGCGTCAGGGCGCCATCGACATGGTCAACCGCGTCGTGCTCGACAACCAGGCTCCCAAGGATTCGTTGGCCCAGGCGGCGACCGCCGAACAGGCGATCATCGACAAGTCGCGGCAGTAGCCGTGGCCGCCAACACTGGCATCAATTCTGCCGGCGCGACCCGCAAGGGCCGCGCCGGTTTTGGTCTGACGCTGCACGGTCGCCGCGTGGTGTGGGCATGGGCGTTCCTGGCCCTGCCGATCGTGTTCTATTGCTGGATCAGGTTCTACCCGACGCTCCAGGCATTCTGGATGTCGCTCACCGACGCGGGCCTCACCGGCGGCAAATTCATCGGCCTCGCAAACTACCAAAAGCTGCTCACCGATCCGATCTTCTGGAAGGTGTTTGGCAACACCTTCGCCTACCTTCTGATCGGCGCCCCGACGAGCCTGGTGCTGTCGTTCATCATTGCCTATTACCTCGACCGCGTCAGAGTGATGCACGGCCTCATCCGCGCGCTCTATTTCATTCCATTTCTGACTACTGCCGCCGCCGTGGCGTGGGTGTGGCGCTGGTTCTACCAGCCCATTCCGGTGGGCGTGATCAATGGCCTGTTGTCGCACCTGCATCTGCCCGCTCAGCAATTCCTGCGCTCGACGTCGCAGGCGCTGCCCTCGATCATGGTCACCGGCATCTGGGCCGGGCTCGGCTTTCAGATCATCATTTTTCTCGCCGGACTGCGCGCCATCCCCACGACCTATTACGAGGCAGCGCGGATCGATGGACTGGGTGAGTGGGCGATCCTCAGAAAGATCACCCTGCCGCTGCTGAAACCCACCATGGTGTTTCTGGTGGTGTTTTCCTCGATCGGGTTTCTGCGGATCTTCGACCAGGTCTTCAACATGACGCACAACGATCCTGGCGGCCCGTTGAGTTCCACCAAGCCGCTGGTGCTGCTGATCTACCAGACGGCGTTCTCCTCCTACGACATGGGCTACGCCGCAGCGCAGACGGTGGTGCTGTTTACCATCCTGCTCGTCGTCTCGCTCTTGCAGCTTTATGTGTTGAGGAAGCCATGACGGCCGCAAGTCCCGATCACCAGCGAAGCGCCTCCTGGCGCGCCATCCGGCCCGGTCGGATCATTGCCTGGACGCTGCTGTTCATCGGCGGCCTGGTGATGGTTACGCCGCTGCTCTACATGTTTTCGACGTCGCTGAAATCGTCGGCGCAGGTCTATGATTTGCAGCTCATTCCGCGGGCGCCCAGTTTCGACAACTATATCAAAGTGCTGGCGGACGGCACGTTCATGCGCTGGTTTTTCAACTCGCTCTTCGTCGCCACGGCCGTGACGCTGTCCAATGTGTTTTTCGACAGTCTCGTCGGCTACACGCTGGCGAAATTTGAGTTCCGCGGGCGCTACTTCATTTTCCTCGCCATCCTGTCGACATTGATGATTCCGACCGAGATGCTGGTCATCCCGTGGTATTTGATGTCGAGCAAGCTGGGTTGGCTGGATACCTATTGGGGCATCATGTTTCCCGGCATGATGACGGCGTTCGGGACGTTCCTGATGCGCCAGTTCTTCCTCACCGTGCCCGACGATTTTCTCGAGGCCGCCCGCATCGACGGCCTCAACGAATTCACCATCTGGTGGAAGGTCGCCATGCCCCTGGTGGCCCCGGCGATTTCGGCGCTCGCCATCTTTACCTTCCTGGGGAACTGGACGGCCTTCTTCTGGCCGCTGATCGTCACCACCAGCAACACGCTTTACACGATCCCGGTCGGCATCTCATCGTTCTCCGATGCACAGGACACCAAATGGGAGATGATCATGACGGGCGCCGCGCTGGCGACGATTCCGACGCTGGTAGTGTTTCTCGTGTTGCAGCGCTTTATCGTTCGCGGCGTCATGCTGGCGGGGCTCAAGGGCTGATGACGACCCCCCGAGACCACGACCGCAGCGTGTTCCCCGACCCGGTCTACAAGGAGACGGTGCTGCGACCGCTGTTCGACGGCGCCAAGGCCCATCATGTCGACGGGTTTCGCCGCATCGACCAGGCTCATCTGGTCATGCTGGCCGAGACCGGGATCATCACCCGCGCCAACGCCGCTTCGATCGCCCGGGCACTGCTGGACATCGATGACGAAATCGACATCGACGCGCTGACCTATACGGGCGAGGTCGAGGACTATTTCTTTCTCATCGAGAAGGAGCTGAAGACCCGGCTCGGCCCCGATCTGGGCGGTCGGCTCCACACCGCGCGGTCGCGCAACGATATTGATCACACGCTCTTCAAGATCGCGCTCAAGTCCGAAATCGACCATCTGCTGCTGCGCCTCGACGCGCTGCTGGCAAGCCTGATCGAGGCGGCCGAGCGCGACAAGGCAACGCTGATCGTTGCCTACACGCACGGCCAGCCGGCGCAGCCGACGACCTTCGGACATTACCTCGCGGCCATCATCGAAGTGCTGATCCGGGACATCGAGCGCGTCCACGCCGCGCGCCAGATCGTTGACCTGTCCCCGATGGGTGCGGCCGCGATCACCACCTCCGGCTTCCCCATCGACCGGGAGCGCATGAGCCAGCTACTGGGGTTCGCGCGGCCGCTGCAAAATTCGTATAGTTGCATCGCGGCGGTTGACTACATCACCTCAACGTTCGGTGCGCTCGAACTGCTGATGTTGCATCTGGGACGGCCGATCCAGGACCTGCAATTCTGGTCGAGCTTCGAAGTCGGCCAGATCTACGTGCCCAACGCCTTCGTGCAAATCTCTTCGATCATGCCGCAAAAGCGCAATCCGGTGCCGATTGAGCATCTGCGTCACCTTGCCAGCCAGACGCTTGGCCGCGCGCGTGCGGTGCTCGACATCATGCACAACACCCCGTTCACCGACATGAACGACAGCGAGGGCGAAACCCAGCGCTTTGGCTACGAAGCCTTCGACAGTGCTGGCCGTGTCCTCGACCTGATGACGGCGTTGATTGCCGGGATTCGCATCGACCCGTCGCGCGTCGCCGACAACATCCGGCGCTCGTGCATCACCATCACCGAACTGGCCGACACGTTGGTGCGAACCGAGTATCTTTCATTTCGTCAGGCGCATGAAATCGCCGCCACCGTGGCCCGCTCCGTCGTGGCAACCGGGGGTGATCTGGGGACGGATGGCTTTGCGCCGTTCGCAGCCGCCTTCGAGGCCGCCATGGGGCGCCCGTCGAGAATTGACCCGGCACGCTTTGCCGAGATCGTCTCGCCGCGGTACTTCGTTTCCGTCCGCGACCGCTTCGGCGGCCCCGCACTCGCGCCGCTTGAACGAGCGATTGCCGGCTACCGGAGCACCCACGCCGATTTCGAAACGCGCGGACACCGCCACGCCGCAGTTGACGCCAATGCGCTGCGCGAGCTCCAAGGCCAATTCCAAGACTTGCTAGGGGCCGCCTGATGGCTGCGATTGAGCTCAAGCATCTGGTCAAGCGCTACGGCAAGGTCACCGCGGTGCGCGACATCGACCTGTCGGTCAAGGACGGCGAATTCGTCGTGCTGGTTGGCCCCTCCGGCTGCGGAAAATCCACGACGCTGCGCATGATCGCCGGTCTTGAGGACATCTCCGAGGGAGAGGTGGTCATCGCCGGGGAAGTGGTCAACGACACGCCTCCCAAGCAGCGCAATATTGCAATGGTATTCCAGAATTACGCCATCTATCCGCATTTGAGCGTCGGCAAGAACATCGGGTTCGGTCTCTACACCGCAAAACTCAGTGCGGCCGAAAAGAAGCAGCGCGTCGCGCAGGCCGCCAGCATACTTGGTCTCGACGAACTGCTGGACCGGCGCCCGTCCGAGTTGTCCGGCGGGCAACGCCAGCGCGTCGCCATCGGCCGGGCCATGGTGCGCGATCCGGTGGCATTTCTGTTCGACGAACCTCTCTCCAACCTCGACGCGCAATTGCGCGCGCAGATGCGCATCGAGATAAAGCGCCTGCACCAACGCCTCGGCACGACGATCGTCTATGTCACCCATGACCAGATCGAAGCCATGACCATGGCAGATAAGATCGTCGTCATGCGCGATGGGCACATCCTGCAGGTCGGCACGCCCACAGAGCTTTATGAAAGCCCGGCCGATATCTTTACGGCGCGGTTTATCGGCAGTCCGTCGATGAATTTGTTGCCCGGTCATATCGATGCAGGGCGGCTTGCCCTCGATGGCGCGGTGGTCAACGGCATCGATGCGGCGTCGCTGGCAAACGGCGCCATCCAGATCGGGATCCGTCCGCACGATCTGATCGTCGGCGCCACGGCCGGTTCCGGACTTGTGGTGTCCGGTACGGTGGCGGCCGTCGAGCCGCTGGGGTCGGAAACGCTGGTTCACCTCGTCGTCGCCGGCGCCGAGATCATCGCCACGGCGCCCGGCAAGCTCCTGCCCAAGGTGGGCAGTGAGGTCACGGCAAATGCTCTGGCCGGGGCGCTTTACGTTTTCGATGCGCAATCGGAGGCGGCGCTCGGCCGGCTGTGACGGCCGCCGCGTTCAGCGCTTTGGGTCGTTTTCGACATTGTCCGGCCGCGGCGGAGCGGTGCCGTTGTGTTTTGCCGGATTGGGGCCGATATCGGGCGTTGGACCCCTGACGACACCCCCGGGGCCCCTCGTATTGTACGGATCGCCTTCTTCTGCTGGGTGGGGATCATCGGGGTCGAGGCCCTCCATCCTTTCGACGGAACCGGTGCGGTCGACGATTTTCGTGGGCTTTTGATCTGCCGGCATTGCTGGTCTCCCTTTTGAGACTCAACCGCGCGGGTGCCTTAGAGTTGCGCGCAAGACAAACAAAAAGGGCCCTCAGGCCCTTGTCGTCCAGCGTTTTCCGCCATCTGAGTTTTGGAGCGGGCGAAGGGATTCGAACCCTCGACCCTAACCTTGGCAAGGTTATGCTCTACCCCTGAGCTACACCCGCACTCCAAGCTCCACGCGCTGCCGGTCTCTTGGCAGGGCGCGATGCGCGGCCTATATGCCCAATCAATATCACCTTTGCAACCCTAATTCCCGCCTGTCCCGGACGCCGCTGGCGCTGTACCGGGGCTGCGTGCGAAAAGGGTAAAGACCCCTGAAAGAGAGTGCCTTTCGTGAACGCCAATCTGAGCCCTGCCCCCGCCGCCACCCCGCCCGTCGCGCTCATCAAGGACTCGACCGATCGCGCCTTCAAGGCTGACGTGATCGACGCCTCGCTTGAGGCCCCGGTGCTGGTCGACTTCTGGGCTCCTTGGTGCGGCCCCTGCCGCTCGCTCTCGCCCAACATCGAAAAAGTGGTCAACGAGAAAGCCGGCAAGATCCGGCTGGTGAAGATCAACATCGACGAGAACCCCCAGATCGCCGGCCAGCTCGGCGTGCAGTCGATCCCGGCCGTGTTCGCCTTTGCGGGCGGCCGCCCGGTTGATGCCTTTCTCGGCAACATCCCCGAAAGCGAAGTGCGCAAATTTGCCGAAAAAGTGATTGCCGCTGCCCCGCCGGGTGTCGCCCAGGCCGGCTCGATCGAGGAAGAGATCAAGAACGCCATGGTGACCGCCACGGAGGCGCTCGCAGTCGGCGACCTCAATACCGCCGCGCAAGTCTTCGGCAAGGTGCTGCAGCAACAGCCCGACAACACCGACGCAATCCTCGGCATGTCGCGCGTCTATCTCAAGGCCGGCGAACCTGAGCAGGCGCAGGCCGTCTTCGACACCGTCCCCGAGGCCGCCCGAAAGGGGGCCGACTACGTGTCGCTTGCCGCCGAACTGAAGCTGTTGAGCGAGGCCGCCGATCTCAGCGAGACCGATGAATTGCAGGCCGCCCTCGACAAGAACCCCGACGATCACCAGGCCCGCTTCGATCTGGCGCTGGCGCTCAACGCCGAGGGCAAACGCGAGGATGCGGCGGAGCAGTTGGTGGCCCTGATGCGGCGTGACCGGACCTGGACGGACGACGGCGCGCGCAAGAAGCTGCTCGAATTCTTCGAAGCCTGGGGCGCCAAGGATCCGGCGACCCTCAAAGGGAGGCGCCTGCTCTCGGCGCTGCTGTTTTCATGATGACCAAACGACCGACCTCACCCGCCGAACTGCCGGCCAATTTGCCGGTGTTCCCGTTGAGCGGCGCCCTGCTGCTGCCATTCTCGCATCGCCCGCTCAACATTTTCGAGCCTCGCTATGTCGAGATGGTCGATGAGGCGCTGCGCGGCAACCGCATGATCGGTATTATCCAGCCGGAAGATCCGGCCGAGGAAAGTCCGCGCGGTAGAGCGCCGCTCCAGAAGATCGGCACGATCGGCCGCCTCACCCATTGGGAAGAGAATGGGGATGGCCGCTATTTCATTATCCTCGAGGGCCTGAGCCGCTTTGAGGTGATTTCGGAGCTCACCGTCATGACGCCCTTCCGCCAGGCGGTGATTTCGGCTGAGCGCTACGCTCTCGATTTCGAACGCACCTACGGCGAAGACGGTGTCGATCGCACGCGGTTCCTCAAGATGATGAAGGACTACGCCGAGTTCGCCAATTTCGATCTCAACTGGGACGAGATCAACAAGACCGGCACCGCCGATCTCGTCAATTTCTGCTGTATGGTGTCGCCTTACGGAGCCAAGGAGAAGCAGGTCCTGCTTGAGGCCAAGTCACTCGAGACGCGGGCCGAGACGCTCATTGCGCTTGCCGAGTTCGAGATGGCCAAGGGCTCGGGCGCCAGCGCGCCCTTGAACTAGCTCACAATTGGCCGAACGGACCGACTTGGGACCGGTCGGACAGAGCGCAAGGAAATACAGCGGTTGGGCGAATGGTCCCACTCGAGACCCGTCGGACAGAGCGAAAGGAAATGCGACGATGGCCGACGCCACCGAGCGCCGCTATGACATCGATCCGCGTACGCTCGAAATGCTGGTGTGTCCGCTGACCAAGACCCGCCTCGTGCTGAGCGCCGACCGCAAGGAACTGATCTCGGTCGCGGCACATCTCGCTTTCCCGATCCGCGACGGCGTGCCCATGCTCAGCCTCGACGAGGCCCGCGACGTCGAGCCGGGCGAGATGCGCGTCCATTTTCCGCCGACGGTGTGAACTCCACGGTTGGACGATCGAGCCCTCTTGCGATCGATCGAACAGAGCAGAAGAGAAAACTCTAGAGCGGCACTCCACGCAACAGCTTCGGGCCGTCGCGATCGAGACCTGCAGCGCGGCCGATCAATGTCGACTTGAGCGGCGCGATGCGATCGACGAGGCCGAGCCCGACATCCCGAAGGGCCCGCACCGGCGCCACATCGTTAGAGAACAACCGGTTGAGATTGTCGGTCACCGCCGCCATCAGCGACGTATCGAACCGCCGCCACGCCTGATAGCGCTCGAGCACATCGGCGGCACCGTGGTCGAGCCCCAGCCGCATCGCCTCGATCAGCGTTTCGGCCAGCGCGGCGACATCCTTCAGACCAAGATTGAGTCCCTGCCCGGCCAACGGATGAATGACATGCGCGGCATCGCCGATCAGCGCCAGCCGCGGCGCGACGAAGTCTTTAGCCAATTGTAGCCGCAGCGGAAAGCTCTGCAGCCCCTCCTCGACCGTGACGTAGCCGAGGTTCGCGCCCATCGCGGCCTCGATTTCGACAGCGGCCGCATCGAGCGGCAGCGCCTTGAGTCGCGCCGCTTCCTCGGTCGATTCGGTCCACACCAGCGAGGAGCGATTGCCGCTCAGCGGCAGGCTGGCGAAGGGCCCTGCCGGACGGAAATGCTCGAAGGCAATGCCCTCATGCGGCAATTCGTGCGCGATGGTGGTGACGATGCCCGACTGCCGGTAGTCGTGGCTGATCACCTCGATGCCCGCCATGGCGCGCAACGCCGACATCGCGCCATCGGCCGCGATGATCACCGGAGCCTTGAGCGTACGGCCGTCCTTGAGTGTGAGCGTCGCGAATGCTGTTTCCGCTCCATAGCCGGTGATCTCGACCGGCGCGATCAGCTCGGCCCGTGATTTGACGGCCTCGAGCAGCACCGCCGTCAGCACCCGGTTGGGCACCATATGGGCGTAGGGCTCGCCCGGCGCGACATCGCCCTCGAACGTCAGGAACACCGGCCGCGAAAGATCGCCGCGGCCCGAATCGGAAATCTTCATCGCCCGAATCGGCTCGGCCTCGGGCGCAATCGCACCCCAGACCCCGAGCGTATCGAGCACGCGCCGCACGCCGGCCGAGAGCG
>JBDTLB010000047.1:0-7838 GCA_039934955.1 Devosia sp.
AAGGCGGTGCTCGAGGCGCAGGGGTCGATCATGACCAACAAATACGCCGAGGGTTACCCCGGCAAGCGCTACTATGGCGGCTGCGAATTCGTCGACGTTGCCGAGACGCTGGCGATCGAGCGCGCCAAGCAATTGTTTGGTGTCGACTTCGTCAACGTGCAGCCCAATTCCGGCAGCCAGGCCAATCAGGGCGTCTATCAGGCGCTGCTGTCGCCGGGTGATACAATCCTCGGCATGAGCCTCGACGGCGGCGGCCATCTCACCCACGGCGCCAAGCCCAACCAGTCGGGCAAATGGTTCAACGCCATCCAGTACGGCGTGCGCAAGCAAGACGGCCGCGTCGACATGGACGAAGTGCTCGCGCTCGCCAAACAGCATCGCCCCAAGCTGATGGTCGCGGGCTTCTCGGCCTATTCACGCGTCATGGACTGGGCGGCGTTCCGCGCCATCGCCGACGAGATCGGTGCGCTGCTGATGGTCGATATGGCGCACGTCGCGGGCCTCATTGCGGGGGGCGTTTATCCGAGCCCGATCCCGCACGCCCACGTCACGACGACGACGACGCACAAAACCCTGCGCGGTCCGCGCGGCGGCATGATCATGACCAATGACGAGGGCATCGCCAAAAAGATCAACTCCGCGATCTTCCCGGGCATTCAGGGCGGGCCGCTGATGCACGTCATCGCCGCCAAGGCGGTAGCCTTCAAGGAAGCGCTGCAGCCCGAGTTCAAGACCTATGCGAAACAGGTCGTCGCCAACGCCAGGGTGCTGGCCGAGGGCCTGATGAAGGGCGGCGTCGACATCGTCACGGGCGGCACCGACAACCATCTGATGCTGGTCGATCTGCGCCCCAAGGGCCTCACCGGTAAGGCCACCGAGAAGGCGCTCGAACGCGCTTACATCACCACCAACAAGAACGCCGTTCCGAACGATCCAGAAAAGCCCGCCATCACCTCGGGTATTCGCGTCGGCACGCCGGCGGCGACGTCGCGCGGCTTCCGCGAAGCCGAGTTCAAGCAGGTCGCCGAGCTGATGGTCGAAGTGCTCGATGGTCTGTCGCAGAATGGCGAGGACAATAATGGCACCGTTGAGGGCGCGGTGCGCGACAAGGTGAAGGCGCTGACCGCGCGCTTCCCGATCTACGCAAGCTGATTGCTTTGAGTATGCGGCGAGGCCCCCTCATCCTGTCCTTCTCCCCTAAGGGAGAAGGGACCCCAGCACTGGATTTGCAGTCGGGACCCCTCTCCCTTTGGGGGAGAGGGTGGGATGAGGGGGCCTTGGCCCCGTTCTCCATTCGAGCGGAGACACACTGATGCGCTGTCCCTATTGCGGCAATGACGACACGCAGGTGAAGGACAGCCGTCCGACCGACGATTCGAGCGCCATCCGCCGTCGCCGCATCTGTCCAAGCTGCGGAGGCCGCTTCACCACGTTCGAGCGCGTGCAACTGCGCGAACTCACGGTGATCAAGAAGTCCGGCCGCAAAGTGCCGTTCGATCGCGACAAGCTGGCTCGGTCGGTCAACACTGCGCTGCGCAAGCGCTCTGTCGAACCCGAGCGGGTCGAGCGGCTGATCTCGGGCGTCGTGCGGCAGCTAGAAAGCCTGGGAGAGGTCGAAATCACCTCCGATCAGATCGGCGAATTCGTCATGGAGGGGCTCAAGAACCTCGACGACGTCGCCTTCGTGCGCTTCGCCTCGGTGTACAAAAATTTCGGCGCCGCCGACGATTTCCGCAATTTCCTGAGCGAGCTCAAGGAAGGCGAAATCCCGACGCTCGGCGAAGACGACGATTGACGGAATCCCGGTTCACCGATCTGCGCTGGCTTGATGTCGCGGCGCGGCTCGCGACCCCGGCTCTTGGCACCACGGGGCGCAGCCCGGCGGTCGGGGCAATTGTCGTTGATTCTCTTCGGCAGCTGATGTTCGGGCGTGCGGTGACACCACCGCGGGGCACGGCGCAGGCCGAACTGCTGGCTCTCGCCGAAGCCAAGGGACTGACCGACGGCCGCACGCTCTATCTGACGCTCGAGCCCGCCGCGCACTACACAACGCTCGCCCCTGTGACGCAGCCCATCATCGATGCAGGGATCACCCGTGTCGTCATCGGCGCGCTCGATCCCGATCCGCAATATGCCGGGGAGGGGCTGCAGGCCCTCGGCGACGCTGGGATCGAAACGCTAGAGTTGGCGCACGAGCCGTCGCGATTGCTCAACGAGGGCTACGTCACACGCGTCAGCAAGGGCCGTCCTTTCGTCACGCTGAAGCTGACGCTGAGCGCCGACGGCATGGTTGGCCAGAACAGACCGGGCCAATCGGTCCTGCTCGGCGCCGAAGCCCTGCGCTTCATCGAACGCGAGCGCGCTGCCGCCGATGCCGTGATGTCGGGCGCCGCCCGCGCCGAGATCGAGGACAATGATCTTCTCGTCCATCTCGACGGCCTTGGCGGTCTAGGCGCGCTGCGCATCATTCTCGCCGGCGCCCGCGAGATCGATTTGAAGCGTGAGCTGTTCGCGGCCGTCTCCGGCGTGCCGATTGTGGTATTCACCACCGCCGAGCGGCCACTGAGCCTGCGCCCCGGCATCGAGATCGTCGTGGTCGAGGGCCGCCACGGCCGCCCTGATCTGCGTCAGGTCCTGACCAATCTGGCCGACCGCGGCATCAACCGGCTGTTCGTTGAAGCGGGCGCCAAACTGGCGGAATCCTTCATCGCCGGTGAGGCGATCGATCGCATGCACATCATCGACGCCCCGGCGGAAATCGGCCGCTCTGGCGTCCCGGCGGCGGTGCTCGGCCGCTTCGATGACCGCATTGCCGCAGCGCGGTTTTCCACGGTTGACCAGCGCTCGCTGGGCGAAGATAAGGTGCGCACCCTAGAGCGTCGTTGAGTTTGATGTCCGCAAAGCCCCCAGAATCCGGCCCGTCCGTGCGCACTGCCAATCAGCGCGGTGCGGCGCGTCTGGCCGCCGTTCAGGCGCTGTACCAGATGGATATCGGCCGTCAGAGCCTCGAGGACACGCTCAGCCAGTTCTCGACGCACATGCTCGGTCGTGAGGTCGAGGGCGAGCAATATCTTCCCGCCGACGCCGATTTCTTCCGCCAGATCGTCACCGGCGTGATCAAGAGCCAGCTCGATATCGATCCGACCATCGACAATGCGCTGAGCAATGATTGGCCGGTCGGCCGGATCGACGCGACGTTGCGCGCCATCCTCCGCGCCGCAGCGTTCGAACTGCTGCGCCGCCGCGATATCCCGGCCGGCGTCGTCATCACCGAATATGTCGATATCGCCAAGGCCTTCTACGAGGACGATGCCCCCGCGCTGGTCAACGGCGTGCTGGACACCATCGCCAAGCAAGTGGCAACGGCCGCCTAGGCTTTCGCCTAGATCGATTGGATCAGCGACGTCAGGAAGCTCTTGTCCTCGCCGAACGACGGCGTCTTGCGGCCTTCCATCGTAATGACCTTACCGTCCTTGGCCGAATAGACCGCCTTGTCGGCGACGCGTTTGTTCTTGTCGAAGTACACCGCAAGAACGGTGCGGTCAGCAACCGTGGTCATGCCGAACGCCGTCTGATTCACCCGCGTCTGGACATAATACCAGGCGGTGCCTTCGTTGAAGGCGTTGATGGTCTGCGGCGAACCGAGCACGGTCGAAACCAGCTCCTGGCTCTGGCCGGTGCGAATCTGGGCGAGGGCATCCTGCGAGATCGCATAACCTTGGATTTTGCTGGTCGAAAGCGCGAGGCCGGTGCCCATGCTGCAGCCCGCCAGCGTCACGCCAATCAGGCCTGCCGCCATCAGGGAAAACAGGACCGGGGCCGAATTGCGCTGGAGCATGGATTTGACTTTCACGATGTCTCTCGACTAAGACGCGGCTCGCGGCCAAGCGCCGGTTTGTTTATCTGCCAAAAGCGCCGGCTGGCAAGCTGGCTTCGAACCGCTCCGGCACTCGAAGCCGTGGAGCATGTCCATGATTTTCAATCTTTTCCGTAAATCCGCCGCCCCGAACGCCGCCTACGAGGCCTATCGGTCCATTGTGGCGCAATCCCGGCAGGAGAAGTTCTACGCCGACTGGGGCGTGCCCGACACGGTCACCGGCCGCTTCGATATGATCTCGCTGCACCTGTCTCTGTTGCTGCGCCGCCTCAAGGGCGATGCGAGCGCGAAGGAATTCGGGCAGGCGCTGGTCGACCTGTTCTTCCGCGACATGGACCGCTCGCTTCGCGAGCTTGGCGTCACCGATCTGGGCGTGCCCAAGAAGGTCAAGGCGATGGGCAATATCTTCTATGGCCTCGTCGGCGTTCTCGGCGATGCGGTCGACCACGGTGACGCCGCCGAGGTCGAGGCTGTGCTGGTCAAGAACATCTATGGCGCGGCCAATCCGCACGCCGCGACGCTTGCCGCATATCTGCTGGCCGAAGCGGCGCGACTCGCCGCCGAACCAACCGCGGCGGTCACCTTTGCCGGAGCCGCGGCGTGAGCACCCCATCCGGGCATTTCCGTCTGGCCGACGCCAGCATCCGGCTCGATTCGATGCCGATTGCCGGCCGCGTGCTGGATCTGACGCCAACCGAGGACGAACGCGCTGCGATTGCCGCACGCCTCGGCGTCACCGCCGTCACGCAAATGCACGTGGCGCTCCACGCGGTGAAGTTTCGGGGCGGCATGCGCGTTACCGGCCGGCTCACTGCGTCCGTCACCCAGCCCTCCGTGGTGACACTTGAGCCGATACACCAGGACATCGCCGAGCCGATCGACCGGATCTTCCTGCCGTCCGGCGAAAAAGACTTTGCCGACGCCGCCGGCGCTGAGATCTTCGTTGATCTCGAAGGCGACGATGTGCCCGATCATTTCGAGGGCAACGAGGCCGATCTGACCGAACTGATCGTGGAATCTCTCGCACTGGCGGTGGATCTCTACCCCCGTGGCGCCGGCGAGAGCCTGGACGATCTCGGTCAAACCCCTGATCTGTCGGACGAAGGTCCGTTTGCCGCACTCAAAGCCTTGAAACCAAATCAGGACTAGCGCACCGCGCGCGCCCTTGCACCGCAAAGGCGTTTGATTAAGGTGCGGGACGCCCGTTTCGCGGGCCAAATACGGAACAAATGGTCGACTCCATTCGCATTTCGGTCGACGCCATGGGCGGCGATATCGGCCCGCAGGTGGCGATCCACGGTGCGGCGCTGGCCCTGCGCGAGCGGCGCAATGTCAGCTTCATTTTCCACGGCCGCGAAGCCGAGATCACGCCGCTGCTCGACAAATTCCCCGAGCTGAAACCGGTGAGTCGCATCGTCCATTGCGACAACGTCATCTCGATGGAGGAAAAGCCCTCGCAGGCCCTCCGCAAGGGCCGCGGCAATTCATCGATGTGGGCCGCCCTGCAATCGGTCAAGGATGGCGACGCGGACGTCTGCATTTCGGGCGGCAACACCGGCGCCCTGATGGCGATGGCGACGTTTTGTCTGCGGCCGATCGAAGGCATTTCGCGCCCGGCGATCGCTGCCATCTGGCCGACGCTGCGCGCTGACATCATCGTGCTCGACGTTGGTGCCACCATCGGCGGTGACGCCAAGCAACTCGTCGACTTCTCGATCCTCGGCGCGGCGCTCGCGCGAGCGCTGTTCGACCAGGAAGCGCCCAGTATCGGGCTGCTCAATGTCGGGACCGAGGAAATGAAGGGTCACGACGAGGTCAAGGAGGCGGCCGCAATGCTCACCGCCGGCAGCGGCGCCGGCTTTGTCTATCACGGGTTCGTCGAGGGCGACGACATCGGCAAGGGCACCGTCGACGTCATCGTCACCGAGGGCTTTACCGGCAATATTGCGCTGAAAACCGCTGAGGGCACGGCGCGGCAGGTCGGCACGTATCTGCGCAACGCGCTCAAGGCCGACATCTTTTCAATGCTCGGCGCCATGCTGGCCGGCCGGGCGCTGAACGCCATCCGCCGCAAGCTCGATCCGCGCAACGTCAATGGCGGCGTCTTCCTCGGCCTTAACGGCATCGTCATCAAGAGCCATGGCGGCACCGACGAAGTAGGATTCAAGAGTGCGCTGGGCCTCGCCTATGAAATGGCGCGCAGCCGGCTCATCGACAAGATCACCGAAGGCATGCGGCGTTTCCCGGCGTTCCCGGCCCCGGCGCCAACCGACAGAGAGGCGAACCCCGCGTGACTGAACTGCGGTCTATCGTAAGAGGCGTCGGCAGCTATCTGCCCGCCCGCATCCTCACCAATGAGGAACTGGCCAAGACCATCGACACCTCCGATGAATGGATTAGGCAGCGTGTCGGCATCAAGCAGCGCCACATCGCCGCCAAAGGCGAATTTACCTCCGACCTCGCGGTCCACGCGGCGCGCCGCGCCCTCGACAACGCCGGTGTCACGCCCGACGAGATCGACCTCATCATCGTCGCCACCACGACCCCAGATTTGACCTTTCCGGCCACCGCGGCGATCGTCCAGCAGAAGCTGAGCATGCATCACGGCGCCGCCTTTGACCTGCAGGCCGTGTGCTCCGGTTTCGTCTACGGCATCGTCACCGCCGACTCGTTCCTCAAGAACGGCATCGCCCGCCGCGCTCTCGTTATCGGCGCCGAGGTCACCTCGCGCATCATCGACTGGACCGATCGCACCACCTGCGTGCTGTTCGGGGACGGTGCTGGCGCCGCGGTGCTCGAACTGAGCGGCGATGGCGAGCGCGGCATCCTCGCCTCGTCGCTCCGCTCCGACGGCCATTTCGTCGACAAACTCAAGACCACCGGTGGTCCCTCCAGCACCCAGACGATCGGTTTCGTGCACATGGAGGGCAAGGAAGTCTTTCGTCACGCCGTCGGCAAGATCACCGACGTGGTCGAGAACGTGCTCACAGCCACCGGTTACACTGTCAAGGATCTCGACTGGTTCGTGCCGCATCAGGCCAACCTCCGCATCATCGAGGGTGTCGGCGAAAAGCTGCACATCCCGCCGGAAAAGGTCATCATCACCGTCGACCGCCACGCTAATACTTCGGCGGCGTCCGTGCCGCTGGCGCTGACCGAGGCCGTCGGCGACGGCCGCATCAAGCGCGGTGACCTGGTGATGATCGAAGCTATGGGCGGCGGCTTCACCTGGGGCGCGTCCCTGATCCGCTGGTAGCTAGGCGATGCTCGACATCCCGACGCTCGAAACGGCCCGTCTGCGGCTCCGCCCGTATCGCCTCGAGGATTTCGATGCCTATGCGGCGATGTGGGCCGATCCCGCCGTGGTTCGGTTCATCGGCGGCGTCCCCTTCACCCGCGAGGCGTCGTGGCCGCGGTTTTTGCGCCAGTCGGGGCTCTGGCTCTTCCTCGGCTTCGGCTCGTTCATCATCGAGCACAAGGCGACCGGTGTCGTCGCTGGCGAGTGTGGTTTCCACGATCTGCGACGTGCCATCGAGCCGTCGATCGAAGGCACGATGGAGGCCGGCTGGATTTTG
Source organism: Devosia sp. (assembly GCA_039934955.1). Taxonomy (GTDB): domain Bacteria; phylum Pseudomonadota; class Alphaproteobacteria; order Rhizobiales; family Devosiaceae; genus Devosia_A. The sequence continues at coordinate 7,453 of JBDTLB010000047.1, forward strand.
GCCGCTCCGATGCAGGGGCAGGGGATCGCCGAAGAGGCGATGCGCGCGGCCATCGGCTGGGCGTCAACCCACGGCACCGGCGACCGGCTGACCTGCTTGATCGACCAGGATCACGCCGCATCACAGCGCGTTGCGGCCAAACTGGGGTTCGTCGAATACGCCCGCACCACTTACACCGGCAAGCCGGTCATTCTGCTCGAACGACCGCGCCGCGCTCCGATCGGCTCGACTGCGACGTGAGTCGCGTCCCCCAGTTCGGTGCAAAGTCGAACGGCTCTCCAAGGTTGCCTTAATTCACTGCGGGAGTTAGTCTTTCCCATTCTCGAGGCGGGGGCGCCTGACGGGATGGGCGGGACCCAGTCGGCGGAACGGGGGGAAATGCATGG
>JBDTLB010000048.1:0-39595 GCA_039934955.1 Devosia sp.
GGGCCGGTGATGTAGGTGCCGTTCGGATTGACGCTGGCGACGCGGATTGACGAGGAGCCGAGGGCGGTCGGCATGGGCATCATCGACATGCCTGAGCCGGGCTTGGGGGGCATGCGCAGTTCAGCGAGATGGGTGCGGATGGCATCGAAACCGGATGATACAGTGATGCCGTCGGGCGTCAGGCGCGCGCGATTGACCTTGATGGCGCGGTTCGGGCCTTTGAAATTGCCCGTGTTGAAGAGCTGCGCCACCGAGCCGGTGATGATCACGTCGTCGCCCTTGCGGGAGATCGTGGCGGCAATCGCGGCTTTGGTGGGCGCGGCGATTGCCGCGTCCAGGCCGGGGCCATGGGCGCCGGCCGTCAGCAACGGCCAAGCGAGCGCCGACAGCAGCAGCGAGCCGAGAACACCGGCGACACTATGTCCGGGACGGCCCCATAGGGCGATTGGTCCGAAAAGGCCCATCAAACGCGGTACTACTCAACGCAACGCCACAAACCAGAACGCTTCGGCACAATGTTGCTCAAATGCCGACACCCTGGATCATGCGGGATTAGGGTTATCGCGAGGTAAACCCTCGGAAATTGGCCGCGGCGAGTGGTGGCGATGGTTAATTCAGGTGGTCCCGCCCCCTCATCCGGCGCTGCGCGCCAGCTTCTCACTCGAGGGGAGAAGGGAGCCTGACTGCGGCCCCTTGAGCGACGTCCCCTATGACGCTTGCGCGAGCGCCAGCCGGGCGACGGGGACGCGGTAGGGGGAGCAACTGACGTAGTCGATGCCGAGTTTGGCGAGGAAGCTCAGCGACGCGGGATCGCCGGCGTGTTCGCCGCAGATGCCGATCTTGAGATCAGGGTTGGCGGCGCGGCCACGCTGGATGGCGAGCGCGATCAGTTCGCCGACACCCTTTTCGTCGAGGGTAACGAACGGGTCGAGTTCGTAGAGGCCCTTGCGCTGATAGGCGGCGAGGAACGCCGGAGCGTCATCGCGAGAGATGCCGTAAGTGGTCTGGGTCAGATCGTTGGTGCCGAACGAGAAGAAATCGACGTGGCGGGCGATGTCGGCGGCACGTAGGGCGGCGCGCGGCAATTCGATCATCGTGCCGAAGGCGAATTTCTCGCGAGCGGCGGGTGGAAGCTTCGCCGCCTCGACCAGTTCCATGACGCGCTGGCGCACCCAGGTGACCTCGTGCGCGGTCGAGACGAACGGCACCATGATCTCAAGTGCGACGGCCTCGCCACCCTTGGCCATTGTGGCGCGCACGCCGGCGAGCAGCGACTGCACTTGCATCTCGAGGATTTCGGGATAGGTCACGGCGAGCCGGACGCCACGATGACCGAGCATCGGATTGATCTCGGAGATGCGCTCCAGCCTCAGCCTCAACGCGCGCAACTCGAGGCCGAGCGAGCGTGCGGTCTCGTCGATGTCCTCGTCGGTGCGTGGCAGGAATTCATGCAGCGGCGGGTCGAACAGGCGGACGGTGACGGGTCGGCCGCCCATGGTGGAAAAGATCGCCGCGTAATCGTCGGTCTGGAAATCGATGAGGCCGGTGAGCGCGGCCTTTCGATCCTTCTCATCCTCACTGAGGATCAGGCGGCGCAGCGCTACCATGCGGTCGCGGGAAAAGAACATGTGCTCGGAGCGCGCGAGACCGATGCCTTCGGCGCCGAAGCTAAGCGCGGTGGTCGCCGCTTCGACGGTCTCGGCGTTGGCGCGGACGCTGATGCGCCGCGTGGCGTCGGACCAGCCGAGCAGTTCGCCGAGTGCGCCGCCGATGCGTGGGCGGCTCAGCGGCAGCACGCCGAGGTAGACGCTACCATCATTGCCATCGATGCTGATGCGATCACCACCGCGCAGCGTCGCATCGCCGATCCGGCAGGACATATCGACGAGATCGACCGACAGATTGCGCACGCCGGCGACGCAAGGCTTGCCGGTGATCCGGGCGATAACGGCGGCATGGCTGGTCATGCCGCCGCGGGCGGTGAGGATGCCGGTCGCGGCCTTCATGCCGTCAATATCGGCCGGGCCAGTCTCGTTGACGACGAGGATGCAATGGCGGCCACGCGCCTTGAAGCGCGCTGCGTCCTCGGCGGTGAAAGCGACGTAGCCGGTGGCTGCGCCGGGCGAGACGCCGAGGCCGCTGGTGATCGCTGTCGCAGCATGCCCTGCGCGGAAGCTAGGATGAAGAAGCGCCACCAGCCGCTCGGGGCTGACGCTTGCAACCGCCTGCTCCTCGGTCCAGGTGCCGCGCTCGACGCGATCGGTCGCGGCCTCGAGCTCGGCGGCCGCAGCGGCCTGATAGGGGCGCGCGGAGAGGAAGATCAGTCCGCCCTTGCCATCGAGTGCCGCCGTGACGACCATATGGCGGGCGGCGATGCGGTCGATGACTTCACAGAGCTTTGCTGCATCGGGCGAGAGCGGGACTTCGCCACCCTGCACCTGGGCCGGACCGAGCGCGCCGCTCAGCGCGTCGCGCGACAGAAACTGCACAATGTCACCGGCGGCGCTCGCCTGCACGACGACGATGGCGTCGGCCGTATCACCATAGGAGTCGAAGGCATCGTTGATGGCGCGGCCGAGCGGCATTTTCGGGTCGACGGCCTCGGCCTCGCTGGCAGGCGCCGGCAGCGCCGTGCGGGCTGGCATCCGGCCCGACACGGCCAGATCGGTGGCGGTGCGCACAGTGAGTTGCGGCGGCTTGCCGTCGGGGCCGACGAGGCGGAACAGGGTGGCGACCCAATGGGCGCGGAGCCGGTTCTCGTGCTGCCGGCGGTCGGCCTGGAGCCCCGCCCAAGCGGCCCGGGTGACAATGATGCTGGGGGCGGTGGCAACACCCGCTTCGAACACGGCGCGCACCCAGCGGGCCTTGCCGGCGAGGAACCGCCGCTGCGCCGCGGTCAGGTTTGCGGGCCCCTGGGCGGGCGCAATCGCAAACATTTCCAGAGCGAGGCTCACCGGTAATCCTTTGACACACTTGGCATTGTATTGTGCCTGTGCCGGCCGCGCCCCGCAACGGGCCTTGACTTGAGGGGCGGCAGAAAGCATTTCCGACGCATGGACGCCCCAGGGATCACCTCACCCCCACTCCCCGCCCCTCCCCGCATGGGGGAGGGGAGTAAGCCGAAATTGGAAATCACGCTCTGCGCGCCGCGCGGCTTCTGCGCCGGCGTGGACCGGGCGATCCAGATCGTCGAGCTGGCGCTCGAGAAATATGGCGCGCCGGTCTATGTGCGCCACGCGATCGTTCACAATAAGTACGTTGTCGAGGGACTGCGCCAGAAGGGCGCGGTGTTCGTCGAGGAACTGGACGAGATTCCGCCAAGTGACGCGCCGGTGGTGTTTTCCGCCCATGGGGTGCCCAAGGCGGTGCCGGCAGATGCGACGGCTCGGAAAATGTTCTTTCTTGATGCGACCTGCCCGTTGGTGAGCAAGGTGCATATCGAGGCGAACCGGCACTTCAATGAGGGCCGCGAGATCGTGCTGATCGGGCATGCAGGGCATGTCGAGGTGATCGGCACGATGGGGCAATTGCCGCCCGGCGCGATCACGCTGATCGAGACGGTGGCGGACGCAGAGGCGTTCATGCCGCGCGACCCTCGCAACCTTGCCTTTGTGACGCAGACGACGCTGAGCGTCGACGACACCTCGGCCATCGTCGAGACGCTGCGGACGCGGTTTCCGGCGATCGCGATGCCGCACAAGGAAGACATTTGTTATGCCACGACCAATCGCCAGGAGGCGGTTAAGAAGGTGGCACCGAATGTCGACGCGATGATCGTCGTGGGCGCTCCGGAGAGTTCGAACTCGGTGCGGCTGGTGGAAGTGGCGCAGCGCAATGGCTGTCCACGAGCGATGCTCGTCGAGCGCGCGGACCGGATCGACTGGGCGCAGTTTGAGGGCATTGCGCGGCTCGGCATTACCGCGGGTGCATCGGCGCCGGAGACGCTGGTCGATGAGGTGATCGAAGCGTTCGCACAGCGCTTTGCCATCGAAGTCAGCGCGCACGGGGCGGGACGCGAAACGATCGTGTTCAACCTGCCTCGCGAACTGCGGCCTGTCGCCACCGCATGAGCGACCTCACATTGATCGAGACCGAGCGGCTGGTGCTGTCGGGCTGGCGGATGGGCCAGCTTGACGATCTGGTGCGACTGCACGGCGATCCCGAGATTGCGCGCTATTTCACCGCGGCGGGTGCGCCGTGGACGCAGGAGAAATGCGCGGCCCGGCTGGCGGAATGGATCAGCCAGTTCGACACGCAGCGGATGGGTAAGCTGCGGGTGACGCGGAAGAGTGATGGGGCGATGGTGGGGCGCGCCGGGTTTGGGCTGCACGGACCAACGGGTGAGCCGGAGATCGGCTATGCGCTGTTCCGTGAGCATCAGGGTCAGGGCTATGCGACCGAGGCGGCTGCGGCGCTGCGCGACTGGATTTTCCGCGACACCGATTGGGATCATTTCATCGGGTTTGCGGATGTGCGCAACGAGTCGTCGCTGAAGGTGCTGCGCCGGATCGGTATGGTCGAGACGGTGGTGGCCGATTTCGAGGGCATGATTTGCCAGTTCCATGTGCTGAAGAAGACCGCATGAGCGAGCGCGTGGTGATCCACACCGACGGTGCATGCTCCGGCAATCCGGGACCGGGGGGCTGGGGGGCGGTGCTGCAATATGGTTCTACCGTCAAAGATCTGAAGGGCGGCGCGCCGGAGACGACGAACAACCGTATGGAGCTAACGGCAGCGATCGAGGCGCTCGGGGCGCTGAAGCGGCCGTGCCTCGTCGAGCTGCACACTGACAGCGTCTATGTGAAGGACGGGCTCAACAAATGGATCCATGGCTGGAAGAAGAATGGCTGGCGGACCGCCGACAAGAAGCCGGTCAAGAATGTCGAGCTGTGGCAGGCGCTCGATGCGGCGGTCGCGCAGCACACCATCGAGTGGCACTGGGTCAAGGGCCACAATGGCGACGAGATGAACGAGCGCGCCGACCAGCTTGCCAATGAGGGCATGGAGCCGTTCAAGGCCGCGAAGCGCAAGCCGAAGGCGATGATGCCGCCGGTTTGATTTGCGGGGTGCGGCGCGGAGGCGCAGTGTCGTGCGATGCGTATCACCCTTGCCGCCGCTCTTGCCCTCCTTGCAACCCCTGCCCTGGCGCAGTTTCCGCCGCCGGGGATCTATGCGTGCACGGGCGAAACGGCGGGCGGGATGGGGATCATCTCGATGCTGATCGCCGGCGACTATCAATGGCAGACGCCGGCCGGGACAGGCGACGGGCAAGTTGCCTCGGCCGGCAACACTGTCGAGGCCCTGACCGGGCCTCTGGCCGACCGGCACTGGAAGGGCATTTTTTCGACCGATGCCGGTAAGACGGTGTTCGTCTTTACGACGGACGACGGCAAGGTGACCTGCGCGGCGCCGGAATAGGGTCTCTTTTTTCGCTCTGGACCGAACGGCCGCAAGAGCGCCCGCTCGGCCAACCGCGGGGAGTTACCCCGCGATCTTCGAGAAGTCGGCGACGAGATGCATGGTGTTGCGCAGCGCGGCCAGCAGATGCAGGCGGTTGGCGCGGGTGGCCACATCCTTGTCGTTGACCATTACCGCCTCGAAGAACGCATCGACAGGGGCGCGTAGCGTCGCGAGCGAACCGATGGCGCCCTTGTAGTCGTTGGCCTTGACCTTGGCGGCCGCGGCGGCATCGACGGATTTGATGGCGCTGGCGAGGTTGGTCTCGGCGTCGAGCAGGAACTTGCTCTGGTCAGAGACAGCGTCGTAGCTGCGGCCATCTTTTTTTTCTTCGGCGGCGAGAATGTTGGCCGCGCGTTTGTAGCCGGCGAGCAAATTTTTGCCGTCGTCAGTCGAGAGCAGCGCGGACAGCGCTTCGACGCGACGGGTGATCTCCAGCACGTCGTCGCTGTCTTTGGTGATGACAGCGTCAACGAGATCGTGGCGCGCACCGGCATCGCGGAGCGTGACCTTCAGGCGGTCGTGGAAGAAGGCGAGAAGGTCTGGTTCGACACCAAGCCGGAAGCTCAGCTTGCTGTCGGTGACAATCCGGATCACACCCAGCGCCGCACGGCGCAGCGCGAAGGGATCGCGGGAGCCGGTGGGCTTTTCGTCGATGGCCCAGAAGCCGGTGAGCAGATCGAGCTTGTCGGCGAGCGCGACCGCGATGGCGACGGGCTCGGCGGGCACGAGGTCGGACGGTCCGGCGGGCTTGTAGTGATCGGCGACGGCGTTGGCGACGGCATTGGGCTCGCCCTGGGCCAGCGCGTAGTAGCGGCCCATGATGCCCTGCAGTTCCGGGAACTCGCCGACCATGTTGGTGGTGAGGTCGGCCTTGGCGAGCATCGCTGCTCGCTTGGACTGTTCGACATCGGCGCCGACTTTTGGGGCGATTTCGGCGGCGAGTTTCACCAGCCGTTCGATCCGCTGGAACTGCGTTCCGAGTTTCGCGTGGAAGATCGACTCTTCGAGCTTGGGCAAGCCGTGCTCGAGCGGGAATTTCAGATCCTGCTCGTAGAAGAATTTCGCGTCGCTGAGGCGGGCGCGGATAACGCGCTCATTGCCGGCAACGATCAGGGCGCCGCCATCGGTGGCGATGTTGTTGGCGGTGAGCAGGAATCTATTCGCCAGCTTTCCCGTGCCGTCGCGCAGGCAGAAGCATTTCTGGTTGGCGCGGATGGTGGCGATGATCGCCTCTTCCGGCACGGCGAGGAAGCTCGCGTCGAACGAGCCCATCATCACCACCGGCCACTCGACCAGCCCGGCGACTTCCTCGAGCAGGCCCTCATCGACGATAAGAGCGAGACCCTGCGCGAAAGCGAGGTTTTCGGCGTCGGCGCGAATGATGTCCTTGCGGCGGTCGAGGTCGAGCACGACTTTGGCCTTTTCGAGCGCGGTGACGTAATCGTCGAAGCGGCGCACCTTGATCGGCGCCGGCGCGAGGAAACGGTGGCCGTAGGTGGTCTGGCCCGAGGTCACCGCGTTGGCGGCGAACGGGATCACCATCGGCTCGTCGTTGTCGGTGCCGAAGGTGGCGGTGATGGCGCGCAGCGGGCGCACCCAGTTCAGCCCACCATGGCCCCATTGCATCGGCTTGCCCCAGGGGAAGCTTCCGATGATTCGCGGCAGGATGGTGGCGAGCAAGGTCGCGGCATCGACGCCTTTCTTGTCGATCTGCGCGACGTAGGAATCACCCTTCTTGGGATCGGAGACGATCTTGGCTTCGTCAATCGAAGTCAGCCCGGCGGATTTGAGGAAGCCATCGATGGCCGCCTGCGGCGCGCCGACGCGCGGGCCCTTCTTTTCTCCCTTGAGGTCGGGGGAGCGCGCCGGAATGCCGGCGATGGTCAGCGCCAGCCGGCGCGGCGTGACGAACGCGCGGGCGCCCTCGTAGAGCAGGCCGGCTTCGACCAGTGCGTCGGTGACGGCCTTCTTGAGGTCGTCTGCGGCCTTGCGCTGTAAACGCGCGGGGATTTCTTCGGAGAACAGTTCGAGCAGTAGTTCGGGCATCTCTCACCGGCTTTTCGGGGCGCCGGGCGACCGTTACCAAGGCCGTGGCATGCGGGCAAGCACAACTGGCGAACACCGCACGCCACTGGTCAGCATCAGTCCGGGCGCACGCCTATTTTTGAACGCCGCAGGCCTCGTCTGCAGCCGATGAATCCAAGGTCTCACCGAATGATCCCGCTTCGCCGAGCGGCCCGACAACCTTGCCGTCGGGCCTGACGAGGTAGGCCCAGTCGTAGCTTCCGCCAAAAACAAAATACCGGTGCTGCACCACGACGAAATTGTCGAGATAGCGCGGATCGGTGCATTCCGACAGAAGGACAAGTCCACTGCCATCGATCACGAAGTGTTCCTTGCCACTTGCCATGTCGAGAACATGAATGGCATCGGAGGTTACCCAGGCTGGCGTCTCAAAGTAGAGCAGCGTTCCCGCCGCGTTGAAGGCCTTCCTGCCAAAGTCGCAAAGCTGGTGCTCGGACTTAGTGTCTCCACGCCCGTCCAGAAGCTTCCGAGGGTGTTTTCCATCCAGATCGGCGATCCATAGTGACACCTGCCGGGTATCTTGGCCGGCAAATGCGCAATCGGCCATCTTCGGTGATATTTTGCCATAGTGAGTGAAAACGACGAACTTCCCATCTGGCGTCAGGATCGGATCTGCAACGCTGTGATCGGTCGTCACAGCCACCCCATCTACAAGGACGTTGCCCTGCTCCACCGAAACGGTGGCAGCGTTGCCAGGAGTTGCGGATACGCCAACCGATGTCAAAAGCACGCCGAGGAGCGCTCGGAGGGCCGTCGATCTGTGGGACACTCTCACCAGCCACCACCGCCGCCGCCAGCGCCACCACCGCCCGAGCCGCCACCGCCGCCGCTAGAGAAACCCGAACTGCTCGACGAACTGGGTTGGGCGGAGATCATGGCGGCGCTCATCGAACTCGCCATCGAGGAGACGGTGTTGGAGAAACCCGAAGAGGAACTCGACCAGTTGGAGCCGGTGTACCAGAGCGGTGAATAGCTGCTGCCCTGCGCGTCGGCGACAGCGTTGCGGGAGAGATCGGCCTGGAAGCGGTCGGACCACGGCTTTTCGACGCCGAGCGCGATGGCGAAGGGCAGGATGGATTCGAACCGTTTGATGGTCATCACGGGTTCGCCCTTGTCGACGTAGTTGAGCCGGTTCTTCTCGGCGGTATTGAGGTACATCTTGAAGCCGTCGATTTGATCCATCAGTTTGCGGCCGGCGACAGTGGGCGCACGCATCAGGAAGGCGAAGACGATCTCGATGATGATGATCGAGGCGGCGGCCACAAGGCCGGTATCGAGCTTGAAACCCGAGGCAAAGCTGAGTGCCGAGCCGAAGACATTGAAGCCGATGATGGCGACCCAGACGAGACCGATCAGTTTGCCGACGATGCCGCCGCCGCTGGTGCCGGTCATGACGCCGAGGATGACCCCGACGACGATAGCGACGACCACGGCAACGACCAGCATGGCCGGATCGAGCACCTCGAAATAGACCATCGCGGCGAGCAGAAGAATCGCGATCGCGACGCCGCCGAGGGTATATGAAACGTTGTTTTTGAAGTAGCTATCGCCGCTTTCGGTCTTGATCGCCGAGACCAGCGTGCCACGCTTTTCGTTGAGTTTTGGGCCGTCGGTCTTGTCGATGGTGACGGTGCCGCGGCTCTGGAAGAACTCATTGAGCTGGGCTTCGCCGGTGGGCAGCTTTTCGCCTTTGCCGTGGCCGACCGCATGGATGGTGGTGGACTTGCCAACTTTGTCGATGGTGACGAGCCCCTTCACGCCAAGATCAAAGATTGACGCCGTGAGGGCGGTCCAGCCGTTCTGCTTAAAACCCATACCACCGATGTAGTGGGCCTGGGCGGGCGAGAGTTCGGCCGGCGGGTGGAACAGCGGGATGATTGGTCCCTTTAGCGGGTCGCGACCGACACGGTTCCAAGCGAAGACATTGTAGAGCAGCACGAGGAGCGCCGCGGCGGCAGGAAACACCAGTTCGCGGTGATCGGATAGCCAATTGCCGAAACCGGCGACGCCCTGCGGTTCGACCAGAATGCCCTTGGGGAAGGCGACCGCGACCGACATGCCCTCACCCGCCGCGAGTTCGCGGGTCGAGCGGACGACGACGGAATTGTCGGAGGTCTTGTCGATAGTGACGGCCTGCTCCAGCGAGCCATTTGCGCCAGTGTAGCCGATGGTCTTCTGGATCGTCGCACCGGCCGGGAGATTGAGGGTCGCCTCGGCCTGCAAGATCGGGAAGGCCCAGTAATTGCCGGTGGCGTTCCAGAACAGCTCGTCATGGTCGGCGAAGAAGCGGCCCATCCGGCTCATCGTGTAGTGGATGGTGTAGGTGTAGACGGTGCTGTCGAGGTAGGTGTCGGCGCTGCCGATGCGGATGCGCTTGAAGCCGCTGCCAATGTCCTCGAGCGTATAGTTCTCGGCGCGACCATCGCGCTTGACGCTCAGAACTTGGAGGGTCGAGCGGAGCCGCGTCTTGTCTGGATGGATCAGCTGGGTCGGGATATCGCGGTAGATGCCGTGGCGGATCTGGTCGCCCTCGGCGTTGACCGCGATGGTCTCGACAACATCGACGGTGCCGTCGGCGCCCAGGGTGGTGTTGGTGATGAAGGAGCGGATTTCCTCGCGGGCCAGGGTCGGCGTGGCAAGCGCGAGCAGCGCCACGATCAACAATGCCGAAGTTCGCAGCGCCATTCCCGCGAAAGCGGGAATCCAGGACGAGACCTGCCGATTGATCTGCACCATCATTTCCTCACCTGTCCGCACCGCCCTGGATTCCCGCTTTCGCGGGAATGACGCCGTGAGTGGATTGCGACCTTGTGGTTAGAACTTCACGGTCGGCACGGCGCGGTCGGCGGGGTTGTCGATCTCGAAGTACTGCACCTTCACGAAATGAAAGATGTTGGCGAGAATGTTCGAGGGGAAGGATTCGACAGCGGTGTTCAGGTCGCGGGCGGTGCCGTTGTAGTAGCGGCGCGAGAGTTGGATTTCGTTCTCGGTGTTGGACAGTTCGCCCTGGAACTGCATGAAGTTCTGCGAGGCCTTAAGGTCGGGGTAGGCTTCGGCAACGGCGAAGAGCTTGCCGAGGGCTTGCGACAGCGCCCCTTCGGTCTGGGCCCGCTGCTCGGGCGTGCCACTCTGGCCGGCGATCGCCGCCGTTCGGGCCTGGGTGACGGCCTCGAGCGTCTCGCGCTCGTGGGCCATGTAGCCTTTGACGGCTTCGAGCAAATTGGGGATTAGGTCGGCGCGGCGCTTGAGTTGCACGTCGATGCCGGACCAGCCTTCCTGGCTGAGCTGACGCTGACGCACGAGATTGTTGTAGGCGGTGACTGCGTAGCCAAGCGCGCCCAGGAATACGATGAGAACGATCCAACCGACCATGAAAGCCTCCAGAGGCGCGCCCGCCGCGCCAGCCCATGCCAGACATTGGCACCGGGCAATTGGCGCTGCAACTGCCGCAGGACGGCTGAATGGCCGATGAACACTGGAGAATTCGCCAACCCAGGTACCGCCAGCACGGCCAGTCCGATAGGTTTAACTCAAATTTTGTTAAAATGATAGATTAATTCGATTTCAGTTGATTTGATCGTCTGGCGGCTCGTCGTCCGGTTTCTGGGCGAATTTGACGCGCCGTTTGTAGACAGCGGGATCTTCCATGACCTTGGGGCGGAATAGCGGAGCGCGCAGCGCCTTGGCGGCTAGGTTGCGCTTTTTGGGCGGCGATTTCTTCGTCGGCTTCATTCGCGACTCTCCCGGAGCCGAAACTAACGCTGTCAGAGCCGACTGAGAACTACCCGGCAGCGCTAGACGATCGCTTCCGGGCATTGCAGCTCGATCTTGAGGTCTTCGGGGCCGGCGACGAAGATCTGGCGGATCGCGCCGCCCGGGATGCCGCCAACGGCATAGGCGAGGCCAAGGGCATTGAGCCGGGCTTTTTCTACCTCGAAGTCGAACGGAGTAAAAGCGAGGTGATCGACCCAGCCTCGCCCGCCCATGCCGGCGCCGCGGTTCTGCATGTGAATGACTGGGTGGTCCTCAAGATAGAGCCAACAGCCCTCGAAATCGAAGGGCGGCCGAATCCCTTGCTTCAGACCGGGCAGAACGGCGAGCAGAAAGTCGCGCGCCGCCTCGAGGTTCTCGGCGTGGACGTTGATGTGGTCGAGGCGGATCACGCCGCCCCGCCACCCGCGGTTTGCAGCCACGCGGCGCCGCAGGCTTTCGCCAGTTCGCGGATGCGCAGGATGTAGCTCTGCCGCTCCGTGACCGAGATGACGCCGCGGGCGTCGAGCAGGTTGAAATTGTGGCTGGCTTTGATGACCTGCTCGTACGCTGGGACGGCGAGCGTGTGTTTGCCGTCGGCGCCCTGCCCTTTATCGAGCAGCGCTTTGCATTCAGTCTCGGCGTCGGCGAAATGGCGGAATAGCATGTCGGTGTCGGCGGCCTCGAAATTGTATTTCGAGAATTCCTGCTCGTTCTGCAGGAAGACGTCGCCATAGGTGACCTTGTCGTTAGTGCCGCCATTGAAGTTAAGGTCGTAGACGTTCTCGACGCCTTGCACGTACATGGCGAGGCGCTCGAGACCGTAGGTGATATCGCCCGGCACCGGCTTGCACTCAAAACCGGCAACCTGCTGGAAATAGGTGAACTGGCTGACTTCCATGCCATCGCACCAGCATTCCCAGCCGAGGCCCCACGCGCCGAGTGTCGGGCTCTCCCAATCGTCCTCGACGAAGCGGATGTCGTGCAGCTTCGAATCAAGGCCAATCTCGGCCAGCGACTGCAAATAGAGCTCCTGGATATTGTCGGGCGACGGCTTCAGGATCACCTGGAACTGGTAATAATGCTGCAGCCGGTTGGGGTTTTCGCCGTAGCGGCCATCCTTAGGACGGCGCGAGGGCTGGACGTAGGCGGCGCTCCACGGCTTGGGGCCAAGGGCGCGCAGCGTCGTCGCAGTGTGAAACGTGCCGGCGCCCATCTGCATGTCGTAGGGCTGCAGGATGGTGCAGCCCTGGCTCGCCCAGAAGCGCTGGAGCGTCAGGATCAGACCCTGAAACGAGTGTTTCGGGTCGAGATTGCGGGGCAGATCGGCCATGGCGTCGTCCGTCGGTGAGGCGGGCGAAACCTAGTGGCGCCAGGCGAGCCGGTCAATGCGGCCCCGACCGTCGAAGAGGCCGGGAAATCCGCGGTTCCGAGCCTTTTTCACACAATCTTCGCCAAGCCATTTATCGGTTTGGGCAGATTTTGGGGCGCACAGTCGGGGTTTGTACTCCCAAGCACGGTCGGTATGACGCCCGTTTTTCGATTGATCAGTTTCGGCATTTTCTGTGCCGCGATCGCCAGCTTCTGGTTTGCGCCCGGCTGGCTGGAATTTGATGTGACCGGCGTGATGTGGTGGACGGCCACGGCGCAGCTGGGAGGACCGCTGCTGGCCTCGGTCTGCTGTCTCCTTGCCGCAAGACGAAGCCATGACACGGACCGGTCCGCCTGGCTCCTTTTCGCAGTCGGCGCCGGCCTCTATTTCATCGGCAATCTCGGCTACGCGGTTGGTGCAATTGCTGGCGCCATGCCGACATTCCCTTCGCTGATCGAGGGCGCGTATTTCGTGATGGCCGGATTTTTCGCCACCGGAATGCTGCGCTACAGCCAGATGCGGCATCGCTTCGGCACCATCCAGATCTACAATTTCGCGTTGATCTACTGCGCGGTCGCGCTGTCCAGCCTGTTCCTGCTCAATCGCAGCATATCTTCCTCGATGCTGTCGCAACTGGGAACGATCGCGGCATTCTTTTACCCCGTGCTGTGGTTCTCAGTCGCGGCGTTCGGACTGGTGTCGCTGGCGCTATACGGGCAGCGGCGTAACGCCTTTGCGTTTGCCCTCCTGGTCGGCGCCATGCTGGCTGAGGCCTTCGCAGATTTCCGCTATGCGCTGGCACTGATGGACGGCACTTACGTGCTGGGTGGGCTGACGCAGTTGCTGTGGGTCGCATCAGCAGCGCTGATCGTTTGGGCAGCGCTTGAGCGCATTGTGGCGCCGCACATCGTTCTGGCAAAGGACGAGCCGGCAGAGCGCAAGAACCGGAGTGTCGCGCAAGCTGCGGTGCCGGCTATTGCGGTGGGCGCGATCATTCTGAGCGGCAGCCTGTCGAGGGTGATCAGCGGCAACGCCTTTGCGTGGCTCGGCGCAGTGCTCGCCATCGCCTTCGCGCTGGTCGCAGGCTTTCGCGAATACTGGATCATCCGCGTGCAACGGCAATTGCGGCGGACGGTCGAGATCGGCCGCAGCGAATTGGTGGCGAGCGAGAGACGTCTGACCGCAGTGCTCGAAAGCACGACGGACAGCGTGCTGGTGGTCGATCGCGACTGGCGCATCGTCTATTTCAACCGCCACGCGGCAGCGACGATCAACCAGCGCGACAGACTGCGGGTCGGCATCAGCATCTGGGAGCTGCTCCCTGCGGCGCAGGCCTCGGGCGAAGCGGATCACTACCGCAAAGCGGTCGCCACAGCGCAGCCAGAGACATTCGAGATTTTCGTCGAGGACCGGCAGATCTGGCTCGGCATACAGGCGTATCCGACCGAGGACGGCCTCTCACTCTTCTTCCATGATATCTCACTACAGAAGCAGGCGCGCGACGAGGTCGAGCACCTCGCGCTGCATGACTCGCTGACGGGTCTCGCGAACCGGCTGCTGTTTCAGCGGCGGCTCGATGAGGTCGTGGCAACAGGCAAAGGTGTTGCGGTGCTGCTGCTTGATCTCGATCATTTCAAAGACGTCAACGATACGCTCGGTCATCCAGTGGGCGACGCCTTGCTGATGGGCACGGCGGCACGGCTCAGAGCTTGTCTTGGGCAAGAGACGACGATCGGGCGATTGGGCGGCGATGAGTTCGCGGCGGTCCTGACCGGCTACGAGGGCCGGCACGAGATCGGCGTGCTGGCGCAGCGGGTGCTCGACGCAACCATCGCGTCACAAATGATCGACGGACAGTCGATCCGCGTCGGTGCCAGTATCGGTATCGCGCTGTCGGCCGGACTCGGCGAGGCGCCGGATCAGCTGTTCCGCAATGCCGATATCGCGCTTTATGCCGCCAAGACCGATTCGCGCGCAGCTTCCAGTTCTTCGAGACCGCGATGCAGGTCGAGCTGTGGCAGAAGCAGGCGCTGCGCGCCGACCTCGCCGGGGCGCTCGACCGCGGCGAGTTCAGCGTGGCGTTCCAGCCGCTGTTCGATCTGAAGCGGGACCGCATCGGTGGGTTCGAAGCGCTGCTGCGCTGGCGGCACCCCAAGCGCGGCGACGTGCCGCCCGACCAGTTCATTCCGATGGCCGAAGAAGCCGGGCTGATCGTACCGATCGGCGAGTGGGTGCTACGAACGGCGTGTGCGGAGGCCATGCACTGGCCCGCGCATGTGAGCGTTGCAGTCAATCTGTCGTCGCGGCAGTTTACCGTCGGCGACTTGCCGCAGATCGTCAAACGCGCGCTGGCGGAGACGGGACTGCCAGCGTCGCGGCTCGAACTCGAGATCACCGAGACGGTGCTGCTGCGCGACACCGAGGCCAACATCCAGATGCTGTTGCAATTGCGTGATCTGGGCATCCGCATCGCGCTCGATGATTTTGGAACGGGGTTCTCGTCGCTCGCCTATCTGCAGCGTTTCCCGTTCTCGAAGATCAAGATCGACCGGACGTTCATCAGCGGGCTGCCAGACAGCGACGAGAGCCAGGCGATCGTCCGCTCGGTGATGGGGCTGGGCCAATCGCTGGGGCTGCGCGTGACGGCCGAAGGCGTCGAGACCGTGGCGCAGTTCAATTGGGTCAAGACCGGCTGCGACGAGGTGCAGGGATTTTACCTGAGCAAACCGGTGCCAGCCGCTGAGACCGCCGACGTCATCGCCCGGCTCGACGGCCCCAAAATTGCCAGGGCGCGCCGGACCGGCTAGACGCGCTCAATTGCCGGGCCCGTCGGGCGGACGGAAGGTGCCGTCCTTGTCGCGCTTGAGGGTGATGACGCCGGGCTGGTCGCGCTCCTTGAGGTCGCGATCGTGGATGACTTTTTCCTCGGTACGGAACTGCTTGGTCCAGTCGCGCCAGATGCGGCGGACGCCGACATAGATGGCGCCGGCGATGAACGCGATGACGAGGAGGCGGAGAAGGATGCCGGTCATGCGCTACAATCCCAGCCTGGTCCACGCCGCACGGTCCTCGATGGCGGCCGCGACATCGGCGGCGATTCCGATGCGCGGCAGCTGGAAGAGGCCGCGCTTGGGCTCGATCAGCTTCGTGCGGACATGCTCGCCGAAGCGGGTGCGCAGCGTCTCGTGCAGATCGCCGAGGGCGTCGATGAGACCGAGATTGAGGCCGCGAACACCGCTCCAGAATTCGCCGGTGAAGAGCTGATCGTCGGGGGCTTTGAGTTTGGCGCCGCGACGCGATTTGACCCAGTCGATGAAGACTTCATGGATGTCGAGTTCCATCTGCTTGATGCGCTCGATGTCCTCGGGCTTTTCCGGCAGAAACGGGTCGGCGGTGGATTTGTTCTTGCCGGCAGTGTGGACGCGGCGCTCGACTCCGAGCTTGGCCAACGCTTCAGGGAAGCCAAAGCCGGCAAAGATGACGCCGATCGAGCCGACGATGGAACTGGGGTCGGCGATGATCTCGTCGCCGGCGGTGGCGATGAAATAGCCGCCTGAGGCGGCCGCGTCCTCGACGAAGACGATGACATATTTGTTGTGCTCGGCGGCAAGGTCGCGGATGCGCTTGGCAATCAGACGCGACTGGACGGGCGAGCCGCCCGGGGAATTGACGATAATGGCGACGGTGTTGCCACCCATCTCGAAGGCGCGCTTAAGCAGCGGCGCGACGGTCTGGATGTTGAGGCGGCCGGAGCGCTGATCGGCGGCGATGACGCCCTGCAGCCGAACGACCGGCACAACAGCGCCGCCGCGGCGGAACGGCCGCGCCAGCAACGCCATGATCCCGGTGCTTCTTGCCATCAAACGGCCCTCGACCCGGCAGGGATGTAAGGCGGTCGCGCCGACATTACCAGTGCAGCCGATCGTCGCCCCGGAAGATCGCCTCGAACTCCGGACGGAAGGTCCGGGAATCGGGGAGATGCAGGGCGCGGGAGGCGAGCAGCCTCAGCGGCGCGCGGGACCCCTTGATGCCGCGGATCAGCACGCGATGGGCCGGCTCACTATCGCGTGGGGTGAGCGGCAGGATGGTGATCGCGCCGAAGCGGGCGTCGAAGGCGGCGAGTAACGCCGGCAGCCGATCGGCGACGTGGATGAAGATGATCTCGGCGCCAGGCGCGGCATGGGTGGCGGCGGTCTTGACCCACAGATCGAGCGCTTCGGGAGACATGTGGCGGGCGGCGGCGCGTTTGGCGGAGGGGGCAGTGCCGGCCTCGAAGAAGGGCGGATTGGCGATGATGGCGGCAAAATGATCGGATTTGAGCCCGGCGGCCGACCGGGTCCGGCCGGGGGCGGTGAGATCGAGCGGCAACACACTTGCCTGGGCGGCAAAGTTGTTGGCTTCGATGTTGGCGGTGGCGAGGGCCACCATCTCGGGGTCGGATTCGACGAGCGTCGCGGCGAGCCCAGAGTGGTGGGTCAGCGCGGCCAGCGCGGCGGTGCCGGCCCCTGCCCCGAGATCGAGCAGATCGCCCTTGGCCAAGCCAACGGAAGCGCCGAGCAGCACTGAATCGAGGCCGGCGCGAAAGCCCTTGGCCGGCTGCGCGATGGTTAGCCGGCCGCCAAGAAAGGCGTCATGTGTGACCTCGGTGTGTTTTACAATCGGAGCGGGGTGGGCTAGGGACATCGCAATCTGGGGCTGGTTCCGCGCGATCATAGGGTTTTGCGGCAAAGGCTCAATGGTTCCGGCAGAACTAGGCTCGCAGGCAGAACTCATGGTGGTTTCAGCGACAGCGGCGAAGGATGAAGCGGGCCTCGGCGCGCTCGACCGGCTGCTCACCGCCACGGCCGGCGAGATGGACAAGGTCAATGCGCTGATCCTCAAGCGCGCCGATTCGCATGTCGAAATGGTGCCGCAGCTGGCGCGCTATCTGATCGAGGCCGGAGGCAAGCGGTTGCGGCCGATGCTGACGGTGGCGGCGGCGATGCTGTTCGGCGAGGCCACGGGGGCGCAGACCAATTACGCCGCCGCAGTCGAATTCATGCACAACGCCACCCTGCTCCACGACGACGTGGTCGACGAGAGCGATATGCGGCGCGGCCGGCCCGCGGCGCGCATGATCTGGGGCAACCAGGCGAGCGTTCTGGTCGGCGACTATCTGCTCGGACAGGCCTTCTTGATGATGGTCGAAACCGGCAAGCTCGATGCACTCGGCGTGTTGGCGAAAGCCGCGACTGTCATCGCTGAAGGCGAAGTGTTCCAGCTCAGCAAGGCGGGCGATCTGGCGGCGACGGCGGCCGACTACGACCAGGTGATCCGCGCCAAAACTGCAACGCTGTTCCAGGCGGCGGCGGAAGTTGGCGCGATGGCGGGTGGCGCTGATGAAGCGGGACGCACTGCACTGGCGGACTATGGCATGGAGTTGGGCCTCGCGTTCCAGCTGGTCGACGATGTGCTCGACTACCGCGGCGAGAGCGGCGCGATGGGCAAGAATACCGGCGACGATCTGCGCGAAGGCAAGATGACGCTGCCGGTGATTTTCACGCTGGCCGACGCCAACCCGGCAGAACGCGAGATCATCACTGCTTCGCTTGGCAAACCGGACGCCAGCGACACGGCGATGGCGCAGATCGTGGCGATCATGAACCGTCACAACGGGCTGGGCCGCACTGTCGATAAAGCACATGAACATGTGCGGGCCGCTCGCGCCGCGCTGGCGCCGCTGCCGGAGAGCGCGATGAAGACGATCCTCAGCGACATCGCCGAGTTCTACGTCAGCCGGGCGTACTAAGACCGAACGTTCCAGCCATAGTAGACGATGGCGTTGCTGTATTTGGGGTGGATCGCCTCGCGCAGCAGGATCATGCCGGCGCGCTCATAGAAGCGACGGGCGCGGTCGTTGCCGGCGCGGGTGAACAATGTGAAGCCCTCGGGCGTTGCTGCGACGGCTTCCGCGAAAAGCGCCCGTCCAATGCCAGTGCCGAGCGAACCGGGCCGAACGAAAAGTTCGGTGAGAATGGTCTCGTGCTGCTTGAGCGCGAGGAAACCCACGAGGCCGGTTTCATCGACAGCAATTGTGACGTCCCAGCCGGCCTCGACCTCGCGGGGCACGCGCTCTTCGAGCTGGGCCAGGGTCGGCATCGCGATCGGGCCGACACCCGGCAAGCTGGCGCTGTTGTGCCATATCTCGGCGATGGCGTCGTGGTCGGCGGCCTGTGCCGGGCGCAATTTTAGGAACACTCAGACCCCGATGAGTGGTGCGGCGGCGACCCAGAAGCCGGGCCAGCGGGCACGGAGGTCGTGTGCCGCCTGATGCGCCTTGGCCGAGGAGCCAAACAGCCCGAACACGGTGGCGCCGGAGCCGGACATGCGGCTCAGGATGCAGCCATCAAGATCGGCTAGGCTCTGCTTCAAGTCGCCGATGACGGGCACCAGCGCTATCGCGGGGACTTCGAGATCGTTGCGGGTTTCGCCGAGCCAGAGGCCGAGCTGGGCTGGACGCATCAGCGGATCGAGCAGTGCTGGCAGGCCGGGATTGTCGCGATGCTCGAGGCGGCGGAAGACGTCGGCGGTCACCACAGGCAGCAGCGGATTGACCAGCACGGCGTGGAAGGCAGGGAAGTGTTTCAGCGGCAGCACGATCTCGCCCAGTCCGCGCACTTCGGCGGGACGCGAATAGAGGCACATCGGCACGTCGGCGCCGAGGGAGACGGCGATGGTGAGGAGATCGGGGAAGGGGAAGTCTCCCGTCCCTATCGTAGCGAAGAGCCGGAGCGCCGCGGCAGCGTCGGCGGAACCGCCACCAAGGCCGGCAGCGACCGGCAGGTTCTTCTGCAGTTTCAGCGCGAGGCCGTCCGGAAGTGCGCCCGGCCAGCGGCTGCGGAATGCAGCCAGCGCGCGCAGCACGAGATTGCCCTCGGAGGTGCCTAGCGCCGCGGCGAAAGGGCCGGAGATCGCAAGGCTATCCTTGCGAGCCGGGACGGCTTCGAGTTCGTCGCAGATTTCCGCGAAGGCCACCAGCATTTCGAGCGCATGGTAGCCGTCGCTGCGCCGTCCGGTGACGTGGAGCGCGAGGTTGAGTTTTGCGGGCGCCGCTTCGACGACGGGTTCGGTGGACAACGGCACGCTAATTGATGGTCGTGGTTGCCTGCTCGGCTGGCGCTGCGGCGACAGCCGGTGCGGATTCGCCCGACTTGGGCGCGGCGTCGAGCCCGCCTGTAAGCTTGGGGCCGACGCGCGCCTTGACGCTGCCGTCGGTGTCCATCGAATAAGCGACGTTCCACTGGAAGTGGGCCTCAAGCTTGCGGCCGACCCGCCAATAGGCGTCGCCGAGATGGTCGTTGATCTCCGGATCGTTGGGACGCAGCGTCGCGGCCTGCTCGAGTTGGGTCACGGCATCGGCGTAGCGGCCCAGCCGATAATAGGCCCAGCCGAGGCTGTCGATGATGTACCCATCGTTGGGCGAGGCGTTGACGGCCTTCTGGATCATGTCGAGCGCGCGGGTGAGGTTCAGGCCTTTATCGACCCACGAGTAGCCGAGGTAGTTGAGGACCTGCGGCTGGTTCGGGTTGAGGTCGAGCGCCTTGAGGAAGTCCTTCTCGGCGAGCGGGAACTGGTCGGAGCGCTCGAAGGCGATGCCGCGCACATAATAGAAACGCCAGTCGCCGGGGGTCTGGCCACCGGTGACGCCGAGCGCTTTGGTGTAAGCATCGGCGGCGGCGCGGTATTGTTTGTCGGAGCGCAGCAAATCGCCGAGTACCGAGATCGCGTCGACGTCATTGGGCGCCGTGGTAACGATGTTGCTCAACCGTCGGATCGCCTCAGGACGATCGCCCATGGCGTCGAGATTGTCGGCGACGCGGACGACCGCCATCGCCTTCATCGGCGAGCCGATGGGAATGGCGTCGTACACGGCATTGGCCATCTCGTGCTGGCCGGCGCTGTCGTAGAGCTGGCCGATGACGAGCTGGATGGTGTCGTTTTTGGGATCGAGATAGGCGCCGAGGCGCAGCAGGACGAGCGAGACGTCGGAGGTGCCGTCACGGGCGAAGGCAACGCCGACGCTATGGAACATTTCGGCGGCACCGGCCTGGACGCTATCTGCATAGAGGCCCGGACGCTGCTTGTGGGCGAGCGCGGTCTTGACCTCTTCGACAACGGGATGATTCAGCCCCTGCGCCTCGAAATCGACAATGGCATCCATCGCCTTGTCGTATTGACCGGCGTTACCAAGGATGCGGGCGTAGGCTTCGACGACGTCGGGTGTGTAGGGATCGGCGTCGTGAGCGTCGGTGATGTACTTGATCGCCTCGTCGGTGCGGCCGGCGACATCGGCCATGATGGCGCGGTGGAAGACGAGGAATTCATCAAGGCCGCCATTGGACAGCTTGTCGAGCGAGGCGAAGGCTTCGTCGAGTTTGCCCTCGCCGGTCAGCGCCCAGGCTTTGAGGATGGCGCCGGTGACGCCCTCGAAAGTGGTCGGGTTGACCTTGGCGAGACCGGTGACGACGGCATCGTAGCGGCGCTGCTTGAACGCCTCGGTGGCGATCACGAGCTTGGCCATGTCGTTGTCAGTCTCGACCTGCATCACCTGCCGAGAAGTATCGGCGGCGGCTTCGATCTGCCCATCGGCCGCGAAAGCGATGAAGGCGCGATCGAGGATCAGCGGATTCTTCCAGTCCGCGGCGGCGGCATCGCGAAAGAACTGCGAGGCGTCGTGGGTGCGCAACTCGCTCAGCGCCTGCTGGCCGGCGAGGTAGTTGCCGGTGGCGCTCTCGGGCGCCGGAAGTGTCACCCCCTCGGCCAACGCTGGCGACACAAGGCAAAGAGCCGCAAACCCGGGGGCGGCGACGAGGCGCAGGAGCATATTCACGAGGGATTCGATCTCCGGGGGACAGCTTGTGAACAAGCCCGGCAAGATTGTCGATTTTGCGACCGCGCCGCAAGGGCGGCGGCTTCACATCCCCGCGTAGTTCGGACCGGAACCGCCCTCTGGAGGCACCCAGGTGATGTTCTGGGCAGGATCCTTGATGTCGCAGGTCTTGCAGTGCACGCAATTGCCCGGATTGATCCGGAATACCGGGGCGCCGCCGGCCTCGACCACCTCATAGACCCCCGCGGGGCAGTAGCGCGGGGCCGGTTCGCCGTAGACGGGCAGGTTGTCGCGGATCGGCACGGCCGGATCGGCGAGCTTCAGATGCACCGGCTGGTCCTCGTCGTGGGCGAGATTGGCGAGAAAAACGGAGGAGGCGCGGTCGAAAACGATCTTGCCGTCCGGCCGGGGGTAGGTCTTTTCGCTGACCGCGGATTTGGGCCAGAGCGTCGCGTAGTCGGCCTTGCTGTGACGAAGCGTGCCGAAGGGCGAGAAGCGGAACAGCTGGTTGACCCACATGTCGACGCCACCGAGCGCCACGCCGAGGACGGTGCCGAAGCGCGACCAGAGCGGTTTGACATTGCGGACGCGGTGCAGCTCGCGGCCGATGCCGGTCGCCATGACGCTGCCGGTCAGGTCGTCGAGGCGGTCGTTGGCGCGACCGGCGACCAGGGCGTCGGCGATCGAATCGGCCGCGCCGATACCCGAGCGGATGGCGCTGTGGATGGCTTTGAGGCGCGGCGCGTTCATGAAGCCGGCAGCGCAGCCGATCAACGCACCGCCCGGGAAGACGAGTTCGGGAATCGACTGCCACCCGCCCGACGTGAGCGCACGGGCGCCATATGAAATGCGGGTCGAGTCCCTCAGGAAGCGCGCAATCGAGGGGTGCTGCTTAAAGCGCTGGAACTCGTCGAAGGGGGACAGGTTCGGGTTGCGATAGTCGAGGTGGACGACGAGGCCGAGATAGATGCGGCGATCCCCGGCGTGGTAGCAGAAGCCGCCGCCGGAGGTGGCGTCGTCGAGCGGAAAGCCGAGATAATGATCGACCCGGCCGGGCTCGTGCAGAGAATCCGGGATCTGCCATATCTCCTTGATCCCGAGTCCGAATTTCTGCGGCGAACGGCCTTCGCCCAGCTTGAAGCGCTGGATGAGTTGCTTGCCCAATGAGCCGCGGGCGCCCTCCCCGATCAGCGTGTATTTGGCGCGGATGCCGATGCCGGCGGCGAAGCCCGGCTTGGGCTGACCGTCGCGGCCGATGCCGAGATCGCCGGTTATGATGCCCTCCACCGCGCCGGCGGAATTGGTCAGCACATCGACCGCTGCGGTCATCGGGAAGACGTCGACGCCGAGGGCCCGCGCCTGCTCGCCAAGCCAGCGGACCAGATCGCCGAGGCTGGTAATGACGCCGTCATGAGTCTTCATCAGCGGCGGCAGCAGCCAGTTGGGTAAGGTCAGGTCGAGGCGGCGGCCGAGGACGTGGAAGATGTCCTTGGTGACGGTGGGTCCAACGGGAGCACCTTTGGCGCGCCAGTCCGGGATAAGCTCGGTAAGGCCCGACGGGTCCATCACGGCGCCGGAGAGGATATGGCCACCGATCTCGGCGGCCTTTTCGACCACCGTGACGGAGGTGGACGGCGATTTCTGCTTCAGCCGGATGGCTGCAGCCAGGCCCGCCGGACCGGCCCCGACAATGACCACGTCAGTCTCGATGATGTCGCGTTCGGCCATGGTGCTAGAGTGAGCTGACAGACTTCATCGACGCCAATGCGTTCGACAGGAGCGCGACGATGGCCTCCCGGACTTCCGTGCGATGCGATTTCGGCATTGGCGTCCAGACGCTCTTGCCGTCGTCGCGGACCTCGATGTCGAATATGGGCGGGCTTAGATCGGAAATGAGGCCGTCCCCCTTGGCGCGATAATCGAGCAGGCGTGTCCTTTTGGCGTCGACGGCCTGCATTCGCACTTTCCAGGAGAGGCCGCCGCCGTGATTGCCGGTAATCGTCAGTTCGAGCGCAGGGCTATCGTACTTGACCACTTCTTCCGCTTCTTCCGACATCGGCTGCTCGCTCTTTCCGAGGCTGGCCGCCCCAATCGTGCCGTGACATAACAGAGCCGATGTCCGCAAATCATCCGCTAAATGACGCCGAAGCCTTGGCGGCGCTCGATTGGTATCGAGCGGCGGGGGTGGATTTGGCGGTCGGCGACGTACCGGTGGACCGGTTCGCAACCTCGGCGGCGGTTCCGCCGCGGGTCAGGCCGCCAGTGATCGTGGCGGCCCCCGGCGCGGCGCCGGTGCTCGCCGTGCCGCTTGTCACCGACCCCGCCGAGACCCGCGCCATTGCGGCGGCGGCGGCGACGCTCGAGGAACTCCGGACGGCGATGGAGGCCTATGATGGCTGTGCTCTGAAGCACCGCGCGACGCAACTCTGTTTTGCCGACGCCAATCCGGAGGCCGAAATCATGCTGGTCGGCGAAGGCCCGGGCGAACAAGAAGACAAGCAGGGCAAGCCGTTCGTCGGCCGGGCCGGGCAATTGCTGGACCGAATGCTGGCTGCAGTCGGGCTTGACCGGACGAAGGTCTATGTCGCCAACATGGTGCCGTGGCGGCCGCCCGGGAACCGCAACCCGACGCCGGAGGAGCTGGCATTGTGCGCGCCGTTCATCCACCGGCAGATCGAGCTGGTGGCGCCGAAGATTTTGGTGACGCTCGGCAACGTGCCGACGCAGGCGCTGTTCGAGACGACGCAGGGGATCACCCGGATGCGGGGACAGTGGAAGACGCTGACGATCAATTCGCTGACCGTTCCGACCTTGCCGACGCTCCATCCGGCCTTCCTGCTGCGCACGCCAAGCGCCAAGGCGCAGGCGTGGAAAGACATGTTGAGCCTGAAGCAAGCGATCGTTAAGGAAAAAATCGGAACAGCCTGACTTTGCTGCCCGAATTTCGTCGGTGTTCACCGGCACGGGCTAGTTTCTGACCGAACAAGAAAAGCGGCCGATGTCCTCCGTCATCAAAATCTATGCGCTGTTCCTAGGCTCTGCCTTGCTGCTGTTTGGTGGTGGGCTGCAGGGGTTGTTGCTCAGTGTGCGCGGCGCTGAGGAGCATTTCTCGCTGCTGGCGCTCGGCCTGATCGGCACGGGCTGGTCGGTGGGGTTCATTGCAGGGTCGGTGACGGTGCCGATCCTCGTGCAGCGGGTCGGGCATATCCGGGCCTTCTCGATCATGGCTGCGATCGGGTCCGTCACCATTCTGCTCAACCTGCTTTGGGTTCACGACATCGCCTGGATCGTAATGCGGGCGTTTTCGGGTTTCTGCTTTGCCGGCGCCGCGATGATCGTCGAGAGTTGGCTCAACGAGGTCGCCGAGAACAAGAGCCGTGGCACGATCTTTTCGATCTACACGACAATCAACATGACGGCCTCGACGCTGGGGCAGCTGTCGATGTCGGTGACCGGCGTCACCAGCGCTGTGCCGTTCGTCATCGGCGCGATCAGTTTTATCTGCGCGGTGCTGCCCACAGCGCTCACCTCGACACCGCAACCGCGGCCCCTCGCCTCGGCCAAGCTGGACGTCCTGCTGCTCTACCGGACCTCACCGCTGGCAGTGATTGCGGCGTTTGCGGTCGGCATGGCCAACGGCACGTTCGGCACGCTGGCGCCGGTCTATGGACATGAGCAGGGATTGGATGCCGCGGGGATCGCGTATCTGTTTGCGGCGACCGCCATTCTCGGCGCGATTGCGCAAGTGCCGTTCGGGCGACTTAGCGATACGATGGACCGGCGCTGGGTGCTGGTGTTCCTCGCCGGTTTTGCCGCGGTGGTGGGGTTCTTCATGATCCTCACCAATCCGCATGGCGGCTGGTGGATGTATGTGCTGTTCGGCTGCTACGGCTTTTCCGCCTACCCGATCTACGCAATTGCGGTGGCACATGCGAACGACTTCGCCAAAAAGGGCGAGTTCGGGCGCGTTGCGGGCGGCATGCTGCTGACGATGGGTATGGGCCTCGCCATTGGGCCGGCGATCGCGGCGCTGGTGATGAACCTCTATCAGCCGGTTGGATTGTTCATTGTCACCGCGACGTTTCATGGCGCGCTGGCTGTCACTGCGTTCCTGCGCATGAAAGTGCGGCCGGTACGGATTGATGGCCGCATCCGCTTCCGGGCGATGAATTCGGAAAAGGGCGTGTCGCCCGGCACCGTGGCACTTGACCCGCGCTCGGACGACACACAGGAGGACTTGCCACGGACCGGGACCCGGGGCGGCCTCGTCGCCGAGACGATCGTAACGACGGTCGAGCCGCCGGGCGTGACGATCATCGAGTCCGAGGTTATTGCGCCGGACGACGAACAGGACGCGGCGCGCGAGGCCGCGGCGAAAGAGGACAAGAATGTTTAAGTCGGAACTGGATCTCGCCAAGAGCTTTACGCCGCTGTCGCTCGCGGTGCTGGCGGTCAGCGATACGCGGACGCTAGAAACCGACACCGCCGGCGCGCTGCTCAAATCGCTGATGGAAGCGGATGGGCACAGATGCGGGGCGCGGGCGCTGGTCAAGGACGACATCCAGGCGATCCGCGCGCAGGTGATAGCGTGGGTTGTGGACCCGACGATCGACGCGATCCTCACCACCGGCGGCACTGGATTCTCGGGGCGGGATGTGACGCCGGAAGCGCTCGAGCCGCTGTTCGCCAAGCGGATGGAGGGATTCTCGGTGCTGTTCCACCAATACTCGGCGACGACGGTCGGCACCTCATCGCTGCAGTCGCGGGCGACGGGTGGGCTGATCGGCGAGACATTCGTGTTCGTGCTGCCAGGCTCGCGCGGTGCGTGCCGGGATGCGTGGGAGGGGATCCTCCGCGCGCAGCTCGACAACCGTCACCAGCCCTGCAATTTCGTCGAGCTGATGCCGCGGCTGGCTGAACGCTAGGCGGCCCTCGGCGCGATGGCATTGAGGTCGCTGGCGATCTCGCGACGGCGCTCAAGCAAATCGAAATCGGACTGCAGGCCGAGGAAGAATCCTTCTGACATGCCGAAGTAGCGTGCAAGGCGAAGGTCCGTGTCAGCCGTCACGGCACGCTTGCCCAACACGATCTCGTTGATGCGGCGCGGCGGAACGCCGGCGGCCCGTGCCAAGGCGTTCTGGCTCAGCTCCATCGGCAGCAGAAATTCTTCGAGCAGGATTTCGCCGGGATGGGGGTTGGGCAACAGTTCAGCGGTGGTAGTCGACGATTTCGACATCGGACGCTCCATTCTCCGACCACATGAAGCAAACACGCCACTGGTCATTGACGCGGATGCTGTGTTGCCCACTTCGGTTGCCATGCAATGCCCTCTAGCCGGTTGGCCGGCGGGATTCGCAGATCCTTAGGACGCGCGCCTGGTTGATCATGCGAAGCTTGCGCAAAGCCGCGGCCTGGATGTCGCCGGGAAGCTTGCGGCTTCGCCGGCCCGACCAGATCAGTTCGGTCTCGGTTGAGGCGAAGCTGACCATCACGCGACATACATAACGCCAGCCGTTATATATAACGCAAGACGTTACATCACATAGCGCCGTTCCATATCCATGCATCAATGTTCTTGTTATGTTCTTTTCTGCGTGCTAGTCGTTAAGACCCATTAACAGCGGGTGACTCTCGCGCTTTGGACCAGACGATCCGAACGGCTCGTTTGGCCAACCGCAAGTTCATCCCCATCTGTTGGTCGAGACACAGCATGGCCATCCAGACCGCACCCTCGTTCGAGGCACTCGAGAAGCTCAAGGATACGCGCGACGCCGATTTGATCAGCCGGCCGATGCTCGATCCTGCGCGCAATCGCGGGCGCGGCGCGCAGACCAACGTGTCGAGCCGCTTCGACACGCAGACCCGCGAGGACGTCGACGATGGCTGGGGGCAGGTCGAAGAGCTGAAGCCGTTCGAGACGATCGAGCATATCGAGCGGGCGCGATCGATCATCACCCGCAACGAAAGTCCGGACATCGGCTTCGATCGGTCGATCAACGCCTATCGCGGTTGCGAGCATGGCTGTTCATACTGCTTTGCGCGTCCGACGCATGCCTATCTCGGGCATTCGGCGGGGCTCGATTTCGAGCGGCAGATCTATGTGAAGGTCAACGCCGTCGAGCTGCTGCGGCGCGAGCTGGCGGACAAACGCTACAAGCCAAAATCGATCGCGATGGGGACCAACACCGACCCCTATCAACCGGCCGAGCGGACGCACAAATTGACGCGCGGCATCCTCGAGGTGTTGCTGGAGACGCGGCACCCTGCGTCGATCGTCACCAAGTCGGCGCTGGTGGTGCGCGACATCGACATTCTGAGCGAGATGGCGAAGCTTGGGCTGGTGCATGTGGCGCTTTCGGTGACCAGCATGGACCACATCCTCAGCCGTAAAATGGAGCCGCGTGCCTCGACGCCAGAGAAGCGGCTGGAGGCGGTGCGGCTGCTGGCGGCGGTCGGGGTTCCGACCGGAATCATGGCGGCGCCGATGATCCCGGCGATCAACGACATGGAGATGGAGCGCATCCTCGACGCCGGCGCGGCGCAGGGTGCGCAATGGGCCGGCATGGTGCTGCTGCGGTTGCCGGGCGAAGTGCGCGAGATTTTCCGCGAGTGGCTGCTGCGGCATTATCCGGACCGAGTGCGGCATGTGATGTCGCTGGTGCGCGACACGCGTGGCGGCAAGGATTACAATTCAGCGTGGGGTGAGCGGATGGTCGGCGAAGGCGCCTATGCGACACTGATGCAGCAGCGCATGGCCAAAGCCAAGGAGCGGTTCGGGCTGGATAAGAAGTTCCCGGCGCTGCGGACAGATTTGTTCGTACCGCCGCGTGTCGATGATGGGCAGATGAGCCTGTTCTAGCTGGGTGCAGCCAGCCGTGTTGGCAGCAACTCCCCTGCCCGGTCGAGCACTGGATAGGCCGCAGCGGCGACGATCAGCGAGTTGATCAGCTTCATGTCGCGCAGCAGGTCAAGATGGATGGCGCTTTGCATACCGGCGCTGGCGCGGTCGGCTCGCATGACGTTGAAATGCGCCGCGACGGCATCGCGTTCGGCCCGGCGGAAGGTGACCTTCTCCTCGGCAAGCTGACGGGCGACGCGGGCGTCGTCGGTCATGAACAGCGAGGCAGCGGTGCGGAGGTTGAGCACCAGCCGATCCATCAACTCAGTAAGGTCGGCGTCGCTCTCGCCGTTGATCAGGCCGCGCTTCAGGCGCTTACTGACATGCGGCAGCAGATTGCGATCAATGACGTCGCCGGCCTGTTCGATGTTCATCGAAAAGGAGAGGATCTGGTTGAGCCGTCGCTGGTCGTCCTCGCTCAGCGCCTCGGCGTCGATCGACGTGAGGTAGCGCTTTATGGCGGTGTTAAGGGCGTCGAGCACGTCGTCACGGCTGCGTGTTTCCTCGATCAGCCGGCGGTCGGATTTGGCGAGTGCGTCGCGGGCGCCATGCAGCATTTGCTCCAGCACGTCGGCAAGACGCAGGGCCTCGCGTGCGGCTCCGCCAAGGGCGATGAGCGGCGTCTCACGCGCCGAGCGATCTAGATAGAGCGGCGCGGCGGGATTGGCGGAGGGCTGCGCGGGCAGTATGCGCTTCAGCAATTTCTGGCCCGGCTGCAGCAGCGGCAGCATCACCAGTGCCAGGACAAGATTGAAGCCGAGATGGAAGATAGCGACAGCATGAGCGGGAGCCAGCAGCGGGCCAACAGCTTTCGCCAGCGGACCGACGACGAGCAGCGCCACCGCGATGCCGGCGACGCGGTTGACGAGATTGCCCAACGGCAGGCGTCGCGCCTCAGGCGTAGCCGCGCCGGCTTCGAGCAGCGGGTTGATGGCGGTGCCGAGATTGGCGCCGAGCACGGCGATAAAGGCGACATCGAGCGGCAGCGCGCCATTGGTCGCGAGCGAGATGATCAGCAGCACAATGGCGACGCTCGAATGGACACCCCACGCTGCGAGCGCAGCAAGGATGAAGCCGAGCGCCGGGACCGCCGCGACAATGCCGATGGCGGCGCGAAATTCCGTGGCGTTTTCGACGGCGGCGAGAATCCCCAGCATCTGGTGCAGCGCCAGCAGCATGAGGCCAAGGCCGATCAGCGCGCGGCCGAGGTCGTGCACGACCGAGTTGGCAGAGCGGCGAAACATCAGGAAGCCACAGAGAACGAGGATGGGCGAGACAATGGCGACATCGAATGCCAGCACTTGGACGATCAGTGCGGTGCCGACATTGGCGCCGAGCATCACCGCCATGGCGGGCAGCAGATCGACCATGCCGATGGCAGTAAAGCTAGCGGCCATCAGGCCAGTGGCGGTGCTCGACTGCAGCAGCAGCGTCAGCCCGATGCCGGCAAAGAATGCTTTGACGCGGTTGGAGAGGGTGAGGCCGAGAACACGACGAAGGCGCGGGCCGAGGGCACGTTGCACGCCTGTCTGCGCCATGTGGGTGCCCCACAGGAAGAGCGCGATGGCGCCCAAAAGGCCGAGGACGGCCAGGGTGAAATCCATTTGGTCGTCCATTCTCCTTCTGCCGCGCAGGCAGGGCATAGAGAACCGGTCGAGCTGAACCGACTCTGAATGTCACTAAACTGTCATAATGCGACGGAAGTGACTGACGTCAAAGGCTTATTTTGTGAACTTCGCGTAAGCTTGCGCGACGAAGCGAAAATCGGATGCTGTCGCCATGGTCTTAGCCGCCGATTCGACACCTCGTCCCTGCCCCAGCCTCCGCTTCGAAAAGCGAGCGGTGCGGCATGGCGCGACGCTGGTAGCGGGCGTCGACGAGGCCGGACGCGGGCCGCTGGCCGGGCCGGTGGTGGTCGCGGCGGTGATCCTCAACCGGCGAAGAATCCCCTATGGGCTCAACGACAGCAAACAGTTGACGGCAGACGTCCGGGCGGCGCTGTACGACGAGATCCTAGCCAGTGCCACGGTCTCGATCGTTGCCGCGCCGACTTCGATCATTGCAGAGCTCAACATTCTGCACGCAACGTTGTGGGCAATGCGGCAGGCGGTGATGGGCCTCAGCGTCTCACCCGATCACGCGCTGATCGACGGGAACATCGTTCCAAAGGACCTGCCCTGTGCGGGCGAGGCGGTGATCGGCGGTGACGGGCTGTCGCTGTCCATCGCGGCGGCCTCGATCGTCGCCAAGGTGACGCGAGACCGGATGTGCGAAATCATGCATTGCGAAGAGCCGCAGTTCGGTTTTGCGGCGCATAAAGGCTACTCGGCCGCCGCGCATTTCCGCGCACTCGAGACGCACGGGCCTGGCCGGTATCACCGCATGGATTTTGCGCCGTGCTTCGAAGCCGACACGCGGCGCAAGACCGGCGTCATGATCGGGCCATTGTTGCCAAAGGGATGGGCACCCGAGCCGCAGATAAAAATGCTGTTCGAGCGCGCCAGCGCGGCCTGACGCCGACGCCAGAGCGTCGTCCGGTCGCCGGTAACCTTTCGCTAACCCTCTGACTTAAATCGCTTTTAACCCTAAGGCCCTACAACCAGCGTCGTTAGTGCTGCGTTAGGGTTACGAGTATGTTGCGTACCGCGCGTCTGGTCACGGCCAATGCGGAAGAAGCGATGCTGCCGGTCGACACGATTCTCGTCGGCGACTGCGTGGCTCACATGAATGCCTTGCCGGCCGGCTCGGTTGACCTGATCTTTGCGGACCCTCCGTATAATCTTCAGCTCGAGGAAGGACTAACCCGTCCCGATCAATCGCGTGTCGATGCGGTCGACGATGAGTGGGACAAGTTCGAGAGCTTTGGGCACTACGACGTTTTTACGCGCGCCTGGTTGCAGGCGGCGCGGCGGCTGCTCAAGCCGAATGGCGCGATCTGGGTGATCGGCAGCTACCACAATATTTTCCGGGTCGGCGCGACGCTGCAGGACCTCGACTATTGGCTGCTCAACGACGTGATCTGGCGCAAGGCCAACCCGATGCCGAATTTTCGCGGCACGCGGTTCACCAATGCGCATGAGACGCTGATCTGGGCGGCGCGCGAGAAAAAGAGCCGCGTCACCTTCAACTATGAAGCCATGAAGCAGGCCAATGACGACACGCAGATGCGGTCGGATTGGCTATTCCCGATCTGCACCGGCAATGAGCGCCTGACCGACGACGATGGCGACAAGGTGCATCCGACGCAGAAGCCGGAAGCGCTGCTGCACCGGATCCTCAACGCAACGACGAAGCCTGGCGATGTGGTGCTTGACCCGTTCTTCGGGACAGGCACCACGGGCGCCGTGGCCAAGAAGCTGGGCCGGCATTTCATCGGCATCGACCGCGACACCACTTATGTGGCCGCGGCGCTGAAGCGGATCGCCGCGGTCAGGCCACTGAGTGCCGAAACGATCCAGACCGCAGTGCCGAAGCGGTCGGCGCCGCGCGTCGCCTTCGGCTCGCTGGTCGAACTGGGGCTCATCGCGCCGGGCACCGAACTGCATGACAGCCGCAAGCGCTGGTCGGCGCTGGTGCGGGCCGACGGGTCGCTCGCCTCGGGCGGACACCAGGGCTCGATCCATCGGGTCGGCGCGCTGGTTCAGGGGGCCGAGGCCTGCAATGGCTGGACCTTCTGGCACACCAATTCGAACGGGCGCCTGGCGCCGATCGACCTCCTGCGCGCCAACATCCGCGCGCAGATGGAACGGCTTTCCGCCTGAGCTCAGACCTCCAGTCTTCGGGCGCAATCTGCCGCCGGTCCGATGCATCGGACCGGCGGTTTCTATTTGAGCTAGCTGAACATCAGCGACTGGTGGGCCGAGGCGCCGGCCTGAGCCCCATCGCCGACGGCGAAGGCGACATTGCCGAAGGCGCGGGCGGCGTCGCCACAGGCGAAGATGCCGGGCGCGGTGGTGGCTTTCATCGAATCGGTGCGAATGAACTGGCCGGTGTGACTGTCCTCGATCATGCAGCCGAGCTGGCTGGCGAGCGGGCTCGATGGCGTCGTGCGGGTAGCAGTGAAGAGCCCGCCCATGGGCACGATGCGGCCGCTCGTCAGCACGACGTCGGAGTGGCCGCAGATCGCAGCGATCGGCTCAAGCTCGAGAGTTGTGCCGCGGTCGCGGAGACGCTCGAGATCCGCAGCATCAGGCATCGGCAAGCCGTTCAGGAAGAATGTCGTCGGGGCCCAATCGGGCAGCATCACCGCGTGGTGGATGGAGTGCGGGACGATGCCGAGCACGCCGATCGGGCCTTCGATTTCGTAGCCATGGCAGTATGGGCAGTGGAACACGGTTGTCCCCCAGCGCTCGGCGAGACCGGGGATGGTGGGCAGCTCATCGCTGACGCCGAGAGCGAGGACGAGGCGGCGGCCTTCCATGCGGTCATCGCCCACGACGAGAGTGAAGCCATCGATCTTGCCAGTGGCGCCGGTCACGTCGGCGTCGCGCCAAGTGACTGTCGGGTAGGCGAGCAATTGCGCGCGGGCTTCGGCAACAATAGCGCCAGGTTCGGACCCGTCGCGGCCGAGGAAGCCATGCGACTCGTGGGCGAAGCGGTTGCGGCGCTTGCCCCCTTCGACGACAAGAATGTTGCGGCGGGCGCGGGCGAGTTGAGTGGCAGCGGAAATGCCGGCGTAGGAGCCGCCAGCGATGATGGCGTCAAACATGGAACCAGTCCTTGTGGTGGGCGCGGTAGGCAGCGGCGCGTGTCTTGAAATCGGCGGCGAGCTCGGCGAGCGTCACGGCATTGAGGCGATCGGTGAGCAGTGCCTCGGCTTCGGCGAAGGCCGGCTGCAGAGCGCGGTTGACCGCCTGCTCGACGAGGCAGTCAGGATGATCGATGCGAACGCCAGCTGAGAGCAGTGGCGGCGCGCCGATGGCGTCATAGACCTGGCGCAGGCTGACCTTGCTGAGATCGGCAGCGATCTGCCAGCCGCCGCCCCTGCCCTTTTCGGATTTGACAATGCCGGCGCGCCTCAGCCCACCCATGGCACGTCGGACGACGACCGGATTGGTCTTCATGTGGCCGGCCAGTTCGGTCGAGGTCATCTGCCGGCCGGCTTCGGCCATATGGAGGACGGTGTGCAAGATCGCCGATAGACGAGAATCGTGTTTCATGTAACTTTAGATGTTACGTTATATCCCGAGAGTCAAGGGCGGGAGTTTTTGCGGCTTACTCGAGGCCGGCAGCAGCCAGTGCTTTGCGGAAGACGGTGGGGAGGGCTTCGGCGTTGAACTCGCGGGGATCGGCCCACCAGCCGTCGGCGAGGAGCGACGGATCGGGGATGGTCGCCGACCAGATTTCGAGTTCGAGGCGGAAATGGGTGAAGACGTGGACGATCTGGCCGTGGTGACGCCAATCGGCTTTCACCGGGAAAGCGGGGTCGTGCTTGTCGGGCGTCCAGTCGGAGACCGGCGTCTCCGTCATCTGGGCCAACAGGCCGTGACCGGCGCGAGTGCGCAGGAACACGTCGCCTTGCGCGTCAAGCATCACATAGGCGTGACCTTGGCGGGTCGGGCGTTCGGCCTTCTCGGCCTTGACCGGGTAAGCGAGCGGGTCGAGACGGCGGCCGGTGCAGCCCTCGGCCAAAGGGCAGATCAGGCAATTGGCGGTCCGCGGCGTGCAGATGGTGGCGCCCAGATCCATCAGCGCCTGGGCGAAATCGCCAGCACGCAGCGGCACAGTGGCCTGCACGGTGTCGCGAATGGTGTTTTTGACCTCGGCGACTGGCACCGGCAGCGCCAGATAGCGGGCGAGGACGCGGTCGACATTGCCGTCGACCACCGCAAGGCGCTCGTCGAAGGAGATCGCCGCGATGGCGGCGGCGGTGTAAGGGCCGACGCCGGGGAGCGTCAGCAATTCAGTCGAAGTCGCCGGGAATTTACCACCGAAGCGCTCGACGACGGCCTTGGCGCAGGCATGGAGATTGCGGGCGCGGGCGTAATAGCCGAGGCCGGCCCATTCGACGAGGATCGCCTCCAGCGGGGATGCGGCCAGCGCCGCAACATCGGGCCAGAGGCTGAGGAAGCGGGCGTAATATTTGCCGACGGCGGCGACCGTGGTCTGCTGCAGCATGATTTCGCTGAGCCAGACGCTGTATGGGTCGGGCCGCACGCCTTTGGCACGGTCGGCGGGCGAAACTCGCCACGGGAGAGTGCGGGCATGGCGGTCGTACCAGGCCAGCACGGCGTCGCTGTCGAGCGGCGTCACCTGTTGCATTGCGTCGGTATTTGGCATCATGGCCTGATGAACCCGCCGCTCAGTCGGCGCAATGGAATTCAGCGTGGCCGCAAAATCGAAAGAGCCGGGCGAGCCAAAGCGCCTCAATCGCACCGTCGGCCTCAGCGACGCGCTGAGCGGTGTGCTCGACGCGGCGCTGAAAAAACGCGGCTTTGCCACGCGCGACGTGCTCACCCATTGGTCGTCGATCGCGCCAAAGCCCTATGATGCGCTGGCGGTGCCCGATCAGCTCAAATGGCCGCGGGGGGCGGGACATGAGGGCGCGACGCTTTATCTGCGCTGTGCCCCCGGCCACGCCCTGGCGCTGAGTCACGAGGCGGGGCTGATCGCCTCAGCGGTAAACCGCTATTTCGGCTATTTCCTCGTCAAGGAAGTGCGCCTGTCGGCCGAGCCGTTCACGGCGGGTTCAGTCAAAAAAGCCAAGGATCGCAGCACGCTGCCGGAGGTGGCGAAGCATGCAGGCGAGGCCGTCATTGGGGTCAACGATCCGGGACTGCGCGAGGCGCTCGAGGGACTTGGGAGAGGTGTCCTCTCCAAAAAGCCCACCTAGCTGCTCGCAGTGCCGTGACCGAACCTTACGGTTTACTCACTTGCCCGGCCCTGTCGCCTGTGTAATTTGCCCGCCACATAAGGAGAAATGCCGTGAAGCTGACCCGCCGTGAGACTTTGACCCTGGCCGCCGCCGCGACCGTTGCGGGCGTTGCCGGCTTCCCATCGCTCGCCGCCGCCAAAGATGGCGATGTCGTCGACCTGCTAAAGTTGATGGCCCCCAACGGCATCCCCGACAAGGTCGAGGGCAATGCGGCCGCCAAGGTGACGTTCATCGAGTATGCCTCGCCGACCTGCCCGCATTGCGCCCTGTTCTCCAACACCGTGCTGCCGCCGTTCAAGGATAAGTATGTGACGACCGGCAAGGTGAAATTCATCCTGCGTCCATTCGCCCGCAACACCATGGATGCGGCCATTTTCATGCTGGCGGAAGCCGCCGCGAAGTCGGTCGACACGCAGGCCGCGCCGAGTACCGATCCGTCGGCGCCAAGCACTGAGCCAGCTGCCCCGATGCCCGCCGATCCGGCCAATCCGAGCGGCTATTCGCAAGCCGCAATCGCGGCTTACGAGAACGTCATCGCGACTTTCTTCAAGACCCAGGGGACCTGGGGCGTGTCGGACAAGCCGCTCGACGCTGTGAAGGCCGTGGCGTTCCAGCTCGGCTTCACCGAGGACACGTTCCAGGCTGCGCTGAAGAATCAGGACCTGTTCAAGGCCGTCGAGACGATGCGCGACCAGGCCCTCAACGATTTCGGGCTTGAAGGCACGCCGACCTTCTACCTCAACGGCAAGACGCTGACTGGCGAGAAGACCCTGGAACAGCTCGACGCCGAAATCGCGCCGCTGCTTTAGGAGTTTTTTGCGTTCTGTCCGGTCGATCCAAAGAGGACAGATCGGACAACTGCTGAGGTGCGACTCAGTTTCTCCACAAACTTAAAGCTCAGATTCCGGCCCGTCGCTTCCGTGCGGCGGGCCGCTTCGCTATCTGGATGGCTATGAAGTTCACGCGTCTCAAGCTCCACGGGTTCAAATCCTTCACGGATCTGACCGAGCTCTATCTCGAACCGGGCCTCACCGGTGTCGTCGGGCCCAATGGCTGCGGCAAGTCCAACCTCGTCGAAGCGTTGCGCTGGGTGATGGGCGAAAGCTCGTATAAGGCGATGCGCGCCTCGGGCATGGACGACGTCATCTTTTCGGGCTCCGGCAACCGGCCAGCGCGCAATTCGGCCGAGGTGACGCTGGTACTAGACAATTCCGACCGGACGGCCCCGGCGGTGTTGAATAATGCCGATGTGCTGGAAGTGACGCGGCGGATCGAGCGCGAGGAAGGTTCGATTTATCGGGTCAACGGCAAGGAAGTCCGGGCGCGCGACGTGCAACTGCTGTTCGCTGATGCCTCAACGGGAGCCCATTCCCCTGCCCTCGTCCGGCAGGGCCAGATCGGCGAGTTGATTGCCGCCAAGCCAACGCAGCGCCGGGCGCTGCTTGAGGAAGCGGCTGGTATTTCCGGCCTCCATTCGCGCCGCCACGAGGCGGAGTTGCGTCTCAGGGGCGCCGAGCAGAACCTCGAGCGCGTCGAGGACGTCATCAACCAGGTGACGCAGCAGCTCGAACAATTGAAGCGGCAGGCGCGTCTCGCGACGCGCTATCGCGGGTTGAGCGGCGAGATTCGCAAGGCCGAGGCGACGCTGTTCCATATCCGCTGGATTTCTGCGCGGGCGGCAGAAGCGGAAACCGAGGCCGAACAGGGTCGGCTGATCAACAATCTCGCCGAAGCGCAGCACGTCGAGCTTGAAGCTCAGAAAATCGTGTTCATGGCCGATCAGGCGGTTCAGCCGCTGCGCGACAGCGAGGCGGCTGCCGGTGCGGCGCTGCAACGGCTCACCATTCTCGCCGAACAATTGGCCGAGGAAGCACGGCGCGCCGAGGCGCGGCGGCAGGAACTGGCCGAGCGTATCCGGCAGACCGAATCCGACGACTCGCGCGAGCGGGCATTGCTCAATGAGAGCGACGAGGCCCTGAAGGCTGCGGCCGAGGAAAAGGCACGGCTGGAAGCCGAAGCGGCGGGCGAAGAGGCCGCGTCTGCGGCAGCCAAGATCGCGGCTGAGGCCGCGCAGCAGGCGGTGCGCGCGGCGGAAGCGGAGGCACGGATCGCCGCCGATCTCGAAGCGCAGGTCAAGGCGCGGCGGGCACAGGCGAAGCGCGGGGCCGAAGATGCGGTGACGCGGATCGTTCGCCTCAAGCAGCAGATCGCCGACGTCTTGCGCGATGCGGAAGGCGTGTCGCAGCAACTCGAATCCGACGATGGCGTGACCGCCAAGCGCGGCGCGCTCGAAGCGGTACAGACGCTATCGGCGGAAGCTGAAGCGGCGGCGGTTGCAGCGGAAGACGCGACGCGGCAGGCGCAGGCGGCGCTCGATGCGGCACGGCCGAAGCTGCAGGAGACCGAGATGGCGCTCAATCGGCTCGAGGCCGAAGCGCAGACACTGAGCAAGATTTTGAATGGCGGCGCCAAGGGGTTATGGGCTGCAATTGCCGATGAGCTTAAAGTCGATGCGGGATACGAGACCGCGCTGGGCGCGGCGCTCGGCGACGACCTCGAAGCCTCGTCGGACGCGGGGGCACCGCTCCATTGGGCTGGCCCGATCCCGAGTGATGGAGATCCGTCGCTGCCGGGTGGCGCGGCGGCGCTGAGCTCGCATGTTTCGGGAAGCGCGCTGCTGAGGCGCCGGCTCGACCAGATCGGCCTCGTCGAAAAAACCGAAGGCGCAAGACTGCAGCCGCAGTTGAAGCCTGGCCAGCGGCTGGTCAGCAAGGCCGGCGATCTATGGCGCTGGGACGGCTTCGTTTCGGCCGCCGATGCCCCCAGTGCTGCGGCGCAGCGGCTGGCGCAGCGGAACCGGCTGGCCGAACTCGACGCGGAATTGTCCGATGCCCGCGCCACTCGCAATTCGCTGAAGGCTGACGCCAATGCGCTGAACGAAGCGCTTGAGCAGTCGCGGCAGGCCGAACGGCAGAAGCGCGAAGCCTACCGCATGGCGCAGCGCGAAATCGCCACCGCACAATCGGCGCTCGATCAGGCAACACGTGCCATCACGGAACTGGCGAGCCGGCAAAGTGCGCTCGAAGAAGCCCGCGTACGGCTGAATTCAAGCCTCACCGAGGCTGAGGCGATCGAAGCCGATGCCCAGAAGGCATTGGCTGAAGCCGGCGATGAAACCGAGGCCGCGACCCTGTCGCAGACCAAGCGCACGCATCTCGACGAGACCCGCGGCGAGGCTGATCAGGCCAGGCTGAACCTCGGAACGTTCGAGCAAGCGGCGCGCGTTCGGACGTCGCGGCTTGGGCAGATCGGCAGCGAAACGGCCAATTGGCAGCGGCGCCAGCAGGGCGCCGAGGCGCAGGTGACGACGCTCGATACTCGCCTCACCGATCTGCGCGGCCAGCTCGAAACGCTGAGCAACGCCCCTGACGGGTTCGAGCAGAAGCGCGCGGCGATCGACGCCGAGATCGCGACGGCGCGGGTGGCGCACGGGCAGGCCAGCGACGCGCTCGCCGAGGCACAGGCGCGGCATCGAGAAACCGACAAGGCGCAGCGGCTGGCGGCTGAAGCGCTAAGCGGCTTCCGCGAGAATCTGGCGCGCGTCGAGGAGCGGCTCAAAGGCCTGATCGCGCAGCGGCACCAGATCGAGCGCCAGGTTCAGGAAACACTGGATATCGACGCGACTGAGACGGCGCAGGCCGCCGGGATCCGGCCGCAGGACGCGCTGCCCGAGGAAGAAAACATCGAGCGCAAGGTCGAGCGGCTGAAGGCCGAGCGCGAGCGACTGGGTGGCGTCAACCTCGCGGCCGAGCAGGAAAGCGTCGAGGTGCAGGAAAAACTCGACGTCATGGTGAAAGATCGCGACGACCTCGTTGCGGCGATCGCCAAGCTCCGCTCGGGCATCCAGAGCCTCAACAAAGAGGGCCGGGTGCGGCTCGCGGAGGCCTTCGAGAAGGTCAACGCGCACTTCAAGGAACTGTTTACGACGCTTTTCGGCGGCGGCGAGGCGGAACTGCAGTTCATCGAGAGCGACGATCCGCTCGAGGCCGGGCTCGAAATCATCGCCAAGCCGCCGGGCAAAAAGCCGTCCTCGATCTCGCTGCTGTCGGGTGGCGAGCAGGCGCTGACGGCGATGTCGCTGATCTTTGCGGTGTTCCTCACCAATCCGGCGCCGATCTGCGTGCTCGACGAAATCGACGCGCCGCTCGACGACGCCAATGTGGAGCGCTTCTGCACGTTGCTCGATTCGATGGCCAAGCGCACCGAAACCCGCTTCGTGGTGATCAC
>JBDTLB010000049.1:0-21358 GCA_039934955.1 Devosia sp.
GCATCTTCAAATCCTACGACGACATCGTCGCGCTCTGCTGCGAGGCCTGGAACAAACTCGTCGACCAACCTTGGCGGATCATGTCGATCGGCCTCCGAGATTGCGCCTACCCGTCGTGATCAAGGAGCTTGGTATAAACGGTCCGCAGCAATGCGTGCTTCTTCTTGCCCGAGCTGAGCTTGATGACGCCCTCCGGCAGCAGCTTCGCCTCGGTCAGCGTTATCCGTTCGTCGCTGACCGGCAGGTCGTTGACGCGGATGGCGCCGCCCTGAATGGCGCGGCGGGCCTCGCCGTTGGAGGCCGCGAGACCCACGAGCACAAGCGCCGCGAGAATCCCGATGCCCGCTTTGAGGTCAGCGCGCGACACGTCGGTGGTCGGCAGCGACAGATCGAGGGCACCGGTCTCAAAAGTTGCGGCGGCCGTCTTCGCAGATTGCTCTGCCGCCTCTCGGCCATGCACGATGGCCGTGATTTCCGTCGCGAGGATCTTCTTGGCTTCGTTGAGCTCGACACCACCCAGCGCCTCCAGCCGTGCGATCTCGCTCAGCGGCAGGCGGGTGAAGATCTTGAGGAATTTGCCGACGTCGGCGTCCTCGGTGTTCCGGAAATA
The DNA here is from genome assembly GCA_039934955.1 of Devosia sp. Lineage (GTDB taxonomy): Bacteria > Pseudomonadota > Alphaproteobacteria > Rhizobiales > Devosiaceae > Devosia_A. Next base: position 611 of record JBDTLB010000049.1, read on the forward strand.
CTGCCAGAAATCATACGGGCTGAAGAGGTCGCCATTGAGCCAGACCGCGCCGCTCGCAGTCTTGCCCATCTTGGCGCCTGACGACGTCGTCAGCAGCGGCGTGGTCAGCGCATAAAGCTGCGGGCCGCCCATGCGGTGGCTGAGATCGACGCCGTTGATGATGTTGCCCCATTGGTCGGAGCCGCCCATCTGCAGCACCGTGCCATAGCGCCGGCTGAGCTCGACGAAATCGTAGCCCTGCATGATCATGTAGTTGAATTCGAGAAAGCTCAGCGACTGCTCGCGGTCGAGCCGGAGCTTGACGCTGTCGAAGGTGAGCATGCGGTTGACCGAGAAATGGCGACCGACATCGCGCAGGAACTCGACATAGTTCAGCTTCAGCAGCCAGTCCGCATTGTTGACCATGATGGCCGGGTTGGAGCCCTCATAGTCGAGGATGCGGCTGTAGACCCGCTTGATGCTCTCGATGTTGGTGTTGATGGTTTCGGCCGTCAGAAGCTTTCGCTGTTCATCGCGAAAGCTCGGATCGCCCACCATCGAGGTGCCGCCGCCCATCAGACTGATCGCCTTGTGACCGGTCTCCTGCAGCCAGTAGAGCAGCGTGACGGTGATCAGATTGCCGATATGGATCGAGGTCGCCGTCGCGTCATAGCCAACATAGCCCGTAATCGGGCCCTTCACCGCCAGCGCATCCAGCCCTTCTGGGTCGGAAATCTGGTGGATGAAGCCGCGCTGCTCGAGCACGTTGAGGAAGTCGGACTTGTACTTGGCGGCCATCGTGGCTCTGACGGTTGGAGACTAGCGGCCCTTGCCGGCAGCGATTTCGAGGCGGCGACGGTCGAGATATTCGGCGCAGCGCTCGGTCAATTCGTCGATCTTGCCCTCGTAGAAATGGTTGGCGCCATCGACGATCTGCTGCTCGATGGTGATGCCCTTCTGCGTCTTGAGCTTGTCGACCAGCTTCTGCACCGACGAGGGCGGCGCCACGCGATCCTTGTCGCCGTGGATGATCAGTCCCGACGACGGGCAGGGGGCGAGGAACGAGAAATCGTAGAGATTCTCGGGCGGGCTCACCGAAATGAAGCCTTCGACCTCCGGCCGGCGCATCAGCAACTGCATGCCGATCCAGGCGCCGAACGAGAAACCGGCGATCCAGCAGCCGCGGCTTTCGCGATTGAGCGACTGCAGCCAGTCGAGCGCCGACGCTGCATCCGACAATTCGCCGATGCCGTGGTCGAACATGCCCTGGCTGCGGCCGACCCCACGCGAATTGAAGCGCAGTACCGAAAAGCCGCGTTTTGCGAACATATAGAAGAGGTTATAGACGATCTGGTTGTTCATCGTGCCGCCGAATTCCGGGTGCGGATGGAGAACGATCGCGATGGGGGCGTTCGGGTCCTTGCCCGGCTGGTAGCGGCCTTCGAGGCGGCCTTCCGGCCCGTTGAAAATAACTTCTGGCATGGGTTTTGTTCGTAGGCCTCCGGCAGGGCTCGGAGCCGGTGCGTCCGGCTTGACGAATGGGATCGTGCTCCCTAAAACTAGGCCCGAAATATCAGTTTAGAATGGTTCCAAACCGGTTTTTCGGAGCCGCAGGCAGATGACGCCTGCGGGCAAGCTCAGCGAGCGCTCCTTCTAGAGGAAGCGCCTGCGAAAATTCAAGAAGTTTGAGGCAGGTGGGCGCGGCAAACGCGCTCGGAAGTGTTCGAATGACCGTCCGCGCCACATATCTCGACCACACCGCCTCGGCGCCGCTGCTGCCGGAGGCGCGCGACGCTATCGTGGCGGCCCTCGATTTGACCGGCAATCCGTCGTCGGTTCACGGCCACGGCCGGGCGCTTCGCACAATCGTCGACACTGCCCGCGCGCAGGTCGCCAAGCTGGCCGGCGCCACGCGCGAGCAATTGGTGTTCACCAGCTCGGCAACTGAGGCGATCACCCAGGCAATCGTCGGTGGCGCCAGGGCGCTCGGTGTCAGCGGCATCGTCGTGTCTGCCGGCGAACACACCGCCGCACTCAAGGCCGCCGAGGCCACGGGACTGCCGGTCACCACCATCGGCCTCGACGAAAACGGCCTGATCCGGGTGGATGAGCTCGCCGCCGCGCTCTCCCGCGCGACTGATACTGATATTGGCGCAAAACTGCTGGTCGCTGTTCACCTCGTCAACAACGAGACCGGCGTGATCCAGCCGCTCGACCGCATCGAAATACTGGTCGGCGCATCGCCGCACTATTTGTACGTCGACGCGGTGCAGGCGCTTGGCAAGATGGACCTCGAATTCTCAACCCGCGCTGCCGATATGATTGCGGTGAGCGCGCACAAGATCGGCGGTCCGGCCGGAATCGGCGCGCTGCTGATGAAATCTCATGCCGACCATGTGCGGCTGATCCCGGGCGGCGGCCAGGAAACCGGTCGCCGCGGCGGCACCGAGGCGGCGGCGCTGATTGCCGGCTTTGGCGCGGCGGCATTGGCGTTCCCAGACAAATTCTACCGGGCCAATGTCAGCGAGTTGATCCGCACTGCCGAGGAGGGGATGCGCAACATGGCGCCCGACCTCGTGATCTTCGGCGAGAAAATCGACCGCATTGGCAATACGAGCAATTTTGCGGTGCCAGGGCTGAAGAACGCCGCGGCGATGATGGGCCTCGACCTCAAAGGGATCTCGGTCTCGTCAGGCTCGGCCTGCTCGTCCGGCAAGGTCGGACCGTCGCATGTGCTGAAGGCGATGGGTGTGCCGGCCGACCTCGCCGATTGCGCCATGCGTTTGAGCGTGGGCTGGAATTCGACCGAACAGGATATCGAGGCGTTCCTCGAAGGGTTTAGTGAGGTGCTAGGGCGGCACCGCGAACGCCGCGGCAAAGCGGCTTAGGACACAGACGATGGCCGACACCAACTACAAAGACGAAATCCCGACGCTGAAGGACGAGATCGACCACGCCACGGTCGATAGCGTTCGCGCTCTCGATGTCGACCAGTACAAATATGGCTTCGAGACCATCATCGAGAGCGACACCGCGCCGATCGGCCTCAGCGAAGACACCATCCACTTCATCTCGGCCAAGAAGAACGAGCCCGACTGGATGCTCGAATGGCGGCTCGAGGCCTATCGCCGCTGGCTGACCATGGACGAGCCGACATGGGCGCGGGTGCATTACCCCAAGCTCGACTTTCAGGACATGTACTTCTACTCGGCGCCCAAGAAGGCCAACGCCCCGAAATCGCTGGCGGACGTCGATCCAGCGCTGCTTGAAATGTACGAAAAGCTCGGCGTGCCGCTCAAGGAGCGCGAGATCCTCGCCGGTGTCGAACAGCCTAAAATCGCCGTCGACGCGGTGATGGATTCCGTGTCGGTGACAACCACCTTTCGTGAAGAGTTGGCGAAAGTTGGAATCATCTTCTGCTCGATCAGCGAAGCTATCCGCGAGCATCCGGATCTAGTGAAGCAATATCTCGGCTCGGTCGTGCCTGTCAGCGACAATTACTACGCGACGCTGAACTCCGCGGTCTTTACCGACGGCTCGTTCTGCTACGTGCCCAAGGGCGTCCGCTGCCCGATGGAGCTCAGCACCTATTTCCGCATCAATGCGGCCAAGACCGGCCAGTTCGAGCGGACCCTGCTGATCGCCGACGAGGGAGCTTACGTCAGCTATCTCGAAGGCTGCACTGCGCCGATGCGTGAAGAGAGCCAACTCCACGCCGCCGTGGTCGAACTCGTCGCCCTCAAGGACGCCGAGATCAAATATTCGACGGTCCAGAACTGGTATCCGGGCGACAAGGACGGCAAGGGCGGCATCTACAATTTCGTCACCAAGCGCGGCGATTGCCGGGGTGACAATTCCAAGATCAGCTGGACCCAGGTCGAGACCGGTTCGGCCATCACCTGGAAATATCCGAGCTGCATTCTGCGCGGCGACAATTCGAGCGGCGAGTTCTACTCGATCGCCATCTCGAACGGCTATCAACAGGTCGACAGCGGCACCAAGATGCTGCACCTCGGCAAGAACACCACGAGCCGGATCATTTCCAAAGGCATCGCCGCCGGCTTTTCCGACAACACCTATCGGGGTCAGGTCTCGGCCCATGCCAAGGCCAAGTGTGCGCGCAATTTCACCCAGTGCGACAGCCTGCTGATCGGCGACAAATGCGGCGCGCACACCGTGCCCTACATCGAAAGCCGCAACGCCTCGGCCGTCTTCGAGCACGAGGCGACGACGAGCAAAATCTCCGACGACCAGATGTTCTATTGCCAGCAGCGCGGCATCAACCAGGAAGAGGCGGTGGCACTCATCGTCAACGGCTTCGTCCGCGACGTGCTGCAGCATCTGCCGATGGAGTTCGCGGTCGAAGCTCAGAAGCTGATCTCGGTCAGCCTCGAAGGCAGCGTGGGATAATGGTCAAAGCAGAAAAGCCCGTTGTCCGCCTTTCGGACCTGGAACTGAAGCAAACCGCCAAGGGGCGAGACTACGCGTCCGCCTCCGCTAGAATCGGGTCGGCGCTCGGACTGACGCGGCTGGGTGCGGGATATGCTGAAGTGCCACCGGGCAAGACGTTTTGCCCCTTTCACGTTCATCACGAGATTGATGAAATGTTCGTCGTTCTGGCCGGCGAGGGTGAGTACCGTTTCGGCGACCAGAGGTTCAAAGTAGCTGCCGGTGACGTGTTGGGTGCCCCGGTTGGTGGACAGGAACTTGCCCACCAACTCTGGAACATCGGTACAGAACCGCTGAAATACCTGATGATTTCATCGAAATCAGACGTGGATATCTGCGAGTACCCAGATACGGGCAAGTTTGCCGCGTCCAGCACGCGCGGGGTGCGAGGCGGGCAACGGCAGTTCAATCATATTGGTCGCTCGGAACAGAACCTCGACTATTTCGACGGCGACGTGAGCGCAAAAGGCACCGGAGAATTGTGAACACTATGACCACCCCCATGCTCGAAATCCGCAATCTGCACGCGCGGATCGAAGACCGTGAAATCCTCAAGGGCGTGAACCTCATCGTTCCCGCCGGCGAAGTGCATGCCGTGATGGGCCGCAATGGCTCGGGCAAGTCGACGCTGAGCTATGTGCTCGCCGGCAAGGAAGATTATGAGGTCACCGAGGGCGTCGTGCTGCTTGATGGCGAGGACATCCTCGCGCTCGATCCGGCCGAGCGGGCCAGCAAGGGGCTGTTCCTCGCCTTCCAATATCCAATCGAGATTCCCGGTGTCGCCACGATGACATTCCTCAAGGCGGCGATCAATTCGCAGCGCAAGGCACGCGGCGAGACCGAGCTGTCGACGCCGGATTTCATGCGCGCCGTCAAGGACGCCGGCCGCGACCTCCACATCGACAGCGACATGCTGAAGCGTCCGCTCAATGTCGGCTTCTCGGGCGGCGAGAAGAAGCGCGCCGAGATCTTGCAGATGGCGCTGCTGAAGCCGAAGATGTGCGTCCTCGACGAGACCGACAGCGGCCTCGATATCGACGCGCTCAAGGTCGTGTCGGACGGCGTCAATGCATTGCGCGACCCGTACCGCTCGATGCTGGTGATCACCCACTACCAGCGGCTGCTCAATCACATCGTGCCGGACGTTGTCCACGTCTTCTCCGATGGAAAGGTCGTCGAGAGCGGCGGCAAGGAGCTGGCGCTGGAACTTGAATCCAAAGGCTATGCCGGCTTCGACGAGGCCGCCGCGTGAGCATGCACGTTCCCGTTCGCATCGGCCCGGCCGAAGCCAGGCTGATCGAGCAACTCGGCGCCAGTGGTGCCCCAGCGGCTGCCGAGCGGCTGGCTCTGAGCGGCCTGCCGACGCGCAAGGTCGAGAGCTATCACTACACCGACCTCAAAATGCTGCTGCGCGCCGTGCCGGAACTGGCGGGCGTCGAGAAGGCGCTGAGCGAGCCGGCGCTGCGCATCCCCGACGCACATCGCATTCCGTTGACCAACGGCGTTGCCGACATTGCCGGCCCGATGCCGCCGGGCATGCGTGCGACGCTCAGCAAAGGGTCATCGCTGACCGAGCGCGACGACATTCTGGTGCGGCTCAATTCGGCGCTCGCGAAACAGACGTTGAAGCTGGAGATCGCGAGCCGCGCCACGCAGATCGTCCATATCGACCGCCGCACCGAGGGCGCCGCAGCACACATGAATGACTCGGTGCATCTGTTCGTCGCTGATGGCAGCGTCGCGACAGTCGTCGAGACCTTCTCGGGCACCGACGAGGCGCATCTCAGCAATCACGCGACCTATGTCGCGGTTGGCAAGGGCGCCGAGCTCACCCACATCCTGCTCGACCTCAGCGGTGCCCAGGCGACCAATTTCGCCGTGGCCGAATACCAGATCGGCGAGGGCGCCAAGCTCCGCACTGTCACCATCCACCTCGGCTCGGCATTGAGCCGGATCAACCTGTTTGCCCGTTTTGCAGGCGAGGGCGCGCATGGCGACTTCACCGGGCTCAACCTCGTGACCGAAGGCCAGCACTCCGACATCACGCTCGAACTGCTGCACGCCGTGCCGCGCTGCTCGTCGAAGCCGCTCTACAAACAGATCGCCCGCGGCCGGTCCAAAGCAGCATTCCAGGGCAAGATCATTGTCGCTCGCGACGCGCAGAAGACCGACGCCAAGCTGATGATGCAGGGGTTGATGCTCTCGGACGAGGCGGAGATCCTGTCGAAGCCCGAGCTCGAGATCTTCGCCGACGACGTCGTCTGCGGTCACGGCTCGACCGTCGGCGCGCTCGACGAAGATTCGATGTTCTACCTGATGAGCCGCGGCATCTCCAAGGCGACAGCCGAGAGCATGCTGGTTCGCGGATTCCTCGACGAAGTGCTCGACCCGATCGCCGACGAGGAACTCCACCTCGCGCTCACGGCCGTGGTGGAGCGATGGCTGGACTCCAAGTGAGCTTCGATCTCGCAAAAATCCGCGCCGACTTCCCGATCCTCGAGGAAGAGATCTTCGGGCATCGGCTCGTCTATCTCGACAGCGGCGCGTCGGCGCAGAAGCCGACCGCGGTTCTCGACAAGATGGATTGGGCGCACCGGCACGCCTACGCCAACGTCCATCGCGGCCTCCATACGCTCGCCAATCGGGCGACCGAGGCCTACGAGGACGGCCGATTGGCGGTGCAGCGCTTCCTGAACGCCAGCCGGCCGGAGGAGATCATCTTCACCAAGGGCGCGACCGAGGCGATCAACCTCGTCGCCTCATCCTTCGCCGCCCCGCGCATCGAGGCCGGCGACGAAATCGTGCTCACCATCATGGAGCACCACTCGAATATCGTACCGTGGCATTTCCTGCGCGAGCGCCAGGGCGCGGTGCTCAAATGGATCGACGTCAAAGATGATGGTTCATTGGACATGGATGCCTTCGAAAAGGTCATAAGTCCGCGCACAAAAATGATCGCCGTCACCCACATGTCGAACGTGCTGGGCACCATCAACCCGATCGCCAAAATCGTCGAGATCGCCCACGCCAAAGGCATCCCGGTGCTGATCGACGGCTCGCAGGGCGCCGTTCACAACGCCGTCGACGTGCAGGCTCTCGACGCCGATTTCTATGTGTTTACAGGCCATAAGCTCTACGGCCCCACCGGAATCGGCGTGCTTTTCGGCAAGTACGATCTGCTCGCCGCCATGCGCCCGTATCAGGGCGGCGGCGAAATGATCGACACCGTCACACTCGACAATGTGACCTACAACGAGCCGCCGCACCGCTTCGAGGCCGGCACCCCGCCTATCGTCCAGGCCATCGGCCTCGGCGCAGCGATCGTCTACATAGAGACCCTGGGACGCGACAACATCGCCGCCCACGAGCACGAAATCGCCGACTATGCCGCCGAAAAGCTGAAGCGGATCAATTCGTTGCGACTGATTGGCGATGCGCCGGGCAAAGGCGGAATCTTCTCGTTCGAGATAACGGGCGCCCACGCGCACGACGTCGCGACCATCCTCGATCGTTACGGCCTCGCCATCCGCGCTGGCACGCATTGCGCCCAGCCGCTGCTGCAACGGTTTGGCTTAACCTCTACCTGTCGGGCCTCGCTCGCCCTATATTCCGGAAAAGACGATGTCGACGCACTGGTCGAGGGCATCGAGAAAGCACAGAAGTTCTTCGCATGACTGATGAAGTCGCTGAAAAGCCTGCCGAAACGGCGCCCGCGGTGGAAACCACGGAGGGCAATCGCATTGTGCCGACGATCTCCGGGGCGCTTCCCGTCGAGGAGGTCGCGCGCATCACGGCCGACCTCATCGGCGTGCTGAAGACCGTCTACGACCCGGAGATCCCGGTCGACATCTACGAGCTTGGCCTCATCTACAAGGTCGACCTCGATGACAACCGCAACCTCACCATCGACATGACGCTGACCGCGCCGGGCTGCCCGGTGGCCGGCGAGATGCCGGGTTGGGTGGAAAACGCCGCGATGTCGGTCGAAGGCATCCAGAACGTGACCGTGAACATGGTCTTCGATCCGCCGTGGGATCAAAGCCGCATGTCCGAGGAAGCGCAGGTTGCGCTGAACTGGTGGTAATGTCCGCACGTTACGCGTATATCGGTAGTTGACGATATATATAGCGGTTGGCTGATCGAGCCGTCTCCGGTCGATCGGACAGAGCAGAAGAGACTAAACCCGATGCCCCTACAGATCATGAGCCTCACTGATGCCGCCGCCGAGCGCGTTCGCGAGATCATGGAAGACAGCGAAACATCAGTCGTTGGCGTGCGAGTCGGCATCAAGGATGCCGGTTGTGCGGGGCAGTCCTACACCCTCAGCTATGTTGGCGCAGCGGTGCCCGGCGACGACCACATCACCGACAAGGGCGTTGACGTCTTCATCGAGCCCAAGGCGACGCTGTTCCTGCTCGGCACGGTGATGGATTTCGAGACCGACATCCTCAAATCCGGCTTCACCTTCAAGAACCCGAACCAGACCGGCGAATGCGGCTGTGGCGAGAGCGTCACGTTGAAGCCGGCGGACCTCAAGGCCCTCGCCGAGGCGCGCGCCAACTAGCCCGCTCGGATCAGCGGCAGCGCCAGATCCTTCCTGAACAGATACAGTAGCGTCCGCAACGCCTCGCCCTGCGGCCCGGTGAACCCCGGGTTCTCGGCCAGCGCGGCCTTCGCGTCATCATGCGCCCATTCGAGCAGATGCCGGTGCACGTCCGGGACCGCGAGGCGATAACCCGGCATGCCAGACTGCCGGGTGCCGAGCACATCGCCCTGACCACGCAGATCGAGGTCGCGTTCGGCGATCTCAAAACCGTCCTCGGTCGATTTGATGGTCTCAAGACGGGCCGTGGCGGTTTCGCTCAGCGGCTCCTTGTAGAGCAGCAGGCAGGCCGAGCGGTGCGAGCCACGGCCGACGCGGCCTCGTAGCTGGTGCAACTGAGCGAGGCCAAAACGCTCGGCGTGCTCGATGATCATGATGGTGGCGTTGGGGACGTCGACGCCGACTTCGATCACCGTCGTCGCGACGAGGATTTTCGTCTCATCGCGCTGAAAGGCGTCCATCACTGCCTGCTTTGCGCCCGCCGACATGCGCCCATGGACCAGCGCGACCTGGTCCCCGAAAATCTTCTTGAGTTCGGTGAACCGGTCCTCCGCCGAGACGACATCGAGAGTTTCGCTCTCCTCGACCAGCGGCGTCACCCAGAACACCTGCGCGCCTTCGGCGATGCGTGCCTTGAGCCGCTCGATGACACGCGGGTACTCGCCGACGGACATCACCGCCGTGTCGATCGGCTGCCGCCCCCGCGGTTTTTCGCGCAGCACGCTGACCGCCATGTCGCCAAAATGCGTCAGCACCAGCGTGCGAGGGATCGGCGTGGCCGTCATCACCAGCAAATCGGCATGCTTGCCCTTGTCGCTCAGCGCCAACCGCTGTTCGACGCCAAACCGGTGCTGCTCGTCGACGACGACGAGGCCAAGATCGGCGAATTCGACCGCCGACTGGAATAGCGCGTGGGTGCCGACGACGATGTTGGCTTCGCCCGAGGCGATGCGTTCGAGGACGGCGCGGCGCTCCGTGGCGGTCTGCTTGCCGGTCAGCAATTCCACTGTGAGACCAGCGGCTTCGGCGAGCGGTTGCAGCGTGCGGAAGTGCTGCGCCGCCAGCAATTCGGTAGGCGACATCAGCGCCGACTGCGCTGCGCCTTCCGCCATCATCGCCATCGCCATCAGCGCGACTACAGTTTTGCCGGCGCCGACATCGCCCTGCAGCAGGCGCGACATGCGAAGCGGCGCCGCAAGGTCCTCGCGGACATCGTTGATCGCCATCTGCTGCCCGGCGGTCAGTGCAAAGGGCAGGGCCGCCTCTACCCGCGCGGTGATCTCACCGGTCATCGGCCGGGCGATGCCGCGGGCCGACACCATGCTGGACCGCACGATCAGCAGGGCAAGCTGGCCCGCGAGATATTCGTCATAGGCCAGCCGCATCCGCGCCGGTCCCCACAGCTCGCTGTCAGACGGCTCGGCCGGGGTATGCACCGCAGTCATCGCGGCGTGGAACGACGGCCAGCGAAACTGCGCCTGCCGCGCGTCCGAGATCCATTCAGGCAGCTCGGGGAGGGTGCCCAGCACTTCGCGGATAAGCTTCGTGAGCGCTTTGGAGTTCATCCCCTGAGTCAGCGGATAGACCGGCTCGACCAGCGGCATCGATTTGAAGTCTTCGACCGGGACGACATAGTCGGGGTGCGTGATCTGCTTGATGCCGCCGAAAAAGCCGATGGTTCCGGCGACATAGCGCTCCTCGCCGACCGGCAGCAGTTTTTCGACCCAACCGCCCGTGGCGCGGAAATACACCAGCTGGATCTCGCCGGTCTCGTCATGGGCGAACACGCGGTGCGGGCGGCTCGGCATGTTGCGCGGCGGCGCCTCGTGCCGATCGATGTGGACACGCAACGTCGCCTGATGCCCGACAAAGGTCTGGGCGATGCCGTCCATCTTGCGCCGGTCGATCAACCCGACGGGCATGTGCATCAACAGGTCGAGCGCAATCGCGTCCTGTCCCTCGCCTGGGCCGAAGAAGCGGTTGAGCAGCGCCCCAAGCTGCGGCCCGACGCCCTTGAACGAGCGAAGCGAGCGGAACAACGGATCGAGGGCGGTTGGGCGGGCCATGGGGTAAATCACTATGACATTCGGGCGGAGCGTGACAGAGCGGCGAGGGGGGCGTAAACACACCGGAAGTCCCGAGACGACCAGCTCATGGCCCCTGAAAAAGCAGCCGGTGAAGACTTATCTATGCGCCGTCGCCGGTTGCGCTACCGCGCCTGGCACCGCGGCACCAAGGAAATGGACCTCGTGCTGGGGCCATTCGCCGACGCCCACCTCGAGGGCTACGACACGCCGGAACTCGACCGCCTCGAGACCCTCATGGACGAGGAGGACACCGACCTCCTCAAATGGGTGATGGGGCAGGAGCCGGTGCCCACCGGCAGTGATTCCGCGTTGCTCGAAACCATTATCGCCTACCGACTGAAGACCGCGAGCCTCTGACCCCATGACCGAAATTTCCCGTCCCACCCGGACCATCGTCAACGTGCCCGACGGCATGCAGCCGGTCGTGCTCGCGCGGCTGGTCGAGGAGCGGCTGAGATCCGCGCCCGATGCCAACGTCGCGGCGGTGTTCGTGGCGCGTGACGGCCGCCGGCTGCAGCGCATGGAAGACGTGCTGCGCGCCATGCTGCCGGGTCACACCATTTTGACACTACCCGCCTGGGACTGCCTGCCATACGACCGCGTGTCCCCGAACGGCGTGACCATCGCGGCCCGCATGACGACGATCTCCGCGCTAGCCGATCCAGCCACCAAGGGCGCCATCGTCCTCACCGCGGTCAACGCGCTGATCCAGAAACTACCGGCGCGCGACATCGTCGCCGGCATGAGCTTCACAGCAAAGTCGGGGCAGGTGGTCGACAGCGAAAAGCTGATCATGTGGGCCTCGCTCAACGGCTATCTGCGCGTGCCGACGGTGCGCGAGCAGGGCGAGTACGCGGTCCGCGGCGGGTTGGTCGACCTCTACCCGGCCAGTATGGAGACGCCGCTCCGTTTCGACTTCTTCGGGAAGTCGCTGGAGTCGATCCGCACCTTCGACGCGGCCACGCAGCGCACCACCGGTACGCTGCCGGCAATTGCCCTCGCGCCCATGAGCGAAGTTCTGCTCAGCGAAGAGACCATCAAGCGCTTCCGCGCGCGCTACACTGCGGCGTTCGGTGGCAATACCGTGGACGACCCGCTCTATGGGGCCGTGAGCGCCGGGCAGCGTTTCCCCGGCCTCGAGCACTGGCTCGCCTTCTACTACGATCATCTCGACCGGCTCGGCGACTACACCGGCGATGCCCCGATGGTGTTCGACGACCAGGCGCGCGAGGCGTTTGCCGACCGCCAGGCGCAGATCAAGGACTACTACGAGGCGCGCGAGAACGCCCGCACCGACAAGAAGCTGGCGACCGCCGGGGCTCCCTACAATCCCGTACCGCCGGACCGGCTCTACGAAGTCGATACAGCTCTCTATGGGCTTGCCGCCGCGCCGGCGGTTCAGCTCTCGGCCTTCCAGCACCCGGACGAATCCCGCACCGAGGATGCGGGTGGCCGGCTCGTCCACAATTTCGCTGCCGAGCGGCAGGCGCAGGACGTCAATCTGTTTGAAGCCGTGGTCAATCTGCTGCGCGGCGAAAGCAAGAAGCAGCGCCGCACCGTAATTGCCTGTTGGTCCGAAGGCTCGCGCGACCGCATGGCCCAATTGCTGACCGATCACGGCATGCGTAATCCGCGCATGGCCGAGAACTGGCAGGACGCCATCACGACCGCCGCGACGGTCAGCGCCATCGTGGTACTGCCGCTCGAGAACGGTTTTGAGACCAATGACCTTGTCGTACTGTCCGAGCAGGACATTCTCGGCGAGCGCCTGCTTCGGCCGCAGCGGCGCAAGAAGGCCTCCGACGCGCTCACCGAAGCCACCAGCCTCGCGGCAGGCGATCTGGTGGTGCACGTCGACCATGGCATTGGCCGCTTCCTCGGCCTCAAGCAGATCGAGGCGATGGGCGCGGCGCATGACTGCGTCGAGATCCAGTACGCCAATGACACAAAACTCTATCTGCCGGTCGAAAACATCGAGCTGCTGAGCCGCTATGGTTCGGACGGCAGCGATGTCGTCCTCGACAAGCTCGGCGGCGTCGCGTGGCAGGCAAAGAAAGCCAAGCTTAAGAAGCGCATCCGCGACATGGCGGAGCAACTGATCAAAATCGCCGCACAGCGACTGTTGGTGAAGGCCGATCCGGTCGACATCAATTCGGGCGCCTATGACGAGTTCGCAGCACGCTTCCCCTATGACGAGACCGAGGATCAGCTGACGGCGATCTCTGCAGTCTTCGACGACATCACGACCGGCAAGGTCATGGACCGGCTGGTGTGCGGCGACGTCGGTTTCGGCAAGACCGAAGTCGCGCTCCGTGCTGCGTTTGCCGTCGCCATGTCGGGTAAGCAGGTGGCGGTGGTCGTGCCGACGACGCTGCTGTCCCGCCAGCACTTCAAGACCTTCAGGGAGCGCTTTGCCGGCCTGCCGGTGAAGATCGCTCAGGCGAGCCGGCTGGTGCCGGCAGCCGATCTCAAAGCCACCAAGGAAGGCATTGCCAACGGCCAGATCGATATCGTCATCGGCACGCACGCGCTGCTGTCGAAATCCGTCGAGTTCAAGGATCTCGGCCTGCTCGTCATCGACGAGGAGCAGCATTTCGGCGTCGGCCACAAAGAGCGGCTCAAGGAACTGCGCGGCAATATCCATGTGCTGACACTGACCGCGACGCCGATCCCCCGTACGCTGCAGCTGGCGCTGACCGGCGTGCGCGATCTGTCGCTGCTGGCGACGCCGCCGGTCGATCGACTGGCGATCCGCACGTTCATCTCGCCCTTCGATCCGATCTCGATCCGCGAGGCGCTGCTGCGCGAGAAATATCGTGGCGGGCAGGCGTTCTATGTTGTTCCGCGGATCAAGGATCAGCCCGATATCGCCGAATTCCTGCGCGAGCAGGTGCCAGAAGTGTCGTTTGTCATCGCCAACGGCCAGATGGCGCCGGGTGAACTCGACGACATTATGAACAATTTCTACGACGGCAAATTCGACGTCCTGCTGGCGACGACGATCATCGAGTCCGGGCTGGATATCCCCAACGCCAACACGCTGATCGTTCATCAGGCAGATCATTTCGGCCTGGCGCAACTCTACCAGATCCGCGGCCGGATCGGCCGGAGCAAGCAGCGCGCCTATGCGCTGTTCACCGTGCCGCCCGCGCGAAAACTCACCGATACCGCTGAACGCCGGCTCAACGTCCTGCAATCGCTCGAGAGCCTCGGGGCAGGGTTCCAACTCGCCAGCCACGACCTCGACATTCGCGGCGCTGGCAATCTGCTCGGCGAAGAGCAGTCCGGCCACATCAAGGAAGTCGGCTTCGAGTTGTATCAGGCCATGCTGGAGGAGGCTGTCACCGCGCTCAAGGACGGTGAAGCGGATTACGAGGACAGCGATGAATGGAGCCCGCAGATCTCGCTCGGCATGCCCGTGATGATCCCCGAGCACTACGTGCCGGATCTGCAGGTGCGGATGCAACTCTACCGCCAGCTCGGCGACCTGAAGGACGCGGCCGAGATCGACTCCGCCGGAGCGGAGCTGATCGACCGCTTCGGACCACTGCCCGACGAGGTCGAAGCGCTGCTCAAGGTGATTCTCGTCAAGGCGCTGTGCCGGGCCGCCAATGTTGAAAAGGTCGAAGCTGGCCCCAAAGGTGCCGTGATCACACTCCGCCACAACGAGTTCGCCAACCCGGCGGGGCTGGTGAAGATGGTCTCCGATCCCGGTATGGCGGTGCGGCTCAAGCCCGACCAAAAACTGGTGTTCGCTCGCGATTGGCCCAATGCGGCGTCGCGGCTCAAGGGGGCTGCGTCAATCCTAAGCCGGATGGCCAAGCTCGCCGAGGCGGTCGCGGCCTAGTCACCAAAATTTGCCCGCGCACGGTCAAATTGATGCCGGGAATCTCAGGCATCGTCCTGCCATCTACAGCAGCAGAACGATCCAATGCAGCGGCGCAACAGCCCGCCGGAGAAAGATTTGGAAACCCCCTCCGGTCATGTTATTGCCCGAATTCGCCCATTGAAGGGCAGCCTATCGCAAGGCGGCCAGAGAACCGCCGGATCGCTCGGGAAACCCAAGGAATTTCGATGAACTTCAAATCGCTTCTTGCCGCAGGCTTGACCCTTGCCGCGCTGGCGCTCCCGACGAGCACCTTTGCGCAGGACGCCGCCTCGAGTTCCGAGCCCCCCGCCTCGACCCAACCCGCCGCGACCGGCGACCAGGCTTCGGCGCCCGCGCCGCAGAACTGGCTGAAGATTTGCGATCCCGTAAAAGACAGCAAGCAAGCCTGCATCATGCGACAGGTCGTGGTGACCCAGAACAAGGTGTTCCTCGGCTCTTTCCTGCTGCGCGATGACCCCGGCCAGGAGAGCCGTCTCCTCGCCGTGGCCGCGGTGCCGCTCGGGGTTCTGCTGCCGTTCGGCGTGACCTGGCAGATCGATGGCGGCAAGCCGATCCGCGTCCCCTACATGCTGTGCGACCCGCAGTCCTGCGCGACCCAGCTCGTGGTCAACGAGGCCTACGTGAATAGCCTCAAGAAGGGCTCCAAGCTGACCCTGACCGCCAAGAACCGCAAGAACGAAGACCTGGTCATCGACATTACGCTGGCCGGCTTCACCGGCGTTTATGACGGCAACGCTTCGCTCACCTTCGACGAGTTTAACAAGAATTCCTCGGGCGAGGCCGCACTTGAAAAGATCCTCGCCGACCGCGCTGAAGCGGCCCGCCAGAAGCTCTCGGGCGACGGCACCGCGGCTCCGTCAAGCTCACAGCCGCCGGCCCAATAAGGGCCAAGGTTTCAGATGTTCAGGGGCGCCTTCGGGCGCCCCTTTCGTTTGCGCATCAGCGAACGCCCATGCCGATGTCGAACGCCGCCCTGCGAAGCGGCGGCACCAGCTTCAACGCCCACAGCCCGCTGGCGCGTAACGCCTGTGTCGGCAGGAATTCGGCGAGCAGTGAGCGGAACAACGCATCAACCACCTTGCCGGTGCGGGCGAGGTCGCCAGCACGCCGCCGGGCATAGTCGTCGCTGAGGGCCTGCCCGAAGCCGGGAGCGTCAAGATCGGTCGCCGCCAACGCGGCACTGAGATCGGCGACGTCGCGGAGGCCGAGGTTGAGCCCTTGTGCCCCGATCGGCGGAAAGGCGTGGGCCGCTTCGCCCACTAGCACCACGCCATCCTTGCCAGCGACGTCGACTGTCAGCGTGGATAGCAAGAACATGTGCCCCGGGGTGAGCAGTTCGATCGCACCGAACAGCCGTTGCGACTTTTCACGGAATAGCGCGGCCAGCTTCTCCCTGTCGCCCTCCTGCGCTGATTTCAGAACGTCGCGCTCATCGATCCAGACCAGATTGGCGCGATTGCCGCCGGCCGGAACCAACGTGAACGGGCCATTCTCGTAGTGGAATTCAACGGACGCGCCGCCGATCGGCCGGTCGAGGCCGAGGTCGCACACCAGCGCCGCCTGCGAAAAGCCGTTCTCGCGCGCCCGGAAGCCTGCGCTCTCTCGGACGCGGGACTTCTTGCCGTCGGCGCCGACGACGAGGTCGGTCACCAGCGTTTCGCCATTGCCGAGCGCCAGGGTTGAGCCGTTCGGGCCGGTCTCGATGTCGGTGAGCGTCGTTTCGATGGTTGTGAGGTTCGGCAACGCCGACCGTGCGGCCTCAAAGTTTTCGGCGAGCTTCACATTAGGCAGGTTCCAGCCGAACGCGGGCAAATCGAACTCGGCGCTGTCGAACAGCGTCTCGGGCGCGCGGATCAGTCGATTGGTCGCATCGATAATGCGGATCTGCGTCAACGGATGGCCGACGGCCGCTGGGTCGGGCACCAGCCCGGCCGATTTGAGGTACTCGACCGACGGCAGCATCAATGCCGAAGTCCGCCGGTCGGCTGGGCCCTTGGGCACCAGATGGACAGTTTCGAGCCCGGCCTTAGCGACCGCGACCGCCGCCGCAAGCCCGGTCAGACCACCACCGACGACGACAGCCTTGTTCATCGCGCCAACACCATGCGCTTGTCCCGCCCGCTCGGAATGACAATCGAGCCGCCATACGAGCCAACGAACAGCGCCACCAGGTAGATCAGCAAATATTGCGGCCAGAACGCGATCAGCGAGATCGCCGGACCCGGGCAGATGCCCGACATCCCCCAACCGACGCCGAACAGCGCCGCGCCTGCGATGAGCGGGGTGTCGATCCTGGTGAACTCGGGCTGGTGGAACGATGCGGCGAACAGCGGCGCCTGCCGACCCCTGCTGATCCGCACGGCAACGAACATCACCACGACCGCGGCGACCATGACGAAAGCAAGGCTCGGGTCCCAGCCACCGGACGGGACCGCGGTAAAATCCAGAAAGCGCAAAACTTTCAGCGGGTTGACCATGCCGGAGATATAGAGCCCGGCGCCGAAGATGACGCCCGCAATGGCGGCAACGGCCAGATAGGGCAGGCTGGTGGACTTGCTCATCACACGATCCCCGTGATGGTAACGGTGAGGATCGCAACGACGAAAAATACGCCGACAGCGACGAACGACCGCTTGCTCAATCGGGCGAGCCCGCACACGCCGTGGCCGGACGTGCAACCATTGCCGATCTTGGTGCCGAAGCCGGTCAATAGGCCGGAAACGACAATCCAAAGCGGCGTTCCGCCGATCCAGCTCGGCACTCCTGCCTTGAACCAGCCGGGCGCCTCAACCAGCGTTGAGGGCGTGCCGAGGCTCGGCAGCAGATAGGCCGCGAGAAAGGTGCCGCCGACGAGCGCGACCAGGAACACCAGCCGCCAAACGACCGTGCGGGCAGGCGGCAACAGCTGGCCGAAGATGCCGGAAATACCGGCGATGCGGCCGTTGCCGAGCCAGAGGATGGCGGCGGAGAGGCCGATCAGCAGCCCCCCGATCGTCGCAGGAATTGGGGTAAAATGGTCCATTCAGGATTCCTAGGTTTGACCCTGAGTTTATCATCCGCAAATCCAGTCAACCAGCTAACAGCAAAGGCAAATATTCTGTGTGAAGGGCTCTAGGCGGAACGCCGCACCGCCGATTTCACGGACCGCGAGACTTCCAACCTTGCCGCCCGCCACCTAGATTGAGGACGCCCACAGCCGGAGACCGCAATGTTCGATCTGTTGTTCGACCCCAATACCTGGGTCGCCTTCGCGACCCTAACCGTGCTCGAGGTCGTCCTCGGTGTCGACAACATCATCTTCATCTCGGTGCTGGTCAGCAAGCTGCCCCACGCAGAAGCGACACGGGCACGGCAGATCGGACTGAGCCTGGCGCTGATCTTCCGCATTCTGCTGCTGCTGGTTTTGAGCTGGATCATCGGGCTGCAGACGACGGTGCTTTCGGCCTTTGGTCTCGACCTGTCGTGGAAGGACATCATCCTCGTCGCCGGCGGCATCTTCCTGATCTACAAGGCAGTGCACGAGATGCACGCCGAGATCGAGGATCCGCACGGGCCGACCCTTCAGCAGCGGGCGAGGGCCGCCTTCTCCGCCATAATCGTGCAGATCATCGTCATCGACATGGTGTTCTCAATTGACTCGATCGTCACCGCCGTGGGCATGGCCCAGCACGTCGAAGTGATGATCGCCGCGGTTATCGTCGCTATGGGCATCATGTTCGTTGCCTCTGGCCCGATCTCGAATTTCGTCGCCAACCACCCGACCACCAAGATGCTGGCGCTCGCCTTCCTGCTTCTGATCGGCGTGTCGCTCCTGATCGATGGCCTCGGCATTCCCGGTGTCCATCTCGACAAGGCCTATATCTACGCCGCGATGAGTTTTGCGGCGCTGGTTGAGGCGATTAACATCATCTCGAAGCAACGCAAGGACGCCGTTCGCGGCAGAGGTGGCCACCCCGCTCCCCGCCTCGCACCAAGCGGGGGCGTGCTGATGGAGGCGCTGACCGAGGCCGCGGGCAAACCGAAGCCGCGCAGCACCCCGAGCACGCGCGCGCAGGCGCGACCGAAGTCGGCAACACGGAAAAAACCATGAGCCGCGCCGTCGTCTTCCGGGAGGTCGGTAGCCCCGATGTCCTGAAGCTCGAAGAACGGACGGTCGGAGCTCCGGGCGAGGGACAGGTCAAACTGCGGCACGAGGCGATCGGGCTCAATTTCATCGACACCTATCACCGCAGCGGCCTCTACAAGGTCGAACTGCCGTTCACGCCGGGCATCGAAGGCGCCGGTGTGGTCGAGGCAGTGGGGCCGGGGGTTACCGAGTTTGAGCCGGGCGACCGCGTTGGCTATGCGGGGCCGGCCGGGTCCTATTCGGACGAGCGGCTGATCGCGGCTGACAAGCTCGTACCGGTGCCGGACGATGTCGGCCTCGACGTCGCGGCAGCGGTGATCTCCAAGGCTGGTACCGCCCACTACCTCCTGTTCGAAAGCTGGCCTTTCAAGGCCGGCGACACCATGCTCGTCCATGCCGCCTCGGGCGGTGTCGGCACGTTCCTTGTCCAATGGGGAAGCGCCGCAGGCGCCAACGTCATTGCGCTCGCGGGATCTGACGAAAAAATCCGTGACGCGCTGTCGAACGGGGCAAAATATGCGTTCAACTCGCGCCAGGACGGCTGGGTCAAGAAGGTGCGCGACGCCTCGGGTGGCGGCGGCGGCGTCGATGTGGTTTATGATGGGGTCGGCAAAGCGACCTTCGAGCAGTCGCTCGATTGCCTGAGACCGCGCGGCCTGATGGTGAGTTTCGGCAACGCCTCGGGACCGGTGACCGGCGTCAGCCTTTCGATGCTCCAATCGCGCGGTTCGCTGTACGTGACGCGCCCTACCACTGCCGATTATTACGGCAACACCGACGATCTGCGGCGCACGATGGCGAGGGTGTTCGGGGCAGTGGAGGCCGGTCATATCCGCCCGACCATCAACCAGCGTTTCCCGCTCGACCGGGTGCAGGACGCTCACCGGGCGCTCGAGGCCCGCGAGACGACGGGCACAACTCTGCTGATCCCGTGAGGCGGTGATGGCGGGCAGGGAGGGATTCGAACCCCCGGAACGCTTTCACGTTCGCCGGTTTTCAAGACCGGAGCAATCAACCGCTCTGCCACCTGCCCGCATTGAAAGATCAAGAGCTTAGCGGTTGCTCCTCGATCGCGGAAACGGCACTTGGCACCGGATTGGCACCGGAGACGTTCGCGCCGTGTTCTACGTTCGGTCCTGTAGAGCGGCCCTAAGGGCCGAGTCAACAATCGCCGCGGCGCCTTCCTGCTGTCCTGGCAGGACGTGCGCGTAAATCGTCAGCGTCACCGCCGCATTGGCATGGCCGGCCCTGGCAGAGACGACATGCACCGGCACGCCGCTGCGCAACAGGTGCGTGATGTGAGTATGCCGCAGCCCGTGAAACGTCACGTGCGCCACGCCCGCTTTCGCGGCCTCGCGGGCGAACTCTTTTGAGAACAGGTCGGGATTCCGCATAGCGCCTTCCCAGGTCGGGAACACGAGATCGAGCTCGTCTCTGCCCAGCCCCAGTTTGAGACGCAATTCGGCGACCGCCTTACGGTGGCGGCGCAGCTCGTCGACAAGATGTGAGGGCAGGGCGATGGTCCGCCGGCTGCGCTCGGTCTTCGGCTCTTTGATCGCGAGCCCGGCCTTTGTTTGCTCGAGGACCTGCGCGACCCGCAACTCAGCGCGGTTAA
>JBDTLB010000050.1:0-34128 GCA_039934955.1 Devosia sp.
CCTGGGCGTCGAGCCTGATCGATGTCGACAAGGCTGCGACCAGCAAGACCTACGCCGACGAGTTGAACGGCGTCGCCGCCAAGCATGGCCTCGCGATTACCGAGCTTTCGTCACACATCATCGGCCAACTCGTGGCGGTCCATCCGGCGTACGACACGCTGTCCGACGGATTTGCACCTGCCAAGGTGCACGGCAACCCCAAGGCGCGCTACGACTGGGCAGTCGCTCACCTCAAATCGTGCGCGGCAGCGTCGAAGAACCTAGGCCTGAATGCCCACGGTACGTTCTCGGGCGGGCTTGCGTGGCCCTACATCTACCCATTCCCGCAGCGGCCCGCGGGCCTCGTCGAAGAGGCCTTCGACGAATTGGCGCGCCGGTGGACGCCGATCCTCGACGAATTCGACCGGCATGGCGTCGACGTCTGCTACGAAATTCATCCCAGCGAAGACCTGCATGACGGGGCGACCTACGAGATGTTCCTCGAGCGGGTGAACAACCACCCGCGCGCGAACCTGCTCTACGATCCCAGCCATTTCGTGCTGCAGTGCCTCGACTATCTCGACTACATCGACATCTACCACGAGCGAATCCGGATGTTCCACGTCAAGGACGCTGAGTTCAATCCGACCGGCCGGCAGGGCGTCTATGGCGGCTTCCAGAGCTGGGTCAACCGGGCCGGGCGCTTCCGCTCGCTGGGCGACGGACAGGTCGACTTCGCGTCGATCTTTTCGAAGCTTGCTGCCTACGACTATGACGGCTGGGCCGTGCTGGAATGGGAGTGCGCGATCAAGCACCCCGAGGATGGAGCTGCCGAAGGCGCGCCGTTCATCCAGTCCCACATCATCCGGGTCACAGAGAAGGCCTTCGACGATTTCGCGGCCTCGGGCACCGATCTTGCGGCCAACCGCAAGATCCTCGGCCTCGACCGGTAAGGGAGCACAGCAATGGCGGAGAACGGCGCGCGGCGCATTCGTCTGGGGATGGTCGGCGGCGGCACGGGGGCCTTCATCGGCTACGTTCACCGCGTCGCCTCGCGGCTCGACGACGACTACGAGCTGGTCGCCGGCGCGTTGTCGTCGCGGCCGGAAGTCGCCAGGGAGTCCGGCAGGAACCTCGGCCTCGCGCCGGATCGCATCTACATTTCGTACGAGGAGATGGCGAAGAAGGAAGCGGCGCGCCCCGACGGCATCGAGGCGGTGTCGATCGTCACGCCGAACAACGTGCATTTCGGCCCGGCCAAGGCGTTTCTCGAAGCCGGGATTCATGTCATCTGCGACAAGCCGCTGACCTCAACGCTTGCCGACGCGCGGGCGTTGGCAGCGATCAAACCCAAGAACGGCGCGAAGTTCCTGCTCACCCACAATTACACCGGCTACCCGCTGGTGCGGCAGGCGCGCGAGTTGGTGAAGTCCGGCGCGCTTGGCAAATTGCGCGTGGTGCAGGTCGAATATCCGCAGGACTGGCTGTCGACGCCGGCCGATCCCGGCAACAAGCAAGCAGCGTGGCGCACTGATCCGAAGCGGTCCGGCGCTGGCGGCGCGATCGGCGATATCGGCACCCACGCCTACAATCTGGCGCGCTTCGTCACCGGCCTCAAGACGGACTCGGTGAGCGCCGACCTGCAGAGCTTCGTCAAAGGCCGCAAGGTCGACGATAACGTCCACATCCTGCTGCGTTTCGTTGGTGGGGCCCGCGGCATGCTGTGGGCGAGCCAGGTGGCGCCCGGCAATGAGAACGGGCTGAAGCTGCGCGTCTATGGCGAGAAGGCCGGCCTCGAATGGTGCCAGGAGAATCCGAACCAGATGTGGTTCAACGAGCTCGGCAAGCCAGCGACGCTGCTGACCCGTGGCGGCGCAATCAGCCAACCTCCCGCCGCCTCGATGAACGTCCGCATCCCGGGCGGCCATCCAGAGGGCTATCTCGAAGCGTTCGCGACGCTCTACAGCCAGTTTGCGTCAGTGATCCGCGGCGACGGCAAGGCCTATGCGGCGCTGCTGCCGAGCCTCGCAGATGGCGTCGAAGGCCTCGAGTTCATCACCGCCTCGATCGCCTCGAGCAAGCATGACGGGAAGTGGACGAAGTTGAGCGACGTGTAAGCCTCGTTGACGAGCCGATGAAATGAACAGCAGGATCGGGCATGCAAACGGTCCTTCTGTTCCAAAAGTACCGGTTCTACTTCTACAGCCGCGAAAACGGCGAGCCGCCACATATTCATGTGGAGCAGGGCGACATGCTGGCGAAGTATTGGCTTGATCCTGTCGAACTGGCATCATCGAAACGGTTTCGTGTGCATGAACTCACTGCCATTCGAGGCTTGGTCGTTAAGCACCGAGAGCAATTTCTGGAGGCGTGGCATGAGCACTTTGACTCTGAACACTGAGCCGCTGGCGGTTGAAATCGGCTTCGACGCCGAGATGTTCCGAGTGACGCTAGAGGACGGCAGGGAACTGGCGGTACCGATCGAGTGGTTTCCGCGCCTCCGCAAGGCGTCGCTTAGCCAGCGTCAGAACTGGCGCTTGATCGGGCGTGGGGAAGGCATTCACTGGCCCGATATTGACGAAGATATTTCAGTGCTCGGCCTGCTTGCTGGATTTGGCGATACCGGTCGCAAGGTCGCCGCCGAGTAACTACCCCAGCTTCTCGGCCAGTTCGTCCAGCCGCTGGATCAGGCCCTGCATCTCCGCCTTCAGCGAGCGCTTTTCCGTCGCCGAGAGCGGGGCTTTGGCGCGCGGGCCGGTGTTGACCGCAATCTCCTCATCGAGCGAGGCAAGGTCCCGTTTGAGTCGGGTCAGTTCGGAGGAGACGGACATAGGCGGCTTCCGGGCGGGCGGTGAGCCACGGCCCTATCACTGAATCCGTTGCACCGTGAAGCCCACTTGGGCGAGACGGGCGAGGACGCTGCCATCTCCGACGAGGTGAGCAGCGCCAACGACGATCAGATCCTGATGATTGGCGGCAAGAAGCTGCTCGATAGTCGTGACCCAAGCGGCGTTCCGGTCGAACAACATCGTCTGGACGAAGGACTGGTCCATCGACGGATCGTCGGTGAGCTCGTCCGCGAGGCCGTCGGTGTCGCCGGAGGACCACGAGCCGACCATCTGCCGCAGCGCATCGGGGACTTTGTCGAGTGTGTCCAGGGTGAGCATCAGCCGTTGGATCTGCCGGTCGAGCGGGTCGGTCGCCAGCATGTCCATCTGGCCGGACGCCGTCTCGAAGTAGGCTTTCCGCTCCTTCGGCAGTTCCGCCTGCAGTGTCGAATCGACACCGAGGGTGCCGTCGAACCCCGCGGTCTTCATGACCGCGTTCTCTATCATCGCCGAGGCCAGCCAGGGCGCAAAGCCGCCCAATTGCGCGGTCGTCAAGCCGAGCGGCGCTATTGCGGAGGTTAGCTTGGCGCTCTGCTCCGGCGTGAGTTTGGTGAGCCACGGGTCGTGTTGCCCAAACCCCATCTGGATGCCCTTGAGCAGAATGCCGAGTTGGCCCAGCGGGCCGATGTCGGCCTCGAAGTACACAAGGTCCGCCTGCCGCAGGGCATCGTCGAAGGCCGGTGTGCGCCAGTTCGTGTCGGGGGGCAGCACATGGATCGAGCCGAACAACCAGATTTTGCTGTCGGCATCACTCACCTGCCACAGCGCCGGTGCCGCCTCGGCGGCAACTGGCATTGCTAACAGGAGCAGGGCCGTGAGCGCTGTTCGCAGGGGCAGTCGCATCGCACTCTCCTTGCGGGGGGTCCTAAGCGCGGCCCGCGCGTGGAGCAATCTCAGCCGGGCAGGCTGGTCAAGGCCGAGCTAATGCGTCCAGGGCGTCTTGCGGTCGAAGCGGAAATTGTCCGGATAACTCGCGCGCTTTGGCGTGGGCGTATGTGGCAGCTGGACAGTGTAGGGGATGCCGTTGCTGCGGGCATAGTCCTCGGCTTCGTCGAGGGTTTCGAAGCTGAGCTTGACCTGGATCTGCGTGTCGGTGGTCGAGGTGTAGCCCATCAATGGTTCAATCTTGCGCGCGCTGGCCGGTTCGTGCACGAGCACCCAGTTCTTCGACGTGCCCTTGCCCGACTGCATGGCGTTCGGGGCGGGCCGATAGATCCGAGCAGTCATCTGATCCCTCAAAAGTCGCGCCGGCTCCCGCCCGATCGGGTCTACCGGCGCTTGAATATGGTCGGGGCAAAGTGATTCGAACACTCGACCCCCGGTTCCCAAAACCGGTGCTCTACCAGGCTGAGCTATACCCCGAATTGCGCCTTGATCCGTTACCGGAGCGGGCGCAAAAGGGCAAGGTCGGGTGGGAAATTGACCCCGTCCGCGAAGCCCAGGACCTGCCCGATGGTTGATCTTTCAAGGCCTTGGCCGCTCGGCATCGGGCAAAGGCGCTGGTGGATCGTCATTGTGGCCGCGCTGCTGCTGTTCGCCCTGGTACTGACCGTGGACCGGCCGGTGTCGGTCTGGGCACAGTCCTGGCCTGCGTGGATCCGCGACGCGCTCGCCCAGGTCACGCCCTACGGCGAGTCGGCGTGGATCCTCATTCCGACGGCTGTGCTGTTTGTGGTGACGGCGCTGGTTGCGCTTGTCGTCCGCTGGCGCCTGATGCGCACCATGCTCTGGCAGTTCACTGTGCTCTACGCCTTTATCCTGGTCGGGGTGGGCCTCCCAAGCCTGTTTACGACGCTGGCCAAGCGGCTCATCGGACGTGGCCGGCCGATGCATTTTGACGAGACCGGGCTCTTGGGCCTCCATCCCAATTTGTTCGACTGGTCCTACCAGAGTTTTCCGTCCGGCCACGCAACGACGGCCTTCGCCCTCGCGGCGGTGGTTGGATTTCTGTCGGAGCGCTGGTTCTATCCAGCGCTGGTGTTCGCAGGAATTGTCGCGTTGTCGCGGGTGACCGAAGGCGTCCACTACCCCACCGACGTGCTCGGCGGGGCAATCGTCGGCTTGCTGGGCGCCTATTTCGTGCGCTCGATCTTTGCGGAGCGGCGCTGGATGTTCGTCCACGACGACCGCGGCCGCATCATCGCCCGCTCGCTCACCTCACTCAGCCGTTATCTGACGCTCAAGCGACGCAGTAGCGCGCGAGCGCGGATGCCAAATCAGCCTTGAGGTCGGTGACGCCCTCAAGCCCGATGTGGAGCCGCAGCATCTGCCCCGCCTCGACCCAGGGGATCGCTGTGCGCCCCTTCTGCGGCTGGATCGGCAGGCAGAGGCTTTCATAGCCGCCCCAGGACCAGCCCATGGCGAAGATCCCGAAGCCATCGACCATTGCGGCGAGAGCGGCGCGGGATTTCGGCTCGAGCACGATGCTGAAGACGCTGCCGGCGCCCGAGAAATCGCGCTTGAACAGCGCGTTGTCGGGATGACTGGGCAGGGCAGGGTGGATCACTCGTGTGACGCCCTGCTGGGTTTCGAGCCAGGCCGCGACCTCGGTGGAGCGGGCGCTGTGCTCCTTCATCCGCAACGCCAGCGTGCGCAGGCCGCGCGCCGCGAGGAAGCAATCGTCGGGCGACGCACAAAGGCCAAGCCGGACATGGGTGTCCTTGAGGGCGGGCCACCATTTCTCATTGGCCGACGCGGTGCCGAACATCACGTCTGAATGGCCGACGAACATCTTTGTGCCAGCGTGGATGACGATGTCGGCGCCCAGCGACAGCGGATGATAGTACAGCGGCGTGGCCCACGAATTGTCGACGATAACGCTGATGCCGCGTGGTTTGGCGACAGTCACGATGGCCGGTAGGTCCTGAATCTCGAAGGTCAGCGACCCGGGGCTTTCGACGAAGATCGCGCGGGTCTTGTCGGTCAGCAGCTTGGCGATGTCGCGGCCGGCGCGCGGATCGTAGTAGCGGACGCTGATCCCCATGCGGGTCAGGACGCCGTCCGCGACACGCCGAGTTGGCTGATAGGCGCTGTCGGTCACCAGCACCTCGTCGCCGGCGTTGAGCACCGTCAACAGCGCCAGCGAGATCGCCGACAGTCCCGAGGGGGCGAGCACCGTGCCGGCGGCGCCTTCAAGCTCGGTGATGAGTTCCTCGACGGCCGCCGAGGACGGGTTGCCGGTGCGCCCGTAGTCGAAGCGTGGTTCGGGGCTTTCGAGGGCGTCAAGGGTCGGGAACAGGATCGTCGAGCCCCGATAAACCGGCGTGTTCACGTAACCGCGGTTGGCGCCTGGATCTCGGCCAAAATGGGTGAGGACGGTCTCCGGCGAAACCGGCTTGTGGTTCTTTTCGTTCATCAATCAACCTCGCGCGACTTGACGTATCCCCCAAGACCCGTTTCCGTGCAATCAACATCCACGGAACGCCAGATGAAGCCCGTCGTCATCATTCTTGCCGCCCTCGTCGCTTTCGGCGCGACGTCCGCCCATGCGGACCGGCTGACCGACGTCAAAGCGCGGGGTTTCCTGCAGTGCGGCGTGACGGAAGGCGTTCCCGGCTTTTCTGAACTCGGAGCCGACAATGACTGGGCCGGCCTCGAAGTCGACTATTGCCGGGCGATGGCTGCGGCGATCTTCAACGATCCCAAGGCCGTCCGCTTCACCACGACGACAACGGCAGACCGCTGGACGACACTGAGTTCCGGCCAGGTCGATGTGCTGGCGCGGATCAGCACCTGGACGATGCAGCGCGATACCCAACTGGGTGTGACGTTCGTCGGCACCCTGTTCTACGACGGCCAGGCGTTCATGGTGAAAAAGGACTCTGGCGCGACGTCGGTGCACAATCTCACCGGTCAGACCATCTGTCTCGAGCAGGGCACGACGACCGAGCAGAATATTGCCGACTATTTTGCAACCAACAAGCTGACCTACACGGCGCTGACGTTTGCCGGACACGACGAGACCGTGAAGGCCTTCGTTGACGGCAAGTGCATGGCCTACACCACGGATTCGTCGGGCCTTGCCGCAGACCGCTCAAAATTCGCCGATCCCGCCGATTACATCATCCTGCCGGAGATCATTTCAAAGGAGCCGTTGGCCGTGGTCGTGGCGCAAGGCGATGGTCGCTGGTTCAAGGTGGCGCGCTGGGTCTACTACGCGTTGCTCGACGCGGACGAGCTGGGCGTTACGCAAAAAAACGTCGATGAGATGGTCGGCTCCGACAATCCTGAGATCAAGCGGCTACTGGGCGTCGGCGACGACGATTTCGGTACGCCGGTAGGCCTCACCAAAGACTGGGCCTATCGCGTTATCAAAGGCGTCGGCAATTACGGGGAGATGTTCGACCGCAACGTCGGACCCGCCACGCCGCTTGGTCTGCAGCCGGGGCTCAACGCGATCTGGAAAGATGGCGGCATCCAGTACGCCCCGCCGATCCGCTGACTGCCTAAGAGCAAGGCGATCCCGCTAGTCAGATTGCCCAAAGACTCGGCAATCATGCCGATCCGCCCAGTCGTTCGGCAGAATTTGCCTAAACGTTTTGGCTTGCCGCTTGACGTGCACCCGCAATGCCGCTTCGATACGGTCAGCACCCTCGTCGCCGTTATCGGCAGGGGCCGCCGGGAGGGGCAAAAGTTCACTCCGGGAAAACAGGGTTAGGAAAAAAGGGCAATCTCCATGAAAAAAATGCTCGTCACTTTAGCGCTGGCAGCGACCGCGACCTTCGGGTTGGGCGTTGTTGTTGCGCAAGCCGGTACCCTTGATGACGTCAAAGCCAAGGGCTTTATCCAGTGCGGCGTGAACACCGGTCTGCCGGGCTTTGGCAACCCCGACTCCACGGGCAAGTACACCGGCTTCGACGTCGACTATTGCCGCGCCGTTGCGGCCGCGGTTTTTGGTGATCCGGAGAAGGTGAAGTACTCGCCCCTCGACGGTACCGAGCGCTTCCCGGCGCTGCAGTCGGGCGAAGTCGATCTGCTCGTCCGTAACACCACTTGGACGATGTCGCGCGATACGACGCTCGGCTTCACCTTCGCGGGCGTCAACTATTACGACGGCGAAGGCTTCATGGTCCGCAAAAGCCTTGGTGTGAAAACCGTCAAGGAACTCGATGGCGCAACCATTTGCGTCCAGGGAGGCACCGACACCGTCACCGGCCTCGCCGACTACTTCAAGAAGCACGCCCTGAAGTACACGCCACTGGTGATCGACAAGCTCCCCGACGTCAACGCCGCCTATGACGCCGGCCGCTGCGATGCGCTCACCACGGATCGCTCGGGTCTCGCCGCCAACCGCCTGCAGATGAAGACGCCGGACGACCACATGGTCCTCGACGAGATCATTTCGCAGGAGCCGCTTGGCCCGGTTGTTCGCAACAACGACGTGCAGTGGTTCCAGATCGTCAAATGGGTGTCCAACGCGATGCTCGACGCTGAATTCCTCGGCGTGACCCAGGCCAACGTCGACGACATGAAAAACTCGCCCGACGCTGCCATCGATCGCCTGCTGGGCGTTGGCGACAACGATTTCGGCAAGTCGATCGGCCTCGGCAAGGACTGGGCCTATAATGTCATCAAGACGGTCGGTAATTATTCCGACGTCTACGACCGCAACATTGGCCCCAAGACCCCGCTTGGGCTGGAGCGTGGCGTGAACGCACAGTGGAACGCCGGTGGCATCCAGTACGGTATCCCGATCCTCTGATCGTAGGATCTCGAGGCCGGTCTCAGTGAGACCGGCCTCTTCCATCTGAGGCGCCGGAGGCGCCCCAAGGTCAGGGGTATTGCAATGAGTGTTACCGACGCCGGAAGGCTCAACGTCTCCCGGGACCGCTGGTATAATAATCCACTTTACCGCAGCATCCTGCTTCAGGTGCTGGTGGTGGCCGCGGTGCTCGGGGCGGGTTACTGGTTCACCAACAATACCATTACCAACCTGCACGATCGCGGCATCGCGTCGGGCTTCGGTTTCCTGAGCCAGCGTGCCGGCTTCGACATGGTGACGTTCCTGAACGTGACCGCCGAGTCGACCTACGGCTATATGATCCTGGCCGGGCTGGTCGACACCATCGCGGTCTCCATCCTGTCGATCGTGATCGCGACCATCCTCGGGCTCATCGTCGGCATCGCACGGCTGTCGACAAATTGGCTAATCCGCACCATCGCCACAGTCTATGTCGAGACGCTGCGCAACATCCCGCCGCTCCTGGTCATCCTGTTTTTCTACCTTGGCGTGCTCGCGACGCTGCCAGACGTGAAGAATGCCATCCAGATCGCGCCCGGTTTCTCGCTCTCCAATCGCGGCCTGTTTATGCCGGCACCCGTCGTCGGCCCCAATTTCCATCTGGTCGCCATTGCCTTCCTTGTGTCCCTGGTCATCGCGTTCGCCTTGCGCCGCTGGGCTTTTGCGCGGCGCATGAGAACAGGGCAAACCTTTCCATCTGGATGGGCCGGGCTCGCCATCGTCGTCGTGGTGACGGGCATTGCCTATGTTGCGAGCGGTGATCCGTTGACGTTCGACATCCCGGTCAAGACCCGCTTCAACATCAACGGCGGCTGGGACCTGTCGCCAGAATTCACGTCGCTGTTTGTGGCGCTCGGCGTCTACACGGCGTCGTTCATTGCCGAGATCGTGCGCTCGGGAATCATGGCGGTCAGTCACGGACAGACCGAGGCGGCTAAGGCACTTGGCCTGCGCGGCGGCCCCGTGCTGCGTCTCGTGGTGCTGCCGCAGGCGCTGCGCGTGATTATCCCGCCGCTCTCGAGCGAATATCTCAATATTACCAAGAACACTTCGCTGGCGCTGGCCATCGGTTTCGCCGATCTCGTGGCGGTGGGCAACAACGTGCTCAATCCGACCGGCCAATCGATCGAAGTCGTCGCCATCTGGATGGCATTCTATCTCGGGCTGTCGATCCTCATTTCGATCGCCATGAACGCGTTCAACGCGCGCATCGCACTGACGGAACGATAGGAGCGCGCCATGACTGACATGCAGTCGCAGGGCGACGTCTTTTTCGTCCGCCAGGAAGTGCTCGAGGCTGAGCCGCCGCCGATGCGCGTGCACGGCGTCTGGCCGTGGATGTGCGCCAACCTCTTCAACGGGTTTGGCAATACTATCCTTACGCTGGTCGGTGCTGCGATCGCGCTGTGGGTTGTCATCCCGGTGATCGAGTGGACATTTATCAACGCGGTCTGGAACGGCACACGCGAGGCCTGCGCCGCGCAACCCGAGGGTGCCTGCTGGACGTTCGTCAAAGCCAATTTTGGCCAGTACATCTATGGGCGCTATCCCGACCCGGAACGCTGGCGGGTCAATCTGTTCCTCGTGTTGATGGCCGCCGGCATCGTGCCGCTCGCCATCCCGTCCGCGCCCTTCAAGGGCTTCAACCTGCTTTACGTCTTCATCATTTTCCCCGTGCTCTCGGGATTTCTGCTGGTTGGCGGCGTGCTGGGCCTGCCAGTGGTCGAGACGGCGGTGTGGGGCGGGTTATTCCTGACGCTCGTGGTGTCGTTCGTCGGCATGGCGATGTCGCTGCCGCTCGGCATCATTCTGGCGCTCGGGCGACGTTCCAAAATGCCGACGGTGCAATGGGTCTGCGTGGTCTTCATCGAGTTCTGCCGCGGTGTGCCGCTGATCACGGTGCTGTTCATGGCGGGCATTCTGCTGCCGCTCTTCCTGCCGACGGGCGTCAATTTCGACAAGCTGCTGCGCGCGCTGCTGGGCTTGTCGCTGTTCGCTGCCGCCTACATGGCCGAGGTGATCCGCGGCGGCCTGCAGGCTATTCCGAAGGGCCAGTACGAAGGTGCCCAGGCGCTGGGCCTCGGCTATTGGCAAATGACGCGGCTGATCATCCTGCCGCAGGCCATCACCATCGTGATCCCGGGCATCGTCAACACGTTCATCGGGCTCTTCAAGGATACGAGCCTCGTCTACATTATCTCGATCTTCGAGTTGCTCTACACCGTCCGCAACAGCTTCTCGGACCCGACATGGGCTGCCTCGACGGTGCCGACCTCCGGCCTTGTCTTCGCCGCGGCCGTGTTCTGGATCTTCTGCTTCGGGATGAGCCGCTATTCCAAGTTCACCGAAGACCGGCTTCGCGTCGGCTACAAACGCTAGGGAACGCCATGACTCTTCCAGATGTCGCGACCGATCAGCAGGTCGACGCCTCCAAGATGAAGGTGTCCGACGAAGTCGCCGTCGATCTGATCGGCGTCAACAAATGGTATGCCGATTTTCACGTCCTCAAGGACATCAATCTGCGCGTGCATAAGGGCGAGCGCATCGTCATCGCCGGGCCGTCGGGCTCGGGCAAATCGACGATGATCCGCTGCATCAATGCGCTGGAAGAGCACCAGAAGGGCAAGATCGTCGTCGACGGCATCGAACTCACCAACGATCTCAAGAAGATCGACGAGGTGCGCAAGGAAGTTGGAATGGTGTTCCAGCACTTCAATTTATTCCCGCATCTGACGATCCTCGAAAACCTGACGCTGGGGCCGATCTGGGTGCGCAAGATGCCCAAGCTCGAGGCCGAGAAAATCGCGATGCACTATCTGGAGCGCGTCAAGATCCCGGAGCAGGCCAAGAAATACCCGGGCCAATTGTCCGGTGGCCAGCAGCAGCGCGTCGCCATTGCGCGGTCGTTGTGCATGAACCCGCACGTCATGCTGTTCGACGAGCCGACCTCGGCGCTCGACCCCGAAATGGTCAAGGAAGTGCTCGACGTGATGATCGGGCTGGCCGAGAGCGGTATGACAATGCTCTGCGTGACCCACGAAATGGGCTTTGCCCGGCAGGTCGCCAACCGGGTGATCTTCATGGATCAGGGCCAGATCATCGAGCAAAACGAGCCGGAGGAGTTCTTCCTCCATCCGCAGCACGAGCGGACCAAGATGTTCCTGAGCCAGATCCTGCACTGATCCGCGGTTGGCCGATCGAGGCCTCTTGGGATCGATTGGCCAGAGCGCGATAAGGTGACACCGCGGCCTGGTGCCTTGACCCGACCGCCCGGCTGGTGAAGATGCCGCCGGGGCAGGAAGGAGCAGCCGTTGAGTATTGCGTTCGGGCGCCCAATCGGCGCCGCGCTGGTGGCGCTTGTGCTGTTCGCCGTGCCGGCCGCTGCGCAGACTTTGGCGCGGGATGGTCCGACGCTGGCGGCGGTGCGCGCGCGCGGACATCTCATCTGCGCGGGAAGTGACCCGCTGCCCGGTTTCGCACAGGTCAACGCGCAGGGTCTGTGGACCGGCTTCGATGTCGACATCTGCCGCGCCGTGGCAACGGCGGTGTTCGGGGATCCAAGCAAGCTTGAATTCAAGTCGCTGTCCGGTGATGCGCGCTTTGCCGAGTTGCAGATCGGCGATGTCGATCTCGTGGCGCGCGATGCCGACTGGACCATGCGGCGCGACACGCGGTACGAAGCCAGCTACGTGGCGCCGCTGTTCTACGATGGTCAGGCTTTTATGGTGTCGCAGGCGCTGAATATCGTCTCGGCGTACCAGCTCGACAATCTCAAGGTCTGCGTGCTGGACCAGAGCGACCAGTTGGCCAATCTGCGCGAGTTCGCCTTCGTCAATCAGGCGACCTACACGGAAGTTCCTTACGAGGATCGCGAGGATCTTGCGGTCGCTTATCAGAGGGGCCTCTGCGACGCGGTCTCGGCGCCGGCGGTCTGGCTCAACGCGATCCGGCGCGGCATGAGTGATCCGGGCCGGCAGCGCATTTTGCCTGAGCGGATCAGCAAATCGGTGTTCGGGCCGGTGGTGCGGCAGGGCGACGACCAGTGGTTCAAAATCGTCCAGTGGACGGCCTACGCGTTGATTGACGCGGAAGAGGCGGGCGTGACCTCGGTCAATGTCGCCTCGCTCACCGCAGCCAAGACCCACCGCATCCGGCGGCTCCTCGGCCTCGAGGGGAGTTTCGGTCCGCCGATCGGTCTGGCACCGGATTTCATCAAGAAGGTGGTGATGGCGGTGGGCAATTACGGCGAGATCTTCGACCGCAATTTTGGTCCCAACACCGGCGCCGGCGTGGCGCGCGGGCAGAATGCGCTGTGGAGCAATGGCGGGCTGATCTATGCCCCCAATGTCGAGGATGAAGGCGTCGGCGGAAACTGAGTTTGGTCGCGTTTCCGATCCGCAAAACCGCTGCACACGGTGCTGGAAACGCGGTTAGGCGAAAAGCAGCGCGACCCGCCGGTTCTGGGCGCCCTTCTTTTCGATCTTGCCCAGCTTCAGCGGTCCGATCTCCGAGGTGTTGCCGACATGCGTGCCGCCGCAGGGCTGCAGGTCGACATCGCCGATGCGGATCAGGCGGACCAGGCCCTGACCGGTCGGCGGCTTGACCTTCATGGTCTTGATCAGGCCGGGGTTGGCGGCCATCTCGGCGTCAGTGATCCATTCCTGCGTAATCGCATGGTTGCCGGCGACCATGTCGTTGAGCTGCGCCTCAAGCTCGGTGAGGTTGTCGGGCATCTGGGGCATGTCGAAATCGAGCCGGCCCTTGTCCTCGCCGACTGAGCCGCCCGTCACCGGGAATGGAAACACCACAGAGAGCAAGTGTAGCGCCGTGTGCATTCGCGTCAGGCGATAGCGGCGGTCCCAATCAAGCTCCAGGGTTACGGCATCGCCCGGTGCCACCGTCGGTGCGCCTTCGGCGGGAACTTGGACGATCCGAGCCTTGTCGCCCTCGGGGTGCACGACGTTGACGACCGGCACAAGGCGGCCATCGGCGGCGACGATGCGGCCGGTGTCGTTGGGCTGGCCGCCCGACGCAGCATAGAAGATCGTGCGGTCGAGCACGATGCCGCCGTCGGGCGTAACCTCGGTCACAATGGCGTCGAGCGATTTCAGATAGCTGTCCTGGCGGAAGATGAATTCGGTCATGAGGGCCTTACAGGATCGGCGACAAGAGCCGCGCCGCCTGGGTGAGGAAGCGCATGATAAAGTTCAGCCTGACCTCATCGCCGTCGACCTTGTTGGCGTCGGCGAAGTCCTTGTTCAGCATCTTTTCGACATCTTTGACCATGCGGTCGTGGGTGAACCACATGGTGATCTCGAAATTGATACGGAACGAGCGGTTGTCGAAATTCACCGTGCCGACGCCGGCCAGTTCATCGTCGACCAGGATAATTTTCTGGTGCAGGAAGCCGCTTGGGTAGCGGTAAACCGCGATGCCGTGCCGAACCATGCGGAGCGCATAGGCGATACTGGCGAGCCAGACGATGCGATGGTCGGGCTTTTCGGGGATCAGGATACGCACATCGACGCCTCGCATTGAGGCGGCGAACAGCGCCGTCTCCATCGACACGTCCGGCACGAAATAGGGGCTGACGATCCACAGCCGCGTCTTGGATTGACCGATCACGTCGTCAAAGGCGATGGCGCAGCTTTCGAGCTTGTCGGCGGGACCGGTCGGCATGATCAGCACCGACTGGTCGCCGGCAATTTCGGTCGAGGCCGGCAAATTGCTGAGGACTTCACCCGTCGCCCACTGCCAGTCCTCACGGAAGCTTAACTCGGCTGCCAGCACCGAGGGGCCCTTGAGCCGCACGTGGGTGTCGCGCCAATGCCCGAATTTCTTGTCGCGACCCATATATTCGTCGCCGACATTGAGCCCGCCGATCCACGCCTCCTTGCCGTCGGCGACGACGACCTTGCGGTGGTTGCGATACTGGATGCGGGTCGGACCGAGGAGGCGCAGGAAGCGGTGGCGATGGTTGAAGCCACACATGATGATGCCGGCCGCACGCAGCCTCTGCTTATACGCTCTGGGCAACCAGAAGCATCCGACATCGTCGTAGAGCAAATAGACGCGGACGCCGGCCTTGGCGCGCTCGATCAGCCGGTCGGCAAATTCGCGCCCGAGTTCATCGTCGTGGATGATGTAGAACTGGATCAGCAGGGCCTTTTCGGCGCGGCTGATGCCGGCAAACATCGAGACGAAGGTCGCCTTGCCGTCGATCAGCAACTCGACCTCATTGCCGGCAAGGAAGGGCAGTTGCGACACGTTGGCGAGCACTGGCCATTCGTCCGTCGCCGGTTGGTCGAGGATTTTTGTTTTTGCGGCGCGGATTTTGCGCAGCACTCGTCCCGAGTGAGTTTGAACCGCCGCGTAATCGTCGAACAGCTTCAGCCCGAAGATCGCGTAGATCAGCGTCATCGGGAACGGCAGGATCAGGAGCGACAGGATCCAGGCAATCGAGCCCTGCGAGGTACGCGAGCGAAAGATCTCGCTGACCGAAAAACCCACCGCGAGGAGATAGTTTGCGGCAACGACCCAATAAATGATCCCCCGGTAGGGGAGCAGTTGGAAAAGCCAGGTCTCGATGGTCAACATTAGATGGGGTCGGGTTCCAAGACGGCGCGCCAATCTACTGCTGGCGGCTCGGCAAGCCAATGCGGGACAGGAAGTCCCTTGGCGCGGAGGAATTCGGGGTTGAACAGCTTGCTCTGGTAGCGGTTGCCGTAGTCGCAGAGCATCGTGACGATGGTCTTGCCCGGCCCGAGATCGCGCGCCAGCCGGACCGCGCCAGCGATGTTAATGGCAGATGAGCCGCCAAGGCAGAGGCCTTCGTGCTCAAGCAGATCGAATAAATAGGGCAGGGCATCGGCATCGGAGATCTGGTAGGCGCGGTCGATTTCGACGCCTTCGAGGTTGGCGGTGATACGGCCCTGGCCGATGCCTTCGGTAATCGAATTGCCGGACGATTTGAGTTCGCCATGCGCGTAATAATTGAACAGCGCAGCGCCCTCGGGATCCGCAATGCCGATCTGCACGTCCTTGTTCTTCGCCTTGAGCGCCATCGACACGCCGCCGAGCGTGCCGCCCGAGCCGACGGCGCAAATAAAGCCGTCGAGCTTGCCCTGCGTCTGTTCCCAGATCTCAGGGCCGGTGCCTTCAAGATGGGCCTGGCGGTTGGCGATGTTGTCGAACTGGTTGGCCCAGATCGCGCCGTTCGGGAGTTCCTTATTCAGCTTGTGGGCCAGGCGGCCGCTCAGCTTCACGTAGTTGTTGGGGTTCTTGTATGGCTTGGCCGGTACTTCGATGAGTTCGGCGCCATAGAGCCGCAGCGCGTCCTTCTTCTCCTGGCTCTGGGTGTCGGGGATGAGGATGACGGATTTGAAGCCCATCGCATTGGCGACCAGCGAGAGGCCGATGCCGGTGTTGCCGGCGGTGCCTTCGACGATCGTGCCGCCAGGCCGCAGCAGGCCTTTTTCGACCGCGTCGCGGACGATGTAGAGCGCGGCGCGATCCTTTACCGACTGACCGGGGTTGAGGAATTCCGCCTTGCCCCAGATCTCGCAGCCGGTCTCGTCCGAGACGCGGTTGAGGCGGATCAACGGGGTGTTGCCGATGGCGGAGAGGATTTCGCGGTGCTTGGTCATGCGGTGTTTTAGAAACCGGCTCTGCGCCGGACAAGCGGCAAAGCCCCGAAAGGTAAGGATTTCCGCCCGCTGCGGACCGGGAGCAATGGCGTCCAACGGGTCTGGCTTTGACGAGTATTACAGTGCTTGGAACGCCGCCAGCGCCCGCTCGCGTGAGCTCTTGAGATCGGCGATCGGTTCGCGGGGTTCCGGTGCCCAGCGGCGAACATAGGCGCTTTCGGGATCGAATTTCTGCTGTTGGGTGAGCGGATTGAAGATGCGGAAATACGGCGCCGCGTCGTTGCCGCATCCTGCCACCCATTGCCAATTGCCCGGGTTGCTTGCGAGGTCGGCGTCGACGAGGCAATCCCAGAACCATTGCTCGCCCAGTCGCCAGTCGAGCAGCAAATTCTTGGTCAGCAGCGACGCGACCAGCATCCGGACCCGGTTATGCATGTAGCCGGTCTCCCACAGTTCGCGCATGCCGGCGTCGATGATGGCGAAGCCGGTCTCGCCGCGCTGCCAGGCGCGGAGATCGGCGTCGGACTGGCGCCACTTCAATCCTGCAAACTTCGGCTGCATCGGCACATTGGCGATATCGGGCCGGTGGTAGAGTTGGTGGATGTTGAAGTCGCGCCAGGCCAGTTCCGACAGGAATTTGTCGATCGCCCCGGCTTTTTCGGGCGACCGATGGGCGAGCATCCGGGCCGCATGCCAGATTTGGCGAGAACTGATCTCGCCAAGCGCAAGATGCGGCGAGAGCGTTGAGGTTACGTCCCGCATGGGGAAATCGCGGCCTTCCGGATAGCGCGCAATTTGTTCGTCGAGGAAGGCTTCCAGGCGCTGGCGCGCGGATGTTTCACCGATCTTCCAGTATTGGGTGAGCTTCCCGGCCCAAGCCGGAGTCCGATAAGCGGTATCGACGGGTCCGGGGGGTAACGGCGTGCCCCGGCGCTTCGGGGCCGGCAGAGGCGCGGCAATGTCGCGGTTTCGCAGGGTCGTCCAGAACGGCGTGTAAACCGCGTACGGTGCTCCGGTCTTGGTTGCGATCTCGAAGGGTTCGATCAGCACATTGCCGGGGCAGGATTGGGCAATGAGGCCCTTGCTCCGCAGCCGGTGCTTGATCGATGCGTCGATGTCGCGCTCGGCGGGTGCGTAGCGCCGGTTACAGAATACTGCAGTTACGTCGTGCTTCCGAACGGCCTCGAGGAGGCTCGGCGCTGTTTCACCCCGCACGGTTTCCAGCGGAATGCCGATAGCTGCAAGCTGGTCTGCCAACGAAGTCAAACTCTGGTGCAGCCACCAGCGCGATGCTGCACCGCGCGGTCGCAGCGTCGGGTCGGCTTCCTCGATATGTAGCGCGACCACCCGCCCACCGCGATCGACGGCCGCGGTCAGCGCCGGGTTATCGGCGAGCCTGAGGTCGTTGCGGAGCCAGACGAGGGCGGTTTCCGTCATGAAATGTTTTTCCCTGCCAGAGGCGCGATCCGCGTCACATTTCTGGCGCCCCGGGGCGCTGCGGCACGTCGCGCCTGACACGAGGCGATACGCGCAACGTTCGGCGATGGTTCACCTTTTGCCGGTTTTCCGGGCCTTGCCGCCCGTCCGGTGAAGGCGTATTCCCCGCGCAACTTCAGGAAAGCCCCGCCCCGCATGCCCGCCAAGAGCCTGAGCCACCTCAAAGCCCTCGAATCCGAGAGCATCGAAATCTTCCGTGAGGTGGCCGCCAGCTTCGAGCGGCCGGTGCTGATGTATTCGATCGGCAAGGATTCGTCGGTCCTGCTGCATCTGGCCCGCAAGGCTTTCTATCCCAGCCGGGTGCCGTTCCCGGTGCTCCACATCGACACCAAGTGGAAGTTCAAGGAGATGATCGCGTTCCGCGACCGCATGGCGCGCGAGCACGACCTCAATCTGATCGTGCACACCAATCTTGAAGGGCTGGCGGCGGGCATCAACCCGTTCGACCACGGCTCGGCTGTCCATACCGACATCATGAAGACGCAGGCGCTGCGTCAGGCGCTCAATGCGGGCAAATACGACGCCGCCATCGGCGGGGCGCGGCGCGATGAGGAAAAATCGCGCGCCAAGGAACGCATCTTCTCGCACCGCAACGCGCAGCACGCCTGGGACCCCAAGAACCAACGGCCCGAGCTCTGGCGCATCTTCAATACGCGGCTGGCGCCGGGCGAAAGCATGCGGGTGTTCCCGATCTCGAACTGGACCGAACTCGACGTGTGGACCTACATTTATTCGGAAAAGATCGAAATTCCGCAGCTCTACTTCGCCAAGGCGCGGCCGGTGGTTGAGCGCTCCGGCACACTGATCATGGTCGACGACGACCGCTTCCGGTTCGAGCCGGGCGAGAAACCACGCGAGGAAATGGTCCGCTTCCGTACGCTTGGCGACTATCCGCTGAGCGGGGGCATCCGGTCCGACGCGGCCGATCTAGCCTCCATCATCATGGAAATGCAGGCGTCGCGGACCTCGGAGCGCGAAGGGCGGCTGATCGACAGCGACAGCGTCGGCTCGATGGAGAAGAAGAAGCAGGAGGGGTATTTCTGATGACCGCCTCGACGCCCATTCGCTCGGCCGACACCGATCTCAACCTCTGGCTCGCCCAGCAGACCGATAAGGGCCTGCTGCGGTTCCTCACCTGTGGCTCGGTGGACGACGGCAAGTCGACACTGATTGGCCGGCTGCTCTACGACAGCCAGCTCATTCTCGACGATCAACTCGCCAGCCTCCGCAAGGAAAGCCACAACCGCCACGTGGGTGATGAGGGCATCGACTTCTCGCTGCTGGTCGATGGCCTCGCCGCCGAGCGCGAGCAGGGCATCACCATCGACGTCGCCTACCGGTTCTTTTCGACCGACAAGCGCAAATTCATCGTCGCCGATACACCGGGCCACGAGCAGTACACGCGCAACATGGCGACGGGTGCGAGCAATGCCGATCTCGGTATCGTGCTGATCGACGCGCGCAAGGGCGTGCTGACGCAGACGCGGCGGCACAGCTTCATCCTCAGCCTGATCGGCGTGAAGCACGTCGTGCTGGCGGTCAACAAGATCGACCTCGTCAACTATGACGAGAAGACTTTCCGCACGATCGAGGCCGAGTACCGGCTTTTTGCCCGCGATCTCGGGTTCGACTCGCTGGTGGCGATCCCGGTGTCGGCGCTCAAGGGCGACAACATGCTGAAGCCCTCGCCATCGATGCACTGGTACACCGGCCCGCAACTCGTGCCGTATCTCGAGACGGTGGAGGTTTCGACCGATCGCACGCAGAAGCCGATGCGTTTCCCGGTGCAATGGGTGAACCGGCCAAACCTCGATTTCCGTGGCTTTTCCGGCACTGTCGCGTCGGGCGTGGTGAAGACCGGCGACGAGGTGCTGGTCGCCGCGTCGCGGAAGCCCGCCAAAATCACCCGCATCGTCACGATGGACGGCGATCTGAGCGAAGCCGTCGCCGGGCAGGCAGTAACACTGGTACTCGACCGGGAAATCGACGTGTCGCGCGGGGACATTCTCACCCATCCCGGTGAAACACCTGAATATTCCAACCAGTTCCAGGCCCGCATGATCTGGATGAGCGACGAGACCGCCTTTCCGGGGCGGTCCTACCTGCTCAAGATCGGCGCACAAACTGTGCCGGCGACGATCACCGATCTGAAGTTCCGAACCAACGTCAACACGCTGGAGCAGAGCGCCGCCAAGACGCTGGAGCTCAACGAGGTTGGCACGCTGACCATCGCCACAGATAAACCGATCGCCTTCGACAGCTATGTGA
Organism: Devosia sp.; assembly: GCA_039934955.1. Taxonomy (GTDB): domain Bacteria; phylum Pseudomonadota; class Alphaproteobacteria; order Rhizobiales; family Devosiaceae; genus Devosia_A. The sequence goes on from JBDTLB010000050.1 coordinate 20,019, forward strand.
GCAATGGGCTCACCGGCGCCTTTATCCTGATCGACCGCATCTCGAACGCCACCCTTGGCGCGGGCGTGATCGATTTCGGGCTGCGGCGGGCGCAGAATCTGAGCTGGCAGAGCTTTGACGTGAACCGCAATGTTCGCGCCGAAATGAAGGGACAGCATCCGGCGGTGGTCTGGTTCACCGGGCTAAGCGGATCGGGCAAGTCGACGGTCGCCAATCTCATCGAGAAGAAGCTCTCGGTGGAGGGCAAGCACGCCTACATCCTCGACGGCGATAATGTGCGGCATGGCCTCAACAAAGATCTCGGCTTCACCGAGGAGGCGCGGGTCGAGAATATCCGGCGTATCGCTGAGGTGGCGCGGCTGATGGCTGACGCGGGACTGATTGTCATCGTGTCGTTCATTTCGCCGTTCCGCAACGAACGGCGGCTGGCGCGTGAGATCGCCGGCGATGTGCAGTTCACCGAGGTCTATGTCGACACACCGCTGGAGGTGTGCGAGGCGCGCGACCCAAAGGGGCTTTATGCGCGGGCACGGCGCGGCCAGATCAAGAACTTCACCGGCATCGACAGCCCGTTCGAACCCCCTGAACATCCAGAGATCGTGCTCCACGGCGCGACGGAGAGCCCGGAGAAAATGGCCGAAGAGGTGTACGAGAAGGTCTTCGGCTGGGGACCTGGGTATTCGATCTAGTGGCCGAGCATCAGCTTGATGGCGAAGCCGACCACTGCGACAGCCAGCACACCGGAGAACCACAGGCCCACGAACCAGCCGACGCGCGACAGGGCAAGGCGCATCAGTGATAGCCCTCGGACGGGTCGACTTTGCCGCGGAACACCCAGTAGGCGTAGCCGGTGTAGATCAGGATGATCGGCACAAGCACCAGGGCGCCGACCAGCAGGAAGCCGAGAGAAGCGTCGGGCGCGGCTGCTTCGCGGATCGTCAGCGCACCGGGAACGATGTAGGGGTAGAACGACACTCCGATTCCGGCAAAACTCAGCATGAACAGCCCGAGGGCGCTGAGGAAGGGCTGCAAATGCTTGTCGGTTGTGAGGCCGTTCCACAGGCCGAAGGCGGTGACTGCCAGCAAGAGCGGTACGATCGCCGAGAAATATGCAGTGGGCCACTGGAACCAGCGGGTGAAATAGATCGGGTTGAGGAACGGCGTCCACAGGCTGACGGCGCCGATCAGCGCGAAGGTGCCGATACCGGCATACATCGCGAGGCGCCGGGACCTGTCGCGCAGCGCGCCGATGGTCTTGAGGTTGAGCCAGGTGGCGCCGAGCAGGGCGTAGCCGACCACGACCGCGATGCCCGTGAGCACGCTGAACGGGGTCAGCCAGTCCCACCAGCCGCCCGCATATTGGCGGTCGGCGATCTTGATGCCCTGCACCAGTGCGCCCAGAGCAATGCCCTGCATGAAGGCGGCCGTCGTTGAGCCGAGCGCGAAGCCCCAGTCCCAGACGGGCCGCCAGCGCATTGTGCGGAAGCGGAATTCGAAGGCAACGCCGCGAAAAATCAGGCCGAGCAGCATCAGGATGATCGGCACGTAGAGAGCAGGCAGCACGGTGGCGTAGGCGAGGGGAAAAACCGCCATGAGCCCGCCGCCGCCCAGCACCAGCCAAGTCTCGTTGCCGTCCCAGACGGGGGCGATCGAGTTGGTCATCTGATCGTGGTCGGTGCGTTCGCGAAAGAACGGAAACAGGATGCCGACGCCGAGATCGAAACCATCAAGCACGACGTAGGCGAGCACCGCGAAGGCGATCAGCCCAGCCCAGATGAAGCTCAGCTCAAACATGGCTGTCTCTCCCGGTCATGGCCTTTTCCGAAAACCGGCGTCCATTGTTCAGGGTCATGATTTCCCCTCCGCGATCTGCTGGGCTGGGGTGATTCCCGCGGCCCGGTTCGGCGCCTTCTGCAGATCCGGGTCGGCGCCCTCGGGCGTCTTGCTCACTGTGCGCAAAATGTAGAACACGCCGGCACCGAAGACGACGAAGTAGACCACGATGAACGCCACCAGCGAGGCGCCGACCGCTGCGGCGTCGATGTTGGAGAGGCTGTCGGAGGTTCGTAACACGCCGTACACCGTGTAGGGCTGGCGTCCGACCTCGGTGGTGTACCAGCCGGCGAGCACGGCGACGAAGCCCGACGGGCCCATGAGCAGCGCCGTGCGGTGCAGCCATTTGCTCGTATAGAGCGTCTTTTTGTATCGGGCCCAGAGCGACCATACGCCGGTGATCAGCATCAGGATGCCGAGGCCGACCATCACGCGGAAGGTGACGAACGGGATCAGGGCGCTGGGCCGCTGATCCGGTGGAAAATCGTTGAGACCCTTGAGCGATGCATTGAGATCGTGCTCGAGGACGAGGCCACCGAGGTTGGGGATTTCGAGCGCGAACCTAGTTTCGCCGGCCTTGTCGTCGGGGATGCCGAAAAGGATCAGCGGCGTGGTGGGCGTGGTCTCGTAATGACCCTCCATGGCCGCAATCTTGGCGGGCTGGTGTTCGAGCGTGTTGAGGCCATGCTGGTCGCCGGCAATGATCTGTACGGGCGTCACCAGCGCCGCCATCCACATTGCCATCGAGAACATCACGCGGGCCTGCCGATTGGTGCTGTCACGCAGCAAATGCCAGGCGCCGGTCGCGCCGACCGCAAAGGCGGTGGTGAGGAACGCGGCGAGCACCGTGTGGACGAGGCGATAGGGGAAGGATGGGTTAAAGATGATCGCCCACCAGTCGACCGGGATGAACTGGCCAGCGGCATTGGTAGAGAAGCCGGCGGGTGTCTGCATCCAGCTGTTTGCGGCGATGATCCATGTCGCCGAGATCAGTGTGCCGACCGCCACCAAGGCGACCGCGAACATGTGCAGCCCGTCGCCGACTCGTTTACGGCCGAACAGCGCAATGCCAAGGAACCCGGACTCGAGGAAGAAGGCGGTGAGCACCTCATAGCCCATCAGCGGGCCGATAACGGGGCCGGCCTTGTCGGCAAAGCGGGCCCAGTTGGTGCCGAATTGATAGCTGATGACGATGCCCGAAACGACGCCCATGCCGAAGACGATGGCGAACACCGTCTTCCAGTATTCGAAGAGTTTCAGGTAGGCCGCGTCGCGCTTCCACAGCCACAGCGCATTGAGCACCGCCAGATAGCTGGCGAGCCCGATCGAGAAGGCCGGGAAGATGAAGTGAAAGGAGATTGTGAACGCGAACTGGATGCGGGCAAGCAGCTCCGCCGTTTGACCAAAGGACATCACGCCGCCTCCGTTCCGTTGGCGCGACCATAGGCGCAGCGAGACGCGAATGCGAATAGAACGAATGCGTTTGATTGGCGCGCGGCACGGCGGCGCGGGGCAACTTGACGCAATGTGATGTTCGTGATTTGTTTTCATGACTGAAGGAGGCACAAGATGGACACGGACATCGACATCAGCCGGATGAAACGTGACATCCACGAGATGCCCGACGACATTCGCGAGGCGATCGACAGGCGTCGGCTCGGCAAGGCCTATCGCGACCGCCCGACCCATCAGCAGAATGACTATGTCGGCTGGATCAGCCGATCAAAGCTGCCAGCGACGCGGGAGAAGCCGTTGGCGCAGATGCTGGACGAGCTCGAAAAGGGCGGCGTCTACATGCACATGGTCTGGAAGGGCTAGGTCGCCGCCTCAGGGCCAGTCGATCTCTATCCAGGCCGGTGCGTGGTCGCTGGCGCTGTCTTCGCCGCGGACTTCGCGATCGACGCCCGCATGCTTGAGTTTGCGCGCGAGTTTTTTGCTCAGTAGCAGATGGTCGAGGCGGAGGCCGGCGTTGCGGGGCCAGCGGTTCCGCATGTAGTCCCAGAAGGTATAAAGCGCCGGATCAGCCGGGTGGATTTTGCGCAGGGCGTCGGTCCAGCCGGCGTCGAGCAATTCCGCAAACTGCTCGCGCGGCGCCGGCTGGACGAGGGCGTTGTCGCGGTACGAGGTGGTGACGTAGATGTCGTGCGGCTCGGGCACGATGTTGTAGTCGCCTGCGAGGATCACCGGGTATTTCGTCGCCGACAACTCGGCCGCATGGGCGATCAGCCGCTCGCCCCAGGCCAACTTGTAGTCGAATTTGGGTCCGGGCTGCGGGTTGCCGTTGGGTGCATAGAGCGAGACGACGACGAGGCCGTTGACCGCGGCCTCGATGTAGCGGGCCTGTTTGTCATCCGGGTCGCCGGGCAGCCGCGTCTCGGTGACGATCGGTTCAAGCCCGCGGGCGAGGATTGCAACGCCGTTCCAGGCGGACTCGCCGGCCCACACGGCGCCATATCCAGCATCGGCGATGGCGGTCGCTGGGAATTGCCGGTCGGTGCATTTGAGTTCCTGCAGGCAGACGATGTCGGGTTTTGCCGCGGCCAGCCAGGCGAGCAGATTGGGCAGGCGGCGGCCAATGGAGTTGACGTTGAAGGTGGCGATCTTCATCGAGTGAGGTTAGGGCGCAATCCGCGCGACCCACTCGGTGACCTTATCGGCAAGACTTTGCAGATGTTGCGCGGCGGTGAAGCCGGAGATCGTCTTGCGGGGCTTCAGATCGTGGTCGCCGTCCTCGAGCCAGAACATCTCGATTTGGTCGGACAGGCCGTAATCGCCGACCTCGTCGCGAGCGCCCATCTGGTCGCGTGTGCCCTGGCAGATCAACGCCGGAGTTTTCATTCCGACGAGATGCTTCGTTCGAAGCACGGTCGGCCGTCCGAGCGGGTGGAACGGGTAGCCGAGGCAGAGCAGGCCGCCGATCCGCTTCGCCTCGAACTCTTTGTCGGCAATCATGCTGGCGACGCGGCCGCCCATCGACTTGCCGCCGATGATCAGCGGTGCGCCGGTCGGGCCAAGATCGTCGATGGCGGCGACATATTCGGGCATCACGCTCTCGCCTTTCGGCGGGGGTTTGCGTTCGCCGTGACGGCGCGCCGCCATGTAGGCAAACTCGAAACGGGCGACGCGGAAGCCTGATGCGGCGAGTACCTTGGTCACCGCCGTCATTGACGCGGAGTCCATCGGCGCGCCAGCGCCGTGTGCGAGCAGGATCGTGACGCGTGCGTCCTCGGGGCCGTCGAACAGGAAGTCGGTTGCCATCTCAGCTTGCCGATTTACGGATGTTGAGATCGATGAAGGCGATGCCGCGCGTCGCGGTCCTGGCCCATTCGCTGGTCTGGTCGAGTTCGAGATAGCGCGACCAGGCGGCGCGCGCCGCGGCGAGATTGCCGGCGTCGAATTCGAGCGAGGCGAGGTTGTAGATGGCGTCGGCGTAGTCGGCATCGATCGCGATGGCACGTTGCAGGTGGCTGCGGGCGGCGGCGACCTTATGCTCGTCGCGAAGCAGCGCTGCATAGTTGAACCAAGCCTCGACGAAATTGGGATCGATCTTGATGGCGAGCGCATACGCCGCGCCTGCCTCGTCGGCTTCGCTCAGCGCGCGGAAGCAATTGGCGCGGTTGAACACCGCCACCGAGTCCGTCGGATCGAGCGCGAGGCAGCGGGCGTAGAGGACGGTCGCCTCGGCGTATAGTTTCGCCGCTTCGGCCGCTTCGGCGAGCGCGAAATATTCTTCACTGTCATCGTCGGCCGGCTCGAGCGCGAGCAGGCCCTGGCCGTTGAGCTCGGTGCGGTCAGTGCCGCGTGCCGCATAGATTTTTTGTTGCCCGCCGGGATGGAGCGACAGCGCGGTCAGGGAAGCGACCGGCCCGGCATTGTGGACCGAGCGCGCCACCGCACCCCAGCTGGCGCCGCTGGCGGCGAGGCCGGCGTATTTCTTGGCGAGGATCAGGTCGCGGAACGAATAAGGCTCGGAATCATGCTCGAACGCGTCGAACAGCGTCAGCCGGTCGAACACATCGCTGTCGAGTTTCGACTGCTCGAGCAGCGCACGTCGCGACAGCGTCGATTGCTCGGGCGCGTCGAGCAGATGCAGCCAGCGCAGGAAGCCATTCTCGCTGAGCAGCTTGATGCCAGCGTCGTTGAGCGTCTCGACGCGGGCCTCGATCTCGGCCTCGCTGAGCTTGCCGAGCAGCTTGCGGCCGAGCACGACGCGCGAGGTCTGCCGGGTAATGCCGCGCCGCAACCGGCCGCCTCGCGTCGCCACGGCGCGCGCGGCGAGGCGTTGCGGGAACGCGTTGAGTGCTCCCACAATGCCGAAGGTCGGTCCGGACTGGGCCATCTATGCCGTCAGGCTTTCTTGCGAACGGCTGGCTTGGCTGCTGCGGCTTTGGAGGCAGCAACGGCAGCCTTGAGCGACGGTTTTGCGACGGCTTTCTTTTCAGCCGGCTCAGCCTTGGATTTGCTCGGGGCGGCGGGCTTCTGCTGGCCTAGGCTCGCCTTGAGCGCGTCCATGAGGTTGATCACATTGCCGCGCTCGGGGGCTGCCGCGATGATCGGCTTGTGGCCCTTGAGCTTCTCTTTGATCATCGCCATCAGCGCGGTCTCGTAGCGATCCTCATAGGCTGCCGGATCGAAATGCGTGACCTTCTGCTCGATCAGTTTTTCGGCGAGTTGCAGCATCTCGGGGTCGGCCTTGACCACGGGGATATCGTCGAAATAGGCGGCCGTGCTGCGCACCTCGCGCGGGTCGCGCAGCGTGGTGACGAACATGCCCTTGTCGCGTGCGCCGATGGTGACGATGCGCTCGCGACTCGACAGAACGAGGCGGGCGATCGCGACTTTCTTGGCGGCGGCCATTGCGTCGCGGAGCACCGCGAAGGTCTCCTCCGCCATCGGGCCGTCCGGCGCGAGGTAATAAGGCGAGTCCTGGTAAATCACGTCCACTTCGCTCTCATCGACGAAGGCCTCGATGTTGAGCGTGTGGTTGGATTCGATCTTGACCGCGTCGAGGTCGGAATCCTCGATGATGATGTATTGCTTGTCCTCGTACTCGTAGCCGCGCACCAGATCTGCGCGCTCGACCAGACCCAGCTCGGGATCGACCGGCTTCATGTTGATCCGGTTGTGGGTGTCTTTGTGGAGCTGGTTGAAGCCGATGCGCTCGGAGGCGCTCACGGCAGGGTACAGCCGCACCGGGCAGCTCACGAGACTGAGTTTGATGTAACCCTTCCAGCTGGCTCTTGGCGCCATGGTCCTGCTCCTACACGGTTACTTGAGCGACTTCAGAACTGTCGCGAAATCGGTCGCGTCTGCATCAATTGCCGCCCATGGATCGCCGGAAATGTTCAAAATTCCCGGCAAAGTAGAATAATTCAAATCTTCCGGAGCGTCGATGGATCGTAAATCAGACCAGTTAACGGGTGTTGAGGCCGGTAAATTGCCCCGCGCCCGCAGACTGTAGGGGGCAACGGCCGTAGCGCCGCGCGAGTTGCGGTGGAAGTCGATGAAGATCCGCTTGGTCCGCTTGTCCTTGGCCATGTTGACCACGAAGGTTTCGGGGGCCGCGGCGGCGATGCGGGCGGCGATTTCGCCGGTTCCGGCGTGGGTTTTTTTCCAGTCGAGTTTTGGCTTCAGCGGCACCACGACATGCAGGCCTTTGCCGCCCGAAGTCTTGACGTAGGGTGTTAGCCCGATCTGCTCCAGCACGCCTTTGACGAAGAAGGCCGCGTCGACGATGGCCTTGAACTTGATGCCTTCGCCCGGATCGAGGTCGAAGATCACCCGGTCGGGTATTTCCAGCGCATCGGCCCAGTGGCAGCCCCAGGCATGGAACTCGATGACGCCGAACTGCGCCAGCGCCAAGTACCCCTTGGGCTCTTCGATCGAGATGTATTTCTTCAGTTCGCCGTCGTCAGAACTCTTGGTCTCGAAGCTGGCAATGGTGGTCGGCATGCCGGTGAAGGGATGGCGCTGGAAGAAAATGTCGTCGAGCTTGCCGCTCGGACTGCGCACCAGCGATACCGGCCGGCCGAAGATGTGCGGCAGCATGAAATCGCCGACCGCCGCGTAATAGATGGCGACATCAAGCTTGGTCGGCCCGGATTTGCCGAACAGCCGGCGCGTCGGGTTGGTGACCCAGATGCCGGCGAGGTCCGCGTCCGAGATCAGCCGCTTTCGCTTTTTCGGCGTGGCGCTGGCCGAGATTTCGGGCTCGCGCAGGCTTTTGAACACGGCATGGCGCAGGCTGTTGTCGGCGGTGAGGTTGGCATAGTGGACATGCGCAGTGATCACCGGGCGGATGGCGATGACGTCCTTGGGCATGCGGTCGAGCCGCTGGTCGGGGGCTTCGAGAGGCTTTAGCTTGGCGAGGATCGACAGGACGTCGCTGCCGCTGAAGCCGGTGCCGCATTTGCCGGCGTAGTCGAGTTCACCGTCGACCCAGCGGCCGAGCGCAATGGCGCCGATGCCACCGGCGGCGGGCGACAGTGTGTAGCCGACGATCGGGAAGTCGCCGACCTGCAGCGACTTGACCTTGATCCAGGTCTTGCTGCGGGCCTGCAGATAGGGCGCATCGGCGCGTTTTGAGACGATGCCTTCGAGGCCCATCTTCGTGGCGTGGTTGTAGAGGATATCGCCGTCGCCGATGAAGCCGTCGCTGAATTGAATGGCCGAACTCGGGGTGGCAATCGGCGCGAGCAGCGCCTGCAGCAGCGCCTTGCGTTCGTCGAGACGGACTTTCGTCAGGTCGTAGCCGTCGAGATACATCAGGTCGAAGGCGAAATAGGTCAGCCGGTCGCTCGTATGGTCGCTGAGCGCCTGCTGCAGATCGGCGAAATGGGAGATGCCGGATTCGTCGACCACGACGATCTCGCCATCGATGATGGCGTCCTTGGGGAGTTTCGTGAACGCCGGCGCCAGGACGCCGTAGCGGTCGGTCCAGTCGATGCCGGTGCGGGTGAAAAGGCGCGCCGTGCCGTTTGTGACGTGGGCGATGGTGCGGTAACCGTCGAACTTGATCTCGTGCAGCCAGCCTTCGCCATGCGGCGGCTCGTCGGTCTGGCTCGCCAACTGCGGCTTCATGGTCTTGGGCATCGGCGCCTTGACGGCGCCCTTGAGGCTTTTGGGGGCGAGCTTCACTGGCTTGGGCGCGGCCTTGCGCTTTGCCTCCTGGGCGGTCGCGGCCAGCTCCTCGATCGTTAGCCCGGATTTTACGCTCTCGGGGCGCTCCTTTAGGATATCGCGGGTCTTGTCAGCGGAAGTGTCGCGCTCCTTGAAAAACAGCCAGTTGTTGTCGTCCTCGCCGGGTTTTGACTTCATCCGCACCAGCATCCAACCGCCCTTGAGCTTTTCCCCCCACAGCCGGAATTTAAAGTCACCGGTGTCGAGCGCCTCGCCGACATCGCTCATTGGCGCCCAGGTGCCGGTGTCCCAGACGATCATCGGCCCTCCGCCATACTCGCCTTCGGGGATGACGCCCTCGAAGTCGATGTAGTCGAGCGGATGGTCCTCGGTTTCGGTGGCATAGCGCTTGTCGGCGGGATTGAGCGAGGGCCCCTTGGGGACGGCCCAGCTCTTCAGCACGCCGTCGATCTCCAGGCGGAGGTCGTAATGGTTGGCGGTGGCGGCGTGCTTGTGGACGACGAAGCGGTTGCCGCTGCCCTCGTCGGTGGCACCAGAAGGCTCGGGGCTTTTGGAAAAGTCCCGCTTCTGCCGGTATTTGCTGAGCGACGAGGACGGCATGGTCAGGTGGCTCGCCCCGGTCCGGATTTGAGCGTCACGATTTTTGCAGGATCGAAGCTTTGGAGTTGGCCTGCAGCTTCTGCGGTCCGCAGTTGGTCGAGGGCGCGTTCGGGGGCGTTCCAGTCAATGCCGAGGCCGGCTTTGCGGGCCGCGCCGAGGTCGTAGCGCCACCAGGCGAATTCCGTCAGCGCCGCGACGAGCGCCGTATCGAAGCGCGGGCGGATCGGCTTGGCCGGGATGCCGCCGACAATGGCGTAGGGCGCGACGTCTTTGGTCACCACAGCACCCAGCGCGACGATGGCGCCGTCGCCGATGCCGACGCCCCCCATGATGGTGACGCCGGCGCCGATCCAAACGTCATTGCCGATGGTGATGGGCTTTTGCGGCACGAAGTCGATCGGCTGCGGCGGCAGGCCGAGCTCAAACGGATCATCGTAGAACAGCGTGCTCGAGCCGAGCCAGTGCGAGGGGTGCTCGGTCGGGGCGGTCTCGACATTGTTGGCGATGCTCGTGTAACGGCCGCAAGTCACGTACTTCATGTGGCTCTGGGCGGCGACGTAGCTGTAGGCGCCGAAGGTGGACGAGCGCACCGAAACGCCGGGGTAGAGCCGCACCGGCGGTTCAAAACTCACATCGCCCGCGATGGCGACATTGTCGGCGACCAACAGACCGGCGCGACGAAAATCTTGCAGGCTCGGCAAATCGGCTCCCCATATCGCCGCGCCATGGTGCCAGCAATTGACCTCGCGCCCAAGGTGAGCGCGAAAAAATCGGTCGATTTAAGGAAATGGCTCCGCGACTTGGGGCCAACCCATTGAACAGGATGAACATTTCGTGGCATACGGTTGCGTTTTCCTAACGGTGCTCCTAATTATCAGGCGTCCGGGCCAACCAAGGCGTCCTTTTCGGTCGTAACAGCCCGCGTGTAAATTAGGACAGGCGTTAGGATCAGATGGCCCGAAACTTGCTCACCGCGTTCGAAATTAAGAACGCTGCCAAGCCCAAGCTTCGCGACGGAGACGGGCTATGGTTGCACGCGAGCAAGGCAGGCAATCGATCTTGGGTCTTTATCTTCATTCGTCGGGGACGGCGTCGGGAGATGGGTCTCGGCGCCTACGGTACGGGCACCGGACACGTCTCGATCGTCGCGGCCAGGGCCAAGGCAGACGAGATCCGCGGCATTCTGGGTCGTGGTGGTGATCCGTTCACCGAAATGGAAGAACGCAAGGCCACGCCGGCCAAGCCGTTGACGTTCGGCCAGGTCGCCGACGAGTACATAGAGGCGATGAAGTCCGAATGGCGAGGTGACAAGACTGAGGCCTCGTGGCGCCGCTTCGCCGATGTCTACGCTAAGGCGCTACGCAAGGTTGAAGTTGCCGAGGTCACGACCGACGAGGTGCTCCGGGTTTTGCGGCCGCTATGGCACGATAAGCCGGAGACCGCGTCAAAGGTACGCTGGCGCATCAAGGGTGTCCTGGATCACGCCAGGGCGCGCGGCTTGCGGGCAGGCGACAATCCCGCTGAGTGGAAAGGGCATCTCGATCAGATACTGCCTGCGCCGGCGCTGCTGCAGAACGATCACCGTGCAGCAATGCCCTACTCCGACATACCGACTCACGTCGCAGGCCTGCGCGAGGGTGGGGGGGGCGGCGCGCGCGCTCTCGAGTTCACGATCCTCACCGCTGCACGCAGCGGGGAGACGCGGGGCGCCCTTTGGAATGAGATCGACTTGGGCAAAAAGGTCTGGACGATATCCGCGGATCGAATGAAAGAGCACAAGGAACACCGAGTGCCCCTCAGTGATGCCGCCGTGGCGATCGTCGAGGCGATGGCTTCCATCCGACAGTCGGACCTCGTCTTTCCGGGTGCCAAGCCGAAGCGGCCGATTAGCGACATGACGATGGCGAAGGCGCTGCGAACCGCCGGTGGGGCAGGGTACACGGTGCATGGATTCCGATCGTCGTTTCGGGACTGGGCAGCAGAGGAAACCCAACACCAGCGCGAGGTTGCCGAGGCGGCGCTTGCACACGCGGTCGGCGATGCTGCCGAACGTGCTTACCGTCGTGGCGACGCGTTGGCGAAGCGTCGACTGCTCATGGATGACTGGAGCAAGTTCTGCGGGGGCGGCAGTGGCAAGGCTTGACGTCGATCTGATCGCGATCCAAGCGCGGGGGCTGCTGAACGAACACAAGCGTGATGAGGCGAAGAAGCTTGTCCTTCGCGAGCTAGCGGAGGGGCGCGCCCGCCCTGATACTCAGCGCGTGGCGGCCGAGCTGTTTGGTGCGGGTAAGGGCCGGCAGAGAACTGGGCTATTCCGATGGATCGATATCGGTAGAGAAAATGCCGAACTCGAGATGGCTGGCGTGCCATACGCCGTACGCTTGGAGCAACTCAGCGCCAAATTTGGGCGGGGCCAGAAGCACATCGAGGCCTGCATCGCCGAATTCAACAAAGCAGAAGAAGCGGGCCGCACCTAATTAAATGCCCGATTTGTGTCGGTAACGTCGCGGGCAGAATGGACATAGTGTTTGTGCACAACATCACGGAGTGCACCACATGAACGACAACCAGATCATCATTTCACTGAACGAAGCGGCGAGCCTTACCAGCTTGTCGCGCACAGCTATCAACCGGCACCGGGCAGCGGGACAATTTCCTGTTGCTGTCCAGCTTGGCGAGCGCCGCGTCGGCTTCGTTCGCGCCGAAGTGCTCGCCTGGATCGAGACGCGCATCGCGGCACGCGCGGCCTAACCCGGACCCCAAACATGAAGAACCCAACGACACCGGCCGCGCCGGACGAAGCTACCATGCGGCGCCTGGTTCGCTATGCCGCCACATCCGCCCGCCTGGCAACCGGCGGCCGCAATGACTTCAGAATCCCGCTGATGGTCGCGGACCAATGGTCGCGAACCGGTTCTTGCGTGCTGTCGGTGCGGACACTCGCCGATCAATTCGGCACAACCCGCCGCACGGTCTGCAAGTCGCTGAACCGGTTGGAGCGGGCCGGCCTTATCCGTCAGGTCGGGCGCACCGCCGGAGGGCGGAGGATCCTTGAGCCGGTGCTGCAGGTGGCGTCAGATGGCCATTAAAGTAACGACGGTCGAACAGTTGAAACTCTTACTACTCGCGACCCGCGACCAGCACTTGAGTCGCGCCGACCTTGCCGTTTTCGGCGAGATTGTTGACTCCGTTATGAAGGATAAGGGCGGCGACGCTTGGCGTAGCTACAAGCACTTGGCATCCGTTGGTGACACTAGCGAGCGCACCGTTATCCGCGCGGTTCAGCGGCTAACTCAGAACGGATGGCTGACCGTCACAAGGCGAGGCAACCGCGGACTCATGCGCGGTAAAGACGGCAAGATGCACAAAACTGTAACGGCATTCTTACCAAATTTCGCTCGGGTTAGGGTGACAGAGTTGTCACCTATTCCGACCGACCAATTACCTGACAAGATTGTCACGTTGTCGTCGGATGAGGTGACATCCGCGTCACATCATGACGCCGACAACGTGACATCCGCGTCACCCGACTCCTACTTACCTCCTCGGCTTACCAAGCCGACGGACGGTAAGGAGGTAGTGAACGATCCGCTCGCCGGGGCTACGCCCCCGCCGACGCCCGCTTTCGCGGGGCCGGCGGTTCCGGCAGCGGTAGAAGAGTTGGCAGCAGCATTGGGCGTCGAGGTTGATGACTTTGCCGCGGCAGCCTTCCGAGCCCTAGCGCCCGACGCTGATGCATACCAAACGATTCTCGCGGGTGCATGCCGCGACGGCGCCGCGTACACAAGGCAAGAAGGGACCGGCGCCCGCACGATCGGGCATCGAAAGAAGCTGTCTAACTGGTTGCGGGAAGAACGTTGGCTCGAGGCCGGCCCCAGGCCGTACAGAGCAGAGCGCAAGTCGAGCGAGCGCAAGACCTACCGCGCCGGCGAGGTTACGCGCGCCGAAGATTATGACGACGGTATCCACCTGTCAGTGGTCGGCGAGCAGTGGCACTTGATCGTGCCGAATGATCGCCGCGATGCCCTGATCGCCGCGATCGATCTTCACGGACACGCGAAAGAGCCCGGCAACGGCAGGGCGATCCCAAAGCCCGGCTTCGTCGGACGCCCTTGGGGACAAACGATAATGGAGATGACAGCCGCATGAAACGCCCCGTCTCGATCGGCCTCGACTACCCAGGCGCCCCGCTACCCCAACAATCAATCGAGCGCCTCACGGTGGACTGCAGCATGACCAGAATCCAACAATCGATGACGGCGGAGAGTTTCGGAGGCGACTTGGCAGCCCGGAGAGCTGCTCTCGCGTCCCTTCCAGCTAACGACAACGCGCGCCGCTTAGGAGGCACTCGTATTGGCCGAAGCCTGAAGAAGAACCATCCTGGGTCGTGTCCCAGGACGTGGTGTAGCTGAGTAGCGGTGGTCACCGGCGCTTTTCGATAGGGTTGGGTTGCAACAACAACCCCTGACCGGAAGGACGACCGATGACCGACGATATGATGAACCTGCGGGCGCTCGTGGAGAAGACCCCCGACGCC
>JBDTLB010000051.1:0-20028 GCA_039934955.1 Devosia sp.
CAGCGGCGAGCCGTCGATCGCCACCGAACTCAGCTTCAGATCGTCACCATCGAGCACCAGCGGCGTGCCGGGCGCGGTACCGGGGCGCGGCGATATGGTCAGCACGGCGCGCACCCGCGCGGCGTCAGGCGCGATCGCAACATCAAGGTCGACTTTGTCGATGCGGTACGGCGTCGGTGCGTAGTCTTTGAGGAAAATTGTGTGTTCGGTTTCGGTCCGCATCGCCGCTCCAAATTCTGAACTATGTGTGGCGCGCCGGTGACAGGCAGAACGCCGAATCTTCTTATATTCTGACCGGCTGGCTTACCGGTCCCTATTCCTATTAGCGCCAATCGCGGCAGCAATGGGAAGGGGCGGGGCGCTGGCGCGCACCAAGCCTTACGGCGCCGTTCGGCGTCAAGCTTTGCGTTCACACAATGTCTGGGACTTCGTCATGCTGCGCTGGTTTGAACGCCGCCTCGATCCGTATCCGACCGCCGAGCCCGACCAGCCGCCGGCCGGAATGCTGACGTTCCTGCTGCATTATCTGCGCGGGTCGAAGCGCTTCTTTGCCGCCATGATGGTACTGACGGCCGCCGTGGCGCTCAGCGAGATCGCGCTCTTCGGCCTTCTGGGCAACGTCGTCGACTGGCTCGGCAAGGCTGACCGCGCCAATTTCCTCGCCAGCGAGGGTCCCAAACTCTGGGTGCTGGGTGGCGTGGTGGTGGTTGTGCTGCCGATCATCGTGGCGCTCGAATCGCTGTTCATCAACCAGACGCTGATGGCCAACGTGCCGCAGCGTATCCGCTGGCTGCTGCACCGCTTCGTGCTGCGCCAGTCGATGAGCTATTTCCAGGACGAGTTTGCCGGCCGCATCGCGTCCAATCTGATGACGACGGCGCTCGCAGTGCGCGACACTGCCATGAAGGTGATGAACGTCCTCAACTATGTGGCGTTCTATTTCGCTGGTGCGGTGGTGCTGGCGGCGCTGAACGACTGGCGGCTGGCGATCCCGTTTGTTGTGTGGATGTGTGGCTATGGCGTGCTGCTGCGTTATTTCGTGCCCCGCATGGCCGATGTGTCGGAGAAGCAGGCCACGGCACGGGCGCTGATGACCGGCCGCATTGTCGACGCCTACACCAACATCTCGACGGTAAAACTGTTCTCGCATTCGAACCGCGAGGCCAGCTACGCCAAGGAGGCGATGGAGGAGTTTTTGCCGACGGCCTATCGGCAGATGGGGCTCGCGACGCTCCTCAACATCGCGCTCTACGCGCTCAATGTCGCTTTGTTGATCAGCGTCTTCGGTGTCGGCATCTGGCTCTGGTTGCAGGCGCTGGTGACCCCTGGCGCCATCGCGGTGGCCGGTGCGCTGGTGCTGCGCTTTTTCGGCATGAGCCAATGGATCATGTGGGAAATCTCGGCGCTGTTCGAGAATGTCGGCGCGGTCAAAACCGGCATCAACGCCTTCGCGGTGCCGCGCACGGTGGTCGACAAGCCAAATGCCCCGTCGCTTGGCGCCGTCAAAGGCGACATCCGCTTCGATGCCGTGACCTTCCACTATGGCAAGACCGGCGGCGTCATCGACGGGCTCGATTTGCATATCAGGCCGGGTGAGAAAGTCGGGCTGGTCGGACGTTCTGGCGCCGGCAAGTCGACCATCGTCAATCTACTGCTCCGCTTTTACGATCCGGAAGGCGGGCGGCTGCTGATCGACGGCGCCGATGTCGCGGGCGTCACCCAGGATTCGCTGCGCGCCAATGTCGGCGTTGTGACGCAGGACACGTCGCTGCTGCATCGTTCCGTCCGCGAGAACATCGCGTATGGGCAGCCGGATGCGACCGATTCCGAGATCGTCGCGGCGGCCAAGCTCGCCGAAGCGCACGACTTCATCCTGACGCTGGCCGACGGCAAGGGCCGAACTGGCTACGACGCGCATGTCGGCGAGCGCGGCGTAAAACTCAGCGGCGGGCAGCGGCAGCGTGTCGCCATCGCCCGCGTGCTGCTGAAGAACGCCCCGATCCTGGTGCTCGACGAAGCGACCTCGGCGCTCGACAGTGAAGTCGAGGCGGCGATCCAGAGTCAGCTGCAAACGCTGATGCGCGACAAGACCGTCATCGCCATCGCGCACCGTCTGTCGACCATCGCGGCGCTTGACCGGCTCGTAGTCATCGAGCAGGGCAAGATCGTCGAGGAGGGCACACACGCCGAGTTGCTCGCGCGTGGTGGAGAATACGCAAAACTGTGGCGCCGCCAATCCGGCGGGTTCATCGAGGCCGACGCAGACCTGCCGGCCGAGGAAGCTGCAGAATGATCATCTCATCCTTCAACACACCCCAGGAGACTCGCATGGAAACCCCGAATGGCACCGCAAACCCCGGCCGCCTCAACCGAACCGCGCCGTGTGTCCGTAAACGACGACCATTCATTCGAACCCGAAGCTGATTTCGATCGCACGGGTTCTCAGACCATGAGAGCCAAATGTTCAATTCCATTATCGCCTGGTTCGACGCGCGCTACTCGCCGATCGCACTGGCCGCCAACCGCCAGCCTCCGATGGGGCTGCGGCAATTTTTGTTCTACTTCATCGGGCAGTTCCGTACTGCCTTCCTGATCCGCATCGGCCTCGTAGCGGTCGGGTCGATCGCCGATGCGACGTTTCCGATCTTCGTCGGTGTCGTAGTGGGGTTCCTGTCAAACACTTCGCCCGGCCAGATGTTCGCCGAGCACTGGCAGGCGCTGCTCGGCATGATCGCGGTGGTCGCCATCGTGCGACCGGTGACATTCGTGCTGGACTCGCTGGTGCGCAATCACGCCATCGCGCCAAACCTCGTCAATCTCGTTCGATGGCAGAGCCATTTCCACATCATCCGGCAGAGCTGGACCTTCTTCCAGAACGACTTTGCCGGACGCATCAGCAACAAGGTGCTGCAGAGCGGCGAAGCGCTGGAAACGGCGGTCAACTCGGCCATCGATGCAGTCTGGTACGCGATGATCTTTGTCGTCGTGGCGATTGTCGTGCTGGCTCGCCTGGATTGGGTGCTGCTGGTGCCCGTCATTGTCTGGCTGGCGCTCTACGGCGTCCTGTTCGCGATCGTCATGCCGCTCATCGCGAAATACTCTGAGGATCTGTCGGAGGCCAAGTCGATGATGACCGGCCGGATGGTCGACAGCTATACCAACATCCAGACGCTGAAGACCTTCTCATCCGACGACCACGAGGACCGTTACGTCGCAGAAGCGGTGCTCGAGCACACCGGCGAGTTCAAGAAGTTGATGCGGGTGTTCACCTACATGTGGTCGGTGCTGTTCATGCTCAACGCCGGGTTGGTGGTATCGATCACATGGATCGCGCTCATCGGCTGGAACAATGGCGTGCTGCAGGTTGCGGCGGTGGCGACGGCCGTCCCGTTCGCCTTGCAGATCATGAACATGTCGGGCTGGATCCTCGAGATCGGCTCGAACATCTTCAGGCAGGCCGGCACCGTGCGGGACTCGATGGAGACGATCGCCCAGCCGATCACCCTCATCAACGCGCCGGGCGCCGGCGATATGAAGGTGACAGCGGGTGAGCTGGTCTTCGACGATGTGACCTTCAGCTATTGGCGTGGCGCGACGGGCACGGTGATCGAGCACTTCAACCTGCGCATCGCACCCGGCGAAAAGGTCGGTTTGGTCGGTCGATCCGGCGCCGGCAAGTCGACGTTGGTCAATTTGGCGCTGCGTCTGTTCGACGTGGAGCAGGGTGCGATCCGCATCGACGGGCAGGATGTGCGGTCGGTGACGCAGGAAAGCGTCCGGGCGGCGATTGGTCTCGTCAGCCAGGACACGTCGCTGCTGCATCGCTCTGTCCGGGAGAACGTCAAGTACGGGCGGCAGGATGCGAGCGATGCGCAAATGATCGAGGCCGCCGAGCATGCCAAGATCGCCGATGTGATTGCCGGCCTGTCCGACCCGCAGGGACGGACCGCCTATGACGCGCATGTCGGCGAGCGGGGTGTCAAACTCAGTGGTGGGCAGCGGCAGCGTGTCGCCATTGCCCGAGTGTTGCTGAAGAACGCCCCGATCCTGATCCTCGACGAGGCGACGTCGGCACTCGATTCCGAAGTCGAAGCTGCGATCCAGGAGCAACTCGCGTCGCTGATGAAGGGCAAGACGGTGATCGCCATCGCGCATCGCCTCTCGACCATCGCGGCGATGGACCGGCTGGTCGTGCTCGAGGCCGGGCGGATCGTCGAGGAAGGCACGCATGCCGAACTGCTGGCCCGGGGCGGGCACTATGCCCAACTCTGGGAGCGGCAATCCGGCGGCTTCCTCGATCTCGACGCGAAGGCCGCGGAATAAGGGGGGGCGGCAAATGGAGGGGCGGCGCTACTTGGCGCCGCCCACCGAGTTACATAAGTGGCATGATCTCGGAGACTTCGATCGAGCCGTTCGCCTTGAGCTGCGGGCTGCCCTTGGCCAGCTCGACGGCGTCGTCGAGGTTGGGGGCCTCAAGGATTGTGTAGCCGGTCACCGGGTTGCCACCGCCTCCGTCGCTGACCCTGCCGCTCGTGTCGATGGTCTTGGCCAATGTCGTCGGGTTGCCCACCTCGACCAGCGCGTTGCCGAGGCTTCCGATCCAGTCCCTCCAGGACTGGGTGACTTTGTCGCCCTCTTCCTTGCTCGAAGGCTGGTCGCCGCCGTGATAGCTCAGTAGAAATTTGGTCATCGTCGTCTCCCTATCATAGAACAGTGGTTTATTCGGTCATCGGCACGTTGAGTGGCCGCCCGGTTTCGAGGAATGTCTTGAGGCCGGAGAGGACGAGCGGCCATCCTGTTTCGGCGCCCGCCATAGCGCTTGCCGCGTCGTAGTGGGTAAGAGTGAGGCGGCAGGTCTCGCCCATCTGTTCGATCTCGTACATGACCCGCGTCACCTTTGCCTCGGGCGGCGCCCAGATCGCCTTGAAGGTGGTGACGAGCTTTCGCGGCGGGTCGATTTCGATGATCTCGCCGTCGAGGTTCATCTCGCCATCAGGATTGAGATAGTAGAACCGCCCACCTACCTTGAGGTCGGCTGCCTGCACACGTCCGCCGTAATAGTACTGCGAGGTCTTGGCGGGATTGACGATCGCATCCCACAGCTCGGCGGGGGTGGTGCGGATATAGGTGGCAAGGACGAAGTCGGCTTTGTCGATCATCTGAGGTGCGTCCTCCAACGCGTTTTTGATATTCAGCGCGAACCGCGCGAGTGGCTTAGCGTAAGGCGCCATCCAGCGATCTGCGAGTTCCTGGATCGGCAGCGCGTTGAGGTAGTGATATTTGAACCGCCCATCCCGGCGACTCACGACCAGGTGGGCCTCCTCCAGCACCTTGAGGTGCTTCATCACTCCGAACCGCGTCATGCCGAGGCCCTGTTCGAGCTCGGTGAGAGTAAGTCCGCCCTTGTCGCGCAAGGTATCGAGCAATTGGCGCCGAGTGGGATCGCTCAACGCCTTGAAGACTGCATCCACGGAACGGACCATAGGTGACCAAATGGTCACGTGTCAAGCGAACTCGTTTGTTTGCGCCTCCGGCAGAATTTTCTGCCGCCCATTGGCACCTGCGCGAAGCCTCTGTAGGAAGTTTACGCGGCGCCCTGCAATCGATTGCAACCAGCCTGAACGGCTCTGGCGCTAGGAAAAATGTGTGGCGGCACCAATCGCCGCTCGGGAGGATTTCGATGGCGAAGACCGTAGCGGCCGCGCTTGCGCCGGCTTCAACCTATTCCGAACTCGATTTGAGCGGCGAGTTCGCGCTGTCGTCGCCGACGCACAGGACCAAGGCCAGGATCAATCTGCCGGGCGATGTGCATACCGCCCTGATCGACGCCAACATCATCCCCGACCCGTATTTTGGCGCCAACGAGCAGGCCGTCATGTGGGTGCACGCGACGCCGTGGACGATGGAGCGCCGTTTCACTGCGGACAGGGGCGATATCGATGGCTATCTGACGCTGACGCTCGACAATGTCGATTGTATTGCCACTGTGTTCCTCAATGGCGAGGAAGTGGCGCGGACGCAGAACCAGTTCATCCGCTACGACATCGAAATTACCGGCAAGGTCAAGGCGGGCACCAACACGCTGCGGTTTGAATTCGCCGTGACCAAGGATATCGCCAAGGCGCGCTACGACGCCCATCCATTCCCTATACCCTTCACCTACAACTATGTGACGAATGGCCTGCCGGGCGTGCACATGAACTTCGTGCGCAAGGCCGCCTGCCATGCGGGCTGGGACTGGGGCATCTGCCTGATGCCGACCGGCGTCTACGGCAGGATGGCGATCCGCAAATCGCGCCTCGCGCGGCAGGACAGCGTCCAGGTCGAGCAGGCGCACGGAACCAAGACGGTCGAGCTGTCGATCACGACGCGTGTGTTTGCCTTCGCCGAAGGTTCGGTGGAACTGACCCACGAGATCGCCGGCCAGAAGATCGCCGACAAGGTCGTGGTGCGGCCGGGCGAGAATGTCTTCGTGCACAACCTCACCATCAAGAACCCAAAACTCTGGTGGCCGAACGGGCAGGGTGAGCAGCCACTTTACGAGTTGCGGACGACGCTCGACGGCGAGGCCACCTGCCGCAAGATCGGTCTGCGCAAGCTCGAATGGATCGTCGAGAAGGACGCGATCGACCATTCGTTCAAGGTCCGGGTCAACGGCCGCGACATCACCGCGATGGGCGCCAACTGGATTCCGGCCGACGCTATTCCGTCGCGCATCACGCCCGCCGTCGTGCGCGATCTGCTCGAGAGCGCCCACGCGGTCAACATGAACATGATGCGCGTGTGGGGCGGCGGGCAGTACGAGCCCGACTATTTCTACGAGATCTGCGATGAGCTCGGCATCATGGTGTGGCAGGATCTCATGTTCTCCTGCATGAGCTACCCGAGCGACCGTGCTTTCCTCGCCGATGTGCGCACCGAGATCACCCAGCAGGTCCGCCGGCTGAGCCATCATGCGTCGATTGCGCTGTGGTGCGGCGATAACGAGGTCATCGGCTCACTCACCTGGTATCCCGAGACCAAGGCCGACCCGGCGCGCTACATCGCCAATTACGACCGGCTCAATTCGATGCTCGGCAATATCGTCGAGGACGAAGATCCGGGCCGCCGCTTCTGGCCGTCGTCGCCGTCCTTGGGCTATTTGGACTTCTCAGACGGCTGGCACTCCGACACCCGCGGCGACCTCCACTATTGGAGCGTCTGGCACGAGGCCAAAGACTTCTCGGCCTATCGCGACGTCAACCCGCGCTTCGCCTCCGAGTTCGGCTTCCAGAGCTTCACCTCGATGAACGTCATCGAAACCTTCACCAGCCCAGAGGATCGCAACCCGTCCTCGCCGGTGATGGAGAACCATCAGCGCAACACCGGTGGTAATGCCCGCATCCTTGAAACGATGACGCGCTATTTCCGTTTCCCGTCGAATTTCGACCAGATGGTGTTCCTGAGCCAGATCCAGCAGGGCCTCGCGATCAAGACCGCGATCGAGTACTGGCGGTCGACCAAGCCGCGTTGCATGGGAACGCTGTTCTGGCAGATCAATGACACGTATCCGGTGGCGAGCTGGGCGAGCCTCGACTATGGCGGGCAGTGGAAGCTGCTGCACTACATGGCCAAGCGCTTCTTCCTCGCCGTCAACGTCGTCGCAGTTCCCGCCAAGGAGCGCGGTGACCTGGTGCTCAAAGGGATCAACGACAGCGCCGCACGCGCCGAGGTGAGCCTTGAGGTGCTGGCTGTCGATGTCGGCGGCAAGTCGCGGGTGATCTTCACCGGGAGGGGCAATGTCTCACCAGACGCGTCGAGCGAGCTGGCGCGGATCGCCCTCAGTGACTTGAAGCCGAGCGAGTTCCTGTTCTTCTCGTGGCGCGACAAGTCCGGCAATCTCATTGGCGAGAACGATTATTTCCCGCGGCCGTACAAGGCCTACGATATGCCGCAGGCCCCAGTGATTTCGCGCTGGGAAAGTGCCGACGGCAAGCCGGTGCTGGTGCTGAAGGCCGACCAGCCGGCGGTGTTCGTGACAGCCTCAACGGACGTGCCGGGGTATTTCTCGGACAATGCCGTAACGTTGTTGCCGGGTCGTGAGACCCGGCTGAGCTTCACGCCGCGCCATGGCGCCAAGGTCACACAGAAGGCGCTGGCGTCGAGCCTGACGGTCCGGCATCTTCGCGAAACGTACTGAGGGGAATGCCGATGGCCAATTCGATCAAGCGCAGCGAAGTCAACCGCATCATGCGGGAGAGCGACAAGTTCATCCGCTCCTTCGGCTACATCATGCCGCCCTTCGCCTATTGGTCGCCGGCCGAGTTCAAGGCCAACAAGCCGATCGCCCACAACATCATCAACTCCAATCTGGGCTGGGACATCTCGGACTACGGGCTTGGTGACTTCGCCAAGACCGGCCTGTTCCTGTTCACGGTGCGTAACGGCAATGCCGCCGACCTGAGCAAAGGGTCGGGCATGCTCTATGCCGAAAAAGCGATGATCAGCCGCGACAATCAGTATTCGCCGATGCATCGGCACATCCTCAAGGCCGAGGACATCATCAATCGCGGCGGCGGCACGCTGGTGATCGAACTGTGCGGCGACACGGGCGGCAAATGCGATCGGTCCAAGGGCGTCGTCGTCTACACGGACGGCATCCGCCGCGAACTCACCGGCGGCGACAAGCTGCGCCTTACGCCCGGCGAGAGCGTGACACTGATGCCAAACGAGCACTGGCATGCGTTCTGGGGGGAGGGGGGCGACGTGTTCGTCGGCGAGGTGTCGACCGTCAACGACGACAACACCGACAATGTCTTCGAAGATCCCCGCATTGCGCGCTTCTCGGGGATCGAGGAAGACGAGGAGCCCTGGCACCTGCTGGTCAGCGACTACAAGAAATTGCTCGCCTGAATCAGAAGCCGAGGAAGATCATGTCGATGGCAGCGACGATCCGGTCGTAATAGTCATCCAGCGATCCGACGATGGGGCCGAGCTCTGCTATCGGAACGGCCGCCATCAGGTGAGTGGCAAGAACATGCGGGCGACCCTCGATCAGGATCGTTGGATGTAACCGCTTCACAGAGGGCGGGGCATCGTCGCGGGCGTAGAGCGGAATGACCAGCCGCGTGCCCACGTTCGGAATGATATCGGCTTGGACATCGACCAGCAGGCGGCCCGCGCGCCTGTGCAGGTCAAAGCGTGCCATCAGAAGCGCGGAGGCAGCGGCACGCCGTTCTTCTCAATCCAGCTAGCCCAGGCCTCCGCGGCCTCGGCGTTCTCTTCCTGCCACTTGCGGCCTTCCTCGGAGATGCCCGTGCGCTTTTCCGGCGGCTGCCAGAACCGGCCGTGCTCAGAGGGCAGAGCCTCGCCGGGCGGCGTCGCCTTTTGTTTGGATGCCATCGATCGCTCCATGTGCTAGGGCCAATCTACCCCAATCGCGCCGATCCGACAAATTCATGACATCTCACGTCCGCCCGATCGAAGAGCGTCGCCTCACCGGCATCGCCTTCATGATCATCGGCTATTTTTGTTTCACCGTGATCGACAGCTGCGCCAAATGGCTCACCCTGTACGGCGGTCTGCCAACGGGCGAGGTGGTTTTCGTTCGTTATGCCGGGCAATTGCTGCTGGTGGTCGCGGTGTTTGCGCCGACGCGCGGTGTGGAACTGGTGCGGACCCGCAGTCCGTGGCTGGAGATCATTCGCGCCCTCTGCCTGCTCGGTTCGACCGCGGTGAATTTTCTCGCGCTCAAATTCCTGCCGTTGACCGTCACCGGTTCGATCGCCTTCACGATGCCGCTGATCCTGTGCGCCGTCTCGATCCCATTGCTCGGCGAACAAGTCGGCTGGCGGCGCTGGATGGCGATCATTGTTGGCTTCATCGGCGTGCTGATCATTGTGCGGCCCGGCACTGCGGCGTTCCACCCGGCGATCTTCCTGTCATTGACGGGTGCGGTGTTCACCGCGTTCTACCTGCTGCTGACCCGCAAGCTCGCCGGCGTCGACTCCACCACGACGCAGCAATTCTACGCGGGGCTGGTGGCGACGATCTGCGTGGCGGACTTTGCGATTGGCGGCTGGACCTGGCCGCCCGATCTCGCAAGCTGGTTCTGCTTCGGGCTCATCGGCACGGCGGCACTGGTTGGACACCAGTTCCTAACGACCGCCCACCGGTTCGCGCCGGCCTCGGTCCTGGCACCCTTCGGATATCTTCAGATCATTTTCATGGTCACCTCGAGCTGGTTGATCTTCAACCAGCCGCCAGATGTGTGGATCTTCATTGGCGCGCCGATCGTCATTGGCTCAGGCCTCTACATCTGGGTGCGCGAGCGCCAGCTGTCGCGATCGGTGGTGACGGAAGTCGCACCGCAGGCCTGACGCAAATAGGGGCAGGCTTCGGGTTTTGTGATCATTGCCGGATTGCGCAGCGGGCGCGATCCGCCCTAGGGTTGCGACGGGTCTCTGCGGGAGGGCACATGCGGGCGCAAATGATCGAGGCGGTGCTCCCCGATTTCGGGGTTCCCGCCACTCGTCCTGAATTGCCGCGCGCTGTGTATCTTGCGCGCCTTGATGCGCTACTGCGGGCCCGCCGCGCTTCCGGCATCGATGCGCTTGTCATTTACGCAGACCGGGAGCACTCGGCCAACCTCGCTTGGCTCACCGGCTTCGATCCCCGCTTCGAGGAAGCGCTCCTCATTCTGGCGCCGGGCGCCATCCCCACGCTGCTGGCGGGGCCCGAGAATCTCGGACGCGCGCAGAAGGCGACGATCGAGGTTGAGGCACGGCTCTATCCGCCGTTCGGGTTGATGGGCCAGGACCGCACCCAGACCCCCGATCTGACCGAAGTGCTGACCACGGCCGGCGTCGCGCGCAACCAGCGTGTCGGCGTGCTCGGCTGGAAATACTACGGCGGGTCGGAGTCGCCGCGGCCGGACACTTGGTTCGAGACCCCGGCGTTCATCATCGACACGCTGCGCCAATTGGTTGGGCCCGAGGGCCGGGTGGTCAATGCCAATGGGCTGACCATGGACTCCAGCACCGGGCTCAGGGCCGTCAACGAGATCGAGCAGATCGCGCAGTTCGAATTCGGCGCCGTCATGGCCTCCGAGGCGCTCAAGTCGCTGTTCGCCAATTTGAAGCCGGGCATATCGGAGTTTGCCGCCGCGCAATCGATGGGTCTCGGAGTGCTGCCGCACTCGTGCCACACGATGCTGTCGACCGGCGCGCGGCTCTCGGGTCTCGAGAGCCCATCGGGCAAGATCATCGAGCGGGGCGATCCGCTGACCACCGCAGTCGGCTATTGGGGTGGGCTGTCGAGCCGCGTTGGCTGGGTAACCGAGGATCAATCCGGGCTGCCAGCGGCAGCGGCCGATTATGTCGAAAAGCTCGCAATGCCGTATTTCGCCTGCGCCGCGGAGTGGTACTCGACCATCGGAATCGGCGTCAGCGGCGGAACCCTTGACGCCATCGCCCGTAAGCATCTGGGCGGTTCGTTCTTCAATCTCATTCTCAATCCGGGCCATCTCATCCACCTCGACGAGTGGATGAACACGCCAGTCTATCCGAACTCCACAGAACTGCTGCGTTCGGGCCAGGCGATCCAGTGCGACATCATTCCAGCAGTCGGCCCGCCCTACTACTCGGCCAATATCGAAGATGGCATTGCGTTGCTCGACCAGCGCGGCTGCGACGAACTGCGTGAGAAATTCCCCGACGTGGCGCATCGCGTCGACGCCCGCCGCTCCTTTATGGCCGACGTGCTCGGGATCAAGCTGAGGCCCGAAGTTTTGCCACTGTCGAATCTGGCGGCAGCGCTGCCGCCGTTCCTGCTGGCGCCGAACCGTCTGCTGGCGATGCGCTAGCAGCTGTCATCGGTGCGTCCTGAGTGATCAGCCGGGCGCTGCGGTAGCCGGTAAGGTAGATCCACAGCCAGTTCAGCGCGATGAAGATGCGGTTCTTGAGCCCGATCAGGAAGTAGATGTGGGCGAGGCCCCAAATCCACCAGCCGATCCATCCGGTCAGCTTGATCCAGCCGAAATCGATCAGTGCGCGGCTCCGCCCGATGGTCGCGATATCGCCGAGATGCCTGTAGTGGAACGGCATCGCAATTGTGCTGCCGCCCAGCCGCGCCCTGATCAGTTTCGCGGCATGCCGGCCGCCTTGCTTGGCCGCATCGCCGATGCCGGGCACCGGTTTGCCGTCGCGGCCGGTGATCGTCATCGTATCGCCGATAGCAAGGATATTGGGATGCCCGGGCACACTGAGGTCGGGATTGACCTTGACCCGCCCGGCGCGGTCGGCTTCGACGCCAAGCCATCTCGCCGCTGGCGAAGCAAGAACGCCCGCCGCCCAGATGATCGTCTCCGACTTCAGCATCGTGCCGCCAAACTCGACGCCGTCGGCGCGAACTGCCGTTACCGGCTTGTTGAGTTCGACTTCGACACCCAATTCCTTGAGTGCCCGCTCGGCATAGGTCGACATCTCCGGCGCGAAATTCGCCAGCACGCGCGGTCCGGCTTCGATCAGCAAGACCCTCGCTTCGTCCGGATGGATATTGCGGAAGTCGCGCCTGAGCGTGATCCGCCCGAGCTCGATGATCGCCCCGGCGAGTTCCACACCTGTCGGCCCGGCGCCGATGATCGCAAAAGTTAGCAGCGCCTTGCGCCTCTCGGGGTCGGTCTCGAGTTCGGCGCGCTCGAACGCCATCAGCAACCGGCGGCGTATTGCCGTAGCGTCCTCGAGGGTCTTGAGGCCGGGGGCGAATGGCTCCCAGTCGTCATGGCCGAAATAGGCGTGCTGCGCACCGGTGGCGAGAACCAGATAGTCGAAGGGAACTTCGTGCCCGTCCTCAAGGCGAACGATGTTCGCGTTTGTGTCGACCGAGGCGACCGTGCCCATGACCGTCCGGACGTCCTGCCGCTTGTGGGCGAGCTGGCGGATCGGCCATGCGATCTCGGACGGTCCGAGCGATGTGGTTGCGACTTGATAGAGCAGCGGCTGGAACAGATGGTGATTGCGCCGGTCGATCAGCGTAATCTCGGCGTCGACCCCCTTGAGGTCGCTGACGGCCGCCAAACCGCCGAAGCCGCCGCCGACGATCACAATTCTTGGCCGGATTGCTGTGGCTTCCATTGCTGTCACCATTCGCTTCATGCCCCGCGCTGGACATAGGCGACGCGACGGAAGGTCGCAAGCGGCGAGCCATGCCAGGCGGCAACTCACCCATGCGTTGTCGTGGGGTTTGGCTTCAGGCGCCATCCAGCTTTGCGACGAGGACAAAGGCCGGCTCAGGGCTCGCCGTCGATAATGATGGTCGCCCCAGCGATCCGCGTTGGCGCGGCCTCCGCGAACGCCTCAGGCTGAAATGCGCGCAGCGAGTCGATAAGCGCAATTACCCGCCGCCGCGAGTCCCAGAAATCGACGCTGGCGTCTTCGGGGATTTCGGCGGTCGGATTCAGGCAACCGACGCTGGCAAGATAGAGCTTGGCCTCCGGCGGATAGACCGGATGGATCAGGATGCCGGTCCTCTTGTTGGTGCCGAGCAGCCGGATTGCCGGCATTGGCGCGTCCGCGATGATGTCGGTGCGGGTCGAGTAACCAGCGCTGACAAACGTGCGGAAATGCGTCGTCAGGTCGTACCGGCCCGCTTCGATCCGCCGGCCATTGTCGGTGGCGCTGTTGTCGCCGGGACCGACGGCCTCGACCATGTAGCCGGTCAGGCCCGGCTGAGGCTGGCCCCCGATGGTCACGGTATAGCGGCCATAAGTGCGCGAGAACTGGCCGTGCCGTTGAATGACAAGCCGTTCGACCTGCAGCTCCCAGCCTTGCCCGGCGATCGGCACTCGATGCTTAACCTTGTTTCCCGCGTTGGGAGAGGGTAGCGGAAACATTGATGCAAGCAAATCGCACAGAGCTGGCCGTGGCCCGCCGCTTCTCCGTCGCGCCGATGATGGACTGGACCGATCGGCATTGCCGGGTCTTCCATCGGCTGCTGACGCGGCGCGCGCTGCTGTTCACCGAGATGGTGACGTCGCCGGCGGTGATCCACGGCGATCGCGAGCGGCTGCTTGGATTTTCCGATGTCGAGCATCCGCTGGCGGTGCAGTTGGGCGGCTCGGACCCCAAGGAGCTGGCTGAAGCGGCGCGGGTCGCGACAGCGTTCGGCTATGACGAGATCAACCTCAATGTCGGTTGCCCGTCCGATCGCGTGCAGTCGGGCCGCTTCGGCGCCTGCCTGATGGCGGAGCCGGAACTGGTGGCCGAGTGCATCCGCGCCATGCGGGACGCGACCGATCTTCCGGTGACGGTCAAGTGCCGCATCGGCATCGACGACCAGGACACCGAGGAGAGCCTCGACCGCTTCGCCGACCTGATGGTTGCGGCCGGCGCAGTGCACCTCTACGTCCATGCCCGCAAGGCCTGGCTCAATGGTCTTTCGCCGAAGGAGAACCGCACCATCCCGCCGCTGGACTATCCGCGGGTGGATCGGCTCGCTGAGCGGCTGGCGCCGTTCCCGGTATCGATCAATGGCGGCATCGAGATGCTGACCGCGGCGGCAGAGCATCTGGCGCATATGTCCGGCGTCATGCTTGGCCGGGCCGCCTACCACGAGCCGATGCTGCTGGCAGAGATCGATCACCTTTTCTACGGCGATCCAGAACGGCGTTCCGATCTCGGCATGATCATGCGGGCGATGGCGGACTATGCCGAGGTCGAACTGACTAGGGGCACGCGGCTCAACAGCATCACCCGCCACATGCTCGGACTGGCCAATGGCCGGCCGGGCGCACGGGCGTTCCGGCAGATCCTCAGCGTCGATGCATGTCGCAAGGGCGCCGGACCTGAGGTGCTGATGCGGGCGCTTGAGGCCGTAGAACTCGCGGCACAGGTCGCCGCTTAGTTCGTTTTGGCCCAGTAATCGGCCTGCACTTGTGCGGCTTCGTCGGCGAGCAGCGGGCCGACGATTTCAGTCGGGCGCTGGCCGGCCTCGAAGACGATATGGCAGGGCAAATCGAGCGTCGGGTTTTCCTCATGCGCGCCGGTCTGCGCCTTGAGCTCGCGCTCGGTCTGGCCGAACACCACGCGGCCGATACCGGCCCAGTAGATAGCGCCCGAGCACATCGCGCACGGCTCGGCCGAGGTATAGAGGGTGCACTCGCGCAACTCGTCCAAAGTGAGCGTCGTGGCGGCCCACGACGCGAGCAGTTTTTCGGCGTGCGCGGTGCGGTCGTTACCCTCCGAGGTATAGCCATTGCCCTGTTCGCGGAGGATCTTGCCGGCTTTGTCTGCCAGCACAGAGCCGAACGGGTGGTCGCCGCCGTCGCGGGCCCGCTTGGCAACGGCAAAAGACTGGCGTAGCAGGCGCTCGTCATAGTCACGTTTTGGCATATTCGTCTCCGACGCTATGGGCACTATGGCACGGCCAGCCGCACGAGCGGAAGCGTCGGGCAAGCGTCGAATCCGGTTTTCGAGATCGTCGCTACCGCCCGAAGAAAGCGGTGCCGGTGGGACCAGGATCTCAGTCGGCGAGTTCGAGCTTGCTGCCGGAGACCGAGTAGCGGCTCAGCGTTTCGAGAAAGGTCATGCCCAACAGGCTGCCGGCGAGTGCGCCGCGATCGGCGATGAACGCCGGCACCTTGCTGCGCTTGATGCCGCCGACGTCGATCTGGTCGAGCGTTACCACCGCGGCGCGCCCGGTGCCGTTGGCGGTGGTCACCGGCGTGTTGAATTTGAGCGACGTGACATCGACGCCGGCCTTCTTGGCATCGTCGTAAGAGAGCACCACCGCACTGGCGCCGGTATCGAACAGCAGCGCCATGCTGGCGCCGTTGACGGTGGCGGCGACGAGGAAGTGCCCATCCATCCCGCGCCGGAAGGTGGCGGTGCCGGCCTTGGTGTCGACGATGGCGCTGGTCGGCGACAATTCGCCGAACACCTGCGCTGCGACGTTCTTGATGTCCTCGCGATAGGTGTAGCCGGCGAGGGCTGTGACGAAGATCGCCGCCCACACGGCAACATTGGCGACGATGGTGGAAAAGCGCTGGCGTCGCGAGAAGGCGCCCGCGGCAAAGACGATGGCGAGCACCACCAGCGGGATCAATTGCCCGAACTGCACCTGGGTCAGGCCGATCAGCGACCCGGCGTCGGCGCTCACGAGGAGCCCGATTCCGACAGCGACCAGCAATGCAACGCCCACAAACAGCATGGGCTAGAGTGTGGGGTTCATTGCGGCGAAATCAAGCGGCGCGGCGGCTGCCTTACCGAGGTTTAACCACCGCGTAGAAGATCGTCTGCAGCGCAACGACCGTCGGATTGGTCCCAAATTCGCTGATGAGCGCCTCGCGCACCTGATCGCGCACCGCTTCTGGCGTGAGGCCGCGCGCGCGGATCTGCTCGCTGACCGGGTTGCCAAGGATCAGCCCGCTGGCAAATAGGCCGATATCGCTGACAGACTTGTCGATCGACGCCACGTCGATCGCGATGTCAGTGAAGCCCGCCTCGATCAGCATCTCCTTGAGGGGATCGATCGGGGCGCAGGAAAACGGAACACGGTAAAAGCCCGGCGGGTTGTCGGGAAAAGTCTGCTTCAGCACAGCATCAGTGACCCTTGCAAAACCATTGTAGCGATGCGTGTCCCAGACGCTGAAGAAGTAGCGGCCGCCGGGGGCCAGCACACGATACGCCTCGGCGAAGGATTTCGGCTTGTCGGGGAAGAACATGATGCCGAACTGGCAGACCATCGCGGCGAAAGCGCCATCGGCAAAGGGCAGCGCCTGGGCGTCCACGATGCGGAAATCGACCCTGTCGGTCGAGGTAAACTTCCCTTTCGCGATCGCGAGCATTGGTTCGTTGAGGTCGGTCGCGGTCAACTGAGCGGCGGCAGGAAGGCGATCCCGCAGCACCCGGCTGACGATGCCGGTGCCGGCCGCCGTTTCGAGCACACGCATGGGGTTCGACTTGGCGACCTGATCGGCCATGCGCGCCGCGTAGTCGGTGAAAATCACCGGACCTAGGCCGCGGTCGTAATAGTCCGGAATACTTCCGACGAAGGCTGCGTCATTGTTGTCCATGCCCGAGCATAGCCCAAAGCGCGGCGGCGTGGAAATCAGTTGTGACGCGACTAGACGAAGATCATGAAGGCGGTCAGCACGGCGATCTCGAGCAGCGCTTGCAGCGCGCCGATGAGGTCGCCAGTCTGGCCGCCGATCAGCCGGCGGCAGAGCGTGATCCAACCCCAGATCACCAGCGCGCCGAGCGCGTAGGCCGTGATGAGCCCGAAGATGCTGACGGCGAAGCCGGCGAGCACGAAGCTCAGCACCACCATGAAAACGGCGCCGATGCCAAAGGCCTGCCGCGAGACCTGACCCGCAGCCGCTGCTGCGCCGCCGCTACGAGCGGGCGGCAGCGCGACGGTGAGCCATAGCGCGCCCGAGCGCGCCATCACGGTCGCTGCGAGCAGCACGCCCACGGCCGCGAGGGGATTGGCGATCGAACCGATAGCCGTGATCCGCAACCCGAGCAGCAGCGCAATGGCGCAGACGCCATAGGTGCCGTGCCGACTGTCCTTCATGATATCGAGACGCTGCTCGATGTTGCGGCCGCCGAATAGCCCGTCAGCGGCATCGGCCAGCGCGTCCTCGGCCATCGCGCCGGTGACGATCACCAGTGTGGCCACCGCGAGCGCCGCGGCAAAATAGTGCGGCACCGTGAGCCATTCGAGCCCCAGCAGCACCGCGGCCGGCAGCGCGCCGATGACGAGGCTGGTGAGCGGCAGCGCCAGCGCCATGCGATTGAGGTTGGGCCGCGCATGTGGCGCATCGCCGGTGGGCAGGCGCGAATAGAAGCGCAGCCCCATCATCAGATCGTCGGTCAGCCGGAAATCCTGCGGAAATGCGCCGTTCTCATTGGCGGGGCGAGGGCCCGGCGGACGCGGTGGGAGTTCGGTCAATTGCAATTCCTTCGGCAGGCGCTTTTATGAGTCGCGTTGTCCCACCAAGCGGCGGAGCAAGGCAAGCGGTGGCGGTCAGCCGGTTCGAGGGCTGGGGCTATGAGGATTTGAAGACTCGGCCCATGAAGACCGCCCGTCGAGGCGCGCCATGGTTCACCCGTTTGCCGAAATCACCGATCTTCTCAACCTTGTGCCGGAGGGCGACGAGGAGGCCGTCGACGCCGTTCGCCAGCACGATGCGCAACTGACTAAGCCGCCAGGTTCGCTCGGCCGGATGGAAGAGCTGGTCGAGTGGCTGGCGCGCTGGCAGGGCAGGGCCAAGCCGAGTTTCGAGAACCCCATGGTGGCGATCTTCGCCGGCAATCACGGCGTCACCGATCAGGGCGTCTCGGCATTTCCGCGCGAAGTGACCATGCAGATGGTCGCCAATTTCACCGAGGGCGGCGCCGCGATCAGCCAGATCTGCGCGCAGCATGAACTGAATTTGCGGGTGTTCGAGCTGGCACTGGAATTGCCGACCGGCGACATCACCCGCACAGTGGCGATGGACGACAAGATGTGCGCTGCGACCATCGCCTATGGCATGGAGGCGATCGCCGGCAAACCCGACATCCTCGCCATCGGCGAGATGGGCATCGGCAACACCACGGTGGCAGCCGCGCTCTACACCGCGCTCTATGGCGGGAGCGGCGCCGACTGGGTCGGCCGCGGCACAGGCGTCGATAACGCCGGGCTTGCACGCAAAGCCGACGCGGTCGATCGTGCGATCGAGCGGCACAAGGCCAACCTTACCGATCCGCTGTCGATCCTTGCCCGCCTCGGTGGTCGCGAGATCGCCGCGATGCTGGGCGCGTTGGTCGCGGCGCGGCACCAGAAGATTCCGGTGATCGTCGACGGGTTTGTGGCGACCTCCGCGGCGGCAATCGCCCATGCGGTCAACCCGCACGCCATCGATCATTGCATCTTCGCGCACGTCTCGGCCGAGAGCGCGCATGGCAAGGTGCTGGACAAGATGGACGTCAAGCCGCTGCTCGATCTGGGCATGCGGCTCGGCGAAGGCAGCGGCGCAGCGCTGGCGATGGTGCTGGCCAAGACCGCGCTCAATCTGCATCAGCACATGGCGACGTTTTCGAGCGCCGGTGTGAGCAACAAGGATTAGCTTCGCGGGCCAGTTTCCGAGTAGATCTGCAGTTTTTCGCGCTTTTCGACCACCGGCGCCAGGGCGTCCATGACGCGGGCGCGGGGGAAGGTGGAGATCACCTCAGTGCCAAAGCGGAGCTTGCTGAACAAGTCGAAGCGGCCCTGATGCAGCTCCATGATTTTCTGAACGATCGGCAGGCCGAGACCGGCGCCCTGTTCGGCGGTTTTTTGCGCGAGGCTGCCCTGGCCGAACGAGGACAGCACGGTTGCGATCTCGTCCTCGGGAATGCCGGGACCATTGTCGCGCACCGAGATCATCTGGCCGCCATCGGTCGAACGGTTGACCACCAGTGCGACCTTGCCCGACTGCGGCGTGAACTTGATGGCGTTGCTGAGCAGGTTGAGCACCACCTGGCGGATGGCGCGCTCGTCGCCCCACAGCTTGGGCAAATTGTTGCCGTAGGTGAAGCTGAGATCGATGCCCTTGGCCTTGGCACGAATCTCGACCATGCGTCGGCAATCCTCGGCGACATTGATCAGTGACACCGCCTCTTCGTTCAGCTCGTATTTGCCGGCTTCGATGCGGCTCAGGTCGAGCAGTTCGTTGATCAGGTTGAGCAGATGCTGACCGGAGCGATGGATGTCGCCGGCATATTCCTTGTACTGCGGCACCTGGTGCGGCCCGAGCAACTCGGACTGCAGCACTTCGGAGAAACCGATGATGGCGTTTAGCGGCGTGCGTAACTCGTGGCTCATGGTGGCGAGGAACTGCGACTTGGCGATGTTGGCCTGCTCGGCGTGGCGCCGGGCCTCGTCCGACATCGTTCGGGCTTCCTCGAGCTCGTTGATCAGCTGGTCTTTCTCAGTCTGGTGCATGATCTCTTCGAACTTGGAGCCGTGCAGTTGCCGCGCCAGGTAGACGAAAAAGATCTCGGCGCCGATCGTCACCGCCGCGAGCGA
>JBDTLB010000052.1:0-5021 GCA_039934955.1 Devosia sp.
GTCGAACTGGGTTTGAATTGACAGCGGCTGATAACGTAGGTTCCGATGAAGAGTTTTTCCGCCTCGAGCTTTGCCTCCGACCACACGGCGGCGCTCGATCTCGCCGCTGAAGCCGTCCGTGATAACCCGCACGCGCTGTTCACCGACTTCCAGTGGTTCCTGCTCGAAGGCAAGGACACCATTTTCTTCACCGCCTTCTCCAAGCGGCAGTTCGACAAGGCGTCGATT
Source organism: Devosia sp. (assembly GCA_039934955.1). Lineage (GTDB taxonomy): Bacteria > Pseudomonadota > Alphaproteobacteria > Rhizobiales > Devosiaceae > Devosia_A. The sequence continues at coordinate 229 of JBDTLB010000052.1, forward strand.
GAAAACCTGACTGCCCACATGGTGACGCTGGCCCCCCAACTGACGCATGGGTTCGTCGGCGCACGACCCGGATACCCATTCGCTCAGCACATCCTCGACGCGATCACCTCGGTTGAAGAAGTCGACAGCTTCGACGGCTATCCGGACAAATGGTTGTCGACCAGCCAGGACGTCTTCACCCATCCCGAACTGCCATTGTTCCGGGTGATGGCCGCCAATCTCAAGGGCGGTCCCGACGCACAAGGTCGTGCCTCGATCATCCAGGTCCGTTCGGCGCATGCGCTCATGGAAGGGTCCGACGCCGCGCTGTTGACGCGCTCGCAGACCGCCAATCACGGTATTCAGTCGGACAAGGGCAATCAACTCGCCTGGCTCAAGCGCCTCCGTGGCGCGATCGCCGGGTATCTTTTTGCGACCATGTCGGCACTGGCGGCGGTGATCATAAATCCGCCCGAACGTCCCCTGTTCTTCAGGACCGTAGCTTTGCCGCGTCAGCGCATCCGTGCGCTCGCCAACAAACTCGGCGTGCGGCAGCGCTCGCTTTACTTCGCGTTGGTCACCTACGCGCTCCACTCGGAAAAGGAGCGGCGGTTTAAGGAGAAAGTGATCACCGCCGCCTACACCATGCTCGATACCAACCGCACGGCCTCCGACGATGATTTCTTCCGCATCCGCGCGCTGGAGGCCCGCTTCCCCGTCACCGACGATCTCCCGGCCTATGTCCGGGCCGTCGATGCCGAGATCGAGATCAAAGAGAACACCGACGTCACGAAGTTCCAATTGATGATTCTTGCGATGATGCGCGCGCTGCGCTCGCTGAAAAAAATTGCGCCGTGGCTGATCTCGCAGAAGTTCTGGCGTTTGCAGAGCACAACGGCTGACCTCGTTCTCACCCTCGTGCCTCCGCATCGCACGATGGGGCCGCTGACCGAGTGGATGATCGAGCCGATCTATTGCGGCGCGTTCCACCAGTCGACCAACATCTGCACCTTCTGCCCCGGCCGCGAGTACATGACGCTCAACTTCGTGGTCGAGGAGCGCCACCTCAGTCATATCGAGCGCGTCGAGCAACTCATCGCCCAGCTCGAAGCCGCCTGAAACCGGGGCTGGGCAGCCTTTCGCCCGGCCCGCTTCCCAAACGCCAATTGTGGTGCTAGTCACCCTCGCCAACCCGCAGCAGGACTTCGAGTCGTCCAGCTGCGGGCTTCCTGTTTTCACAGAAGCACACGGAAGGGCCCGCCCTTGGCGAAGATCATTACCTCCATCACTGGCGATTCCGCCCTGACCTTCGACGACGTGCTGTTGCAGCCGGCTCGATCCGACGTGCTGCCCACTGAGGTCAACATCGGCAGCCGCGTCACCAAGGACATCTTTCTCAATTTGCCGCTGATGTCGGCGGCGATGGACACCGTCACGGAATACGCCATGTCCATCGCGATGGCGCAGGCTGGCGGCATGGGCGTCATCCACCGCAACCTGGAGCCCGATGAGCAGGCCGAGCAGGTCCGGCAGGTGAAGAGCTTCGAGAGCGGCATGGTGGTTAACCCCATCACGATCGGCCCCGACGCGACACTCGCCGACGCCATGTCGCTGATGAAGGCCAACCGCATCTCCGGCATTCCGGTCGTAGCAAATGCTGGCAAGGGCGGCCGCGTGTCCGGCAAGCTCGTCGGCATTCTCACCAACCGTGACGTGCGCTTTGCCACCGACGACCGGCAGAAAATCGCAGAACTCATGACGCACGAGAACCTCGTTACAGTGCGCGACGGTGTCGGAAAGGAAGAGGCCAAGCGCCTGCTCCACTCCAACCGCATCGAAAAGCTGCTGGTCGTCGATGATGCCGGCAACCTCATCGGCCTGGTCACCGTAAAGGACATCGAGAAGGCCCAGCTCAACCCGATGGCGATCAAGGATGCGCAGGGGCGGCTGCGTGTAGCCGCAGCGTCGACCGTCGGCGACAAGGGCTACGAACGCTCGATGGCGCTGATCGCGGCAGGTGTCGACCTGCTCGTGATCGACACCGCCCATGGCCATTCGGTGCGCGTCGCGGAAGCCGTGGAACGCGTCAAGCGCGAGAGCAATTCGACCCGCATCGTCGCCGGCAATGTCGCGACGGCGGAAGCCGTGAAAGCACTGATCGATGCCGGCGCGGACTCGATCAAGGTCGGCATCGGCCCAGGCTCGATCTGCACCACCCGCATCGTCGCCGGCGTCGGCGTGCCGCAGCTGGCGGCCGTGATGGCCTGTGCCGAGGAGGCCGACAAGAGCGGCGTTCCGGTGATCGCCGATGGCGGCATCAAGTTCTCGGGCGATCTGGCGAAGGCCCTGGCGGGCGGCGCGAGTTGCGCCATGATCGGCTCACTGCTGGCCGGCACCGACGAGAGCCCCGGCGAAGTCTATCTGTATCAGGGCCGGTCCTACAAAGCCTATCGCGGCATGGGCTCGGTCGGCGCCATGGCACGCGGTTCGGCCGATCGCTATTTCCAGCAGGAAGTGCGCGACACGCTGAAACTGGTCCCCGAAGGCATCGAGGGCAGGTGCCCTACAAGGGCCCGGCCGGCAACGTGCTGCACCAGCTTGCCGGTGGACTGCGGGCCGCCATGGGCTATACCGGCGCCCGTGATCTGCAGGACTTCCGCGACAACACAACGTTCGTAAAGATCTCCGGCGCCGCGCTGCAGGAAAGCCATGTGCACGACGTGACCATCACGCGCGAGCCGCCGAACTATCGCGGCGGGGTGTGATGACGGCGACATCGATCTGGCTGGTCGCGGCGATCCTTGTTCAGATCGCAATCGCCTTCGTGCTGCTCTGGGTGCTTGGTGCAATCCGCGTGCCAATGGTGGCCAGCGGCAAGATGCCGATCGGCGATATGGCGCTGTCGCGCGACCCATGGCCGGAGCAGGAAAAGCGCGTCTCGAACGCTTTTGACAACCAATTCCAGCTGCCTGTGCTGTTCTACGTCTCCTGCGGACTCGCGCTCTGCTTTGGAGCGACCTGGATCGAGGTGGCGTTGGCTTGGTTCTTCGTCCTCGCCCGCATTGCTCATGCGGCGGTCTTTGCCACCACCAACAACGTCGCGCAGCGTTTCGCGGCCTACGCCGCCGGCTTCGCGGGCCTCGGTCTGCTTTGGCTCGACCTTGGCGTGCGCCTGATCCTCATCGCGACGGGGCCGCGCGCATGAAGCTCGCGGGCCGCCTTGCCGCTGCCATCGAGGTGCTTGAGGACATCGACCGGCGCCACCGGCCGGTGGCCGAAGGCCTCAAGGCCTGGGGTCTCAACAACCGCTTCGCCGGTTCGGGCGATCGCGCCGCCATCGGCAATCTCGTCTATGACGCTTTGCGCAAGCGGTCGAGCCACGCCTTCGCCATGCAGGCCGATACACCGCGCGCGCTGGTGCTGAGCGTCGCGGTGCGCGACTGGGGCACGTCGCCCGAAGAGCTCGCCGACCTGTTCGCGCAGGACGCACACGCGCCCGGTGCGCTGAGCGTCGACGAGGTGCATCATCTGAGTGCGCCCAACCCGCTGGCGGGCGCGCCTGATCACGTTCGCGCCGATCTGCCTGAATGGATCGTGCCTGCGCTTCGGACCACCCTCGGCGACAACTGGGTCGACGAGGGCAGGGCAATGACCAGGCGGCCGCCGCTCGATCTGCGCGTCAATACGCTGCGCTCCGACACCGCCCGCGTGCTGAAGGCGCTGGAGCGGTTTGGCGCCGAGCCCGCCGCCCTGTCGCCGGTGGGCATAAGGATCGCTGCCGGACAGCGCGACAGTCGCACGCCGAACGTCCAGGTCGAGGAAGGCTACCTCAAGGGCTGGTTCGAGGTGCAGGATCAGGGCAGCCAGATTGTCGCCGCGCTTGCTGGCGCGACGAGCGGCGAGCAGGTGCTCGATCTCTGCGCCGGCGCCGGCGGCAAGACGCTGGCGATGGCCGCCGCCATGAACAACAAGGGCCAGATCTTCGCCTATGACAGCGATCGCCACCGGCTGGCGCCGATCTACGATCGCCTGAAACGCAACGGCGCGCGCAACGTCCAGGTCCGCGCGCCCGGCGCGGGAGCGCTCGACGATCTCGCCGGCAAGATGGACAGGGTGCTGATCGACGCCCCGTGCACCGGCTCGGGCACCTGGCGCCGGCAGCCCCACGCCAAATGGAAGCTCACCGCCGAACAGGTCGCTGCCCGCGTCGCCGAGCAGAAAGTGATCCTCCAAGCGGGCGCGCGCTACGTGAAGTCGGGCGGCACGCTGGCCTACATTACCTGCTCGATCCTCGACGACGAGAACGGTGCGCAGGCCGTGAATTTCCTCGCTGAGCACCCCGAGTTCGAGGCTATCCCGATGGCGCCCGCTCTGGCCCAACTAGGGCTGGATGCAGCCTCCCGCGTTCACCTGCCGGCGCAGGGCGGCGTCCTGCTGACCCCGCTCAAGACAGAAACCGATGGCTTCTTTGCATTTTTAGTACGTCGGCGGTGACGAACCCCGTAGCAGAGTGATCCAGCATCGCGCTGGTGGCGTTTAGGGAGGAATGATAAGCTTGGCCTTCGACCGTCGCAGCCGCCGCAGCTGGATAACAATTGCCGCTTTCGTGCTGGTGGTGGTTGCTGTCGGCGGCCTCATCGGCGTCAACACGGCACCCGGCGCCTGGTACCAGGGGCTGAACAAGCCCCCCTTCAATCCGCCGAACTGGCTTTTCGGGCCGGTCTGGTTTGCTCTCTACGTGATGGTCGGTATCGCCGGCGCGCGGACCTTCCTGCGCGACCCAGCCAGTCCGCAGATGCTGCTGTGGATCCTGC
>JBDTLB010000053.1:0-5696 GCA_039934955.1 Devosia sp.
CGCGGGCTGGATCGCGCCGGTTGGCGGCCTTCCACAACAGGTTTCCAGCGATGGCGAACACCGCGATGCCGATCAGGATGCCGAGGAGCAGTGGCTGACCACCCGTGTCGAAGGCGTGATGGTAGACTAGCCAGACCCCGTAGATCTCGCCGCCGATGGCGATTATCCAGGCGAGCGCGGCGAACAGGCGGAGGCTCCCGGCAGAGGAGCTCTGGCCCTGCGTTGCCTTCCAATCCTTGGTGACGTCCGCAGGCGGGGTCGTTGGTTTCTTGTCGGCCATGCTGTGTCTCCTACTTCTTCGGACTGCTGCTAGAAACGGCGCCGGGAAGATGCTGCGCCAGAACTTCGGCAACGAGGTTGGGAGGAACGCCGAGCTTGGCGGCGATCTGCTTGAGATGCTCCGGGGTCAGGGCCGACTTGATCTCGTCAGCGGTGATCGGGGTGTTGGGGCCTTCTCCCAGCCAGGAATTGACCTTGGCGCCAAGGCCCGCGTCGTTCAGTGTCTTGACGACGCCGTCGAGGCCACCAAGGTGCGCGAGGGCATCATTCATGACGCCACCGAGCCCACCCGAATGCGACTTCACGGCGTTCTCAACGACGCCAGCCAGTTCGTCGAAAAGGCCCATAGTACTTGTCCCCCTGTTACACCGGTTCTTTGTTAACACGACTGGCCGCGCCTACGGCGAAGTATCCGAGTTGGAGTCACTGTTAGCTGAAAATGTTCGGTTTCGGCGCGAAGTGGCGGTTCGCCGACTTACTGGGAGGCTGACTGTCGCGCGGTGCCGAGGCGGGACCCCACCCATCGGCGAGATTTCAACGGTTTGGCGGGCCGATCGGCGTCGAGACCCTGCGCCGGGCTGCACACCAGTTCGCCAATGGGCAAATTCATCATTTCAGTCCTTGACCCTCGAGTGACTAGAGCACCCATCATATGGGCGATCTATTCGTCAGGACCACCCCAATGACCGATGCCGCCACGATCAAGACCCGCTATCGCGTGGGCGGGATGGATTGTGCCGCCTGCGCCACCAAGATCGAAACCGCTGTCAGCAGATTGGCGGGGGTATCGGAGGCAGGCGCTTCCTTCACCGCGGGCACACTCAATGTCTCGCATAGTGGCGTCCCGTTCGTCGCCATCGAGAAGGTCGTAAAGAGCCTCGGTTACAGTGTCGCCCTCGCCGATGCGTCGTTGCATGCCGCCGCTCCGCACGATCACGGGGACCATGACGGCCTCGATCATGGCAAGGGCGCGCCCGAGCACTTCGACCTCGGGGATGGCCCCTGGTGGAGGACCAAGAAGGCGTCCCTTGTGGCCGCCTCCGGCGCCGCGCTTGTCGTCGCCTACCTTGCCGGGCTGGCGTTTCCGGTCCTGGGGCATTGGGCATTTCTAGCGGCATTGCTCGTCGGGCTCGTCCCAATTGGCCGCCGAGCCATGGCCGGGGCCCTAGCGGGCTCACCATTCACCATCGAAACGCTCATGACCATCGCAGCCGTTGGTGCTGTGCTGATCGGTGCGACGGAAGAGGCGGCCACTGTCGTCCTCCTGTTTCTCGTGGGCGAACTTCTCGAAGGCGTTGCCGCCGGACGCGCCCGTGCGAGCATCCGCGGACTCGCCGCGCTCGTGCCCAAGACGGCATTGCTCGAAGACGCCGGGCAAACGCGCGAAGTGCCCGCCGAGTCGCTCGCGGTGCGCTCCATCATCGTGGTCCGACCTGGCGACCGCATTCCAGCAGACGGGGAGATTATCGAGGGCAGTAGTTCGATTGACGAGTCACCGGTCACCGGAGAAAGCGTGCCGACAAACAAGACTGTGGGTGACCCCGTCTTCGCCGGGACGATAAACGCAGACGCCGTGCTGCGCGTGCGGGTAACTGCCGCCGCTTCGGACAACACCATCGCGCGCGTCGTCAAGCTGGTTGAAGAGGCGCAGGAGAGTAAAGCGCCGACCGAGCGCTTTATCGAGCGCTTCTCCAGAATCTATACACCTGGCGTGCTCGTGGTGGGCGCACTCGTGGCTGTCATCCCGCCCCTAGTTTTCGGGCAGTTGTGGAGCGAGTGGGTCTATAAGGGGCTCGCAGTGCTCTTGATCGGGTGCCCCTGTGCCTTGGTCATCTCGACGCCTGCGGCCATTGCGGCGGGGCTGTCGGCTGGTGCACGCCGGGGCCTTCTCCTCAAAGGCGGCGCTGTGCTCGAAGGGCTCCGCAAGGTCACAGCCGTTGCCTTCGACAAGACCGGCACCCTCACGGAGGGTAAGCCAATGGTGACGGATATCATTGCCATCGGCCGGACCGAGAAGCAGGTTCTCTCGCTGGCCGCGGCACTGGAGTCGGGCTCGTCGCACCCCCTCGCTATCGCAATCCTCGCTAGGGCGAGCGGCGACAAGGTTCCTATCCCGCCGACCTCCGGGGCCAAAGCGCTCGGCGGGAAGGGCGTCATCGGCAAAGTCGGCGGCGAGGACGTGTTCCTTGCCTCGCCACAAGCCGCCAATGACAAGGTCAAGTTGACCGCAGAACAATCGGCACAAATCGCGACCTTCAACGACGAAGGCAAGACCGTTTCCGTCCTTCTCGTCGCCGATCAGGTTGCCGGGATCTTCGCCATCCGCGACGAAGCGCGGGCCGATGCCATTGCAGGTCTCAAATCGCTTCGTGACTCCGGCATTGAAACGATCATGTTGACCGGAGACAACACTCGCACCGCCAACGCCATCGCCAGAGGCCTCGGAATCGAAGCGCGAGCCGAGCTTCTGCCCGAGGACAAGCAGCGCATCGTCCGCGAGATGCAATCAAGCGGCAAGGTGGTGGCGAAGGTGGGCGACGGGATCAACGATGCGCCTGCGCTGGCCGCGGCCGATGTTGGGATCGCAATGGGCGGTGGAACCGATGTGGCACTCGAAACCGCCGACGCCGCAATCCTTCACGGCCGCGTCGGCGACGTGGCCAGCATGATCGAGCTTTCCCGCTCTGTGATGGGCAACATTACGCAAAACATTACCATCGCACTTGGGCTCAAGGTCATCTTCCTCGTCACCACGATCATTGGCCTCACGGGGCTGTGGCCGGCTATCCTCGCTGACACCGGCGCTACGGTGTTGGTCACAGCCAACGCTATGCGGCTACTAAAATGGAAACCCACCTAAGCTGAATGTCCGCTCCTGGCGGATAGTGTTGATAAAGTCACGGCTAGGTCAGTTTCGTCGGCACCCTCTGGATTCGAGCGCAATCAGACTCCTGCCAAGAGCGCCTCCTGAGTCAGAATTTGCGCGACCGGTCAGCGAATAGCGTGTCGGCAGCAATTCATTTCAGCGAGCGCCGGGCATCCCCGGCCGAACCGACTTTATCAACACTATCGGCGCAATGCACACGCTCCCATTCAACCGCTCATTCGCGCCATTGCGTGCGAGCGGCGCCTGGTTCGAGGAATTGGCGAGCGGCCGAGCCTCGTCGTTCAGCAAGATCGCGGCGCGGGTCATGGAGCGGAGCTTCCAATGATCGAGCTCCAATCGGTGATGAGCCAAAGGCAGACGGCCGTTCAAATGACCAGTCAGATGCTGGCTGGAATGGACTGCAAGCCATGCCTCGCCAACATCGGTAGGTAGTCCTAAGCGGCGCGGCGGCGGCGACCAATGGTCCGCTCATAGATCGTGAAGACATCGACTATTTTGTCGAGTTCGTTGGCCTGCGCCCCGGTCTGTTCGATTGCCGCGTTGGTGTCTTCAACCATCAAACGCATTGTCTTGCGTCATCTCGTCGAGCGTACACACTGCCTTTGGCACTTCCTCGATCGCCGTCGCCTGCTCGCGCCTCGCGGTCGCAATGCCTTCGATCAGCCCGCTTGATTCCTTGGCAGCCGCTTCGGCGACCAGCTTTTTGCCGTCAGTATGTGAATAGGCGTCGTTCCGTGACCCCCACGCGACCAGACAAAACAGTACGCTACAGGGCCGATCGAGTGGAAAATGGCCGGCACCGGCCAGTCCTATCGCGACTGGCGGGCGGCGACCCTGGGGTAGTCTCGGCTCCGCCTCCACAATGAGTTGACGAAACAGTTGCGACCAAGCCACCACCGCACGGTCTTGGGGATGAGATGCGGGGGGTAGACATGGTGACCCGACGAGATCGACTGCCCATTGATGATTGCAGCGTCTGCTTGAGCTTACTCCCCTCATCACTGGCATTCCGACGGTCCCTAACGCCACCCATCGGGTGCTCGATCTCGTCGAACGCAACAAGCCATCGTTTCTTTAACTCGCAGGCCGATCTTCAACCGCTTTGCGAGTGTATCAACGCGTAGCGGGCCCTCGTTCGTCGTTAAAGAAGTTCGTCGCGCGAGCGAGGCCCGGACTCATTCAATATCGCCGCGCCTGGGCGCGGCATGGTTGTAAATCTCGGACTCGCTGATTTCAGCCAAGGCGCGCCCGGAAAACTCCGTGTGGCGATCTATACGGCCGAGGTGGTGCAGGATAGCGGCGCCCAGCATCAGCATCAGGCCGGCAACGAGGATGCCGATCGCTGGCATGGCGACCACTGCCGAGGCATAGGCTCCGCCGACCGGGTGAAGACCTCCGTGTCGGAAGGCCTCTTCCGTCCACACCGCGCCCACGATAGTAAAGACCATCCCGATCAAGTTGAAAACGAAATTCGGCATTTGCTACTCCATGTCTGGCGCTTCGCGGACGCTCCTGCCCGGCGATCCCTATGGTCAGCTTCCTACCTTCCGGCAAGCCGCCAGAAACTGGCTCAGCTGCGTTCCGTTTTCACCATCGACCGGCAGGACGTCCTCACCCTTTGCGGTGCTCATCGTGATTTCTGGCACGGCCTCAAGTCCCGCGAACCAAAATTCGGCATCTTCGCCACCCTCGGTGCTGACGGCGTTAAACTTCAGGTCCCATGTCCCAGCGATGTCGCTAGTGACCATCTCGGTCGGTCGCAGCAGTAGCACGCGTTTTTTGCTCGTGAGGGTAGCCTTGGCGCCGTCCTTCACCAGCCATTTGCCAAGAACCGCGTCGGCGACGCCCCGCACCTCAAAGCCAATGTCTCGGGGACTATCGCACCAAAGATAGGTCACGACACATTCGGGTGCCCCGCTAGGGGTGCATGAGGCATCGTAGTACGTGAGCGTCGTAGGCCCCTCGTCGCTGTCGGCCTTAAACTTTCCTGTCAGCTTGCCATCGAAGGCTATTGACCCAGTGGTAGCCAGAGCGAGTATCAGCAGTGGTGCCAGTCCCAACTTTATGCACATCAGATGCCTCGACTCATTCCACGCCATTGCTTGGACGATGGCCGCAATTAATGGTCGCAACTTTGAGCAAAGTCACTGGTGTAAAAGGGGCGTCGGGCGCGGCCAAATAGACTTGATGGGGCAATAGCGACCTTATTTGTCAAGCGCCCAGGACCTTCAAGCTACCCTCCAGCACTCCCGCGCCCGATTTCCTAACCGGCGATTCTTACAGCCTCCTGTCAGGACGATTACTTCGCGAAAAATGCGCCGGCGGTTGGTGCTCGCCTCGAGTATGAAGAGTTCGATAGGTCCAGTATTCCAGAATACGCTTCGTGTTGCACGCCTAGTTCGCCGCAGCCTCCGTGATGAGCGGAGTGATCCGCCTAATCGTCACTCTGCGGTTCACTCGCTCCGGACCATCCGTCTGGACCTTGAGGAAATGCGCACCGTATCCCTGCGTTGCAAGGTTCTCCGGCGGG